>PLXP01000051.1 GCA_003151435.1 Acidobacteriaceae bacterium
CTTGCCGAGACTGATCGGCGAACACGACCTCCAGCGACCAATCGGTCATCGCGCGAGTATTGGGGGCAACTTTTGGGGCAACTCTTGCCGAAGGCTTGCGATCGAACGCGCAGGATTCTGCATATTATGCCCATTTTTCGCGAATCCAACGCTCTTATTATGAACTTGAGACGGATATTCGGTAGCGTCTCTGGCCACCACTTTAGAAAGCACCTGTCTATAAAGCCATGAAAAACTCTCACCCGTAATCGTGATTGCACCCTTGCAGGCTGCGCGAAAAACGCTGGCGACATATCGCCCTGTGAGGTCATGCCGTCTTCGTTTCGGCTATCGCAGGGACGTGCTCACCGGCCACTTGCAGCGCCAATTTCTTTTCCAACTGACGTAACGCGCGCCTGACGGTGGACTTGGATAGTCCGGTGTCTGCCGTTACGGCTGCGGAGCCAATGGCGACAGATTTGCTTTCCTTATGGACATGATTCTCTCCACTGCGCACCCTACTTCGCAATCGCACGACTTTGAATTACACACCCACCGGGAACGGCTTGGGGCTGGATTCGTCGTCTGTGTTGGCGGTGCCGCCGCGCCAACGCTCGAAGCGGCCCTGCAGCAGGCTCATCAGGCCGGTGTACCAGTAGCCGATGACGAAGAGGATGAGGAAGGGCGCGGTGAAGTAGTTGTGGTTTGAGAAGGTATAGACAATCGCGCCAAGAAAATAAAAGCCCAGGAACAGCTCGATCCACGGGGCTAGAACCAACCGTTTCCGGTACTTGGCAGCCTGGGATTTTTCGCCCTTCTTGGCCACGCGATACTTGGGCGTGCGCACAAAGGGGCTCTTCATGCCCAGCAGCGCCTCCACCACCGCCTTGCTGTTGGTCACCGTAAGGCCGATGCCAAGTGCCATTAGAAAGGGTAGATAGAGGAAGGTCTTCCACCAGGTTTTAGGAAAGAGTTCCCTTTGGCTCGCCAGGTAAAAGACCGCAATCGAAAAGGTGGACGCCGCGAACAAGGGAAAATCGATGAGCAGCATCTGAAACCAGCCCTGGTAGAAGCGGCAGATCATGGCCGGAAGCAGCGCCGCGGACATCACCACCATGAGCGGATAGCTCAGGTTGGCCGTAAGGTGATAGACGGCCTCGATCTTGATGCGCCGCGGCACATTCGACTTGAACATCAGCGGCAGCACTTTGATGCTGGTCTGGATCAGCCCCTTCGCCCAGCGCGCCTGTTGTGTCTTGAAGGCGGTCATCTCGATGGGCAATTCGGACGGGCACTCCACATTGGGCAGGTATTTGAATCGCCAGCCGGCCAGCTGCGACCGATAGCTCAAGTCGGTGTCTTCGGTGAGCGTGTCGTGCTGCCAGCCGCCGCCATCGGAGATTGCCTGGATGCGCCACATCCCCGCGGTGCCATTGAAGTTGAAGAAGTCCCCCGATCGGACCCGGGCGCCGTGTTCCATCACAAAGTGACCGTCCAGCAGGATGGCCTCGATCTGGGTCAACATGCTGTAGTTGCGATTGAGGTGGGTCCAGCGGGTCTGCACCATGCCGATCTCCGGCTCGGCGAAATGATGGATCACCTTCATCAGCCAGTCGGTCGGGGGCACAAAGTCGGCGTCGAAGATGGCCACGAACTCGCCTTTGGCCACTTTCAGACCGGCATCGAGCGCCCCGGCTTTGTATCCATGCCGGTTGGCGCGGTGAATGTAGACGATCGGATGGCCGAGCGCCGCATAGCGGTCCACGATGCCGGAGGCCACCGCCTGGGTCTCGTCGGTCGAGTCGTCGAGCACCTGAATCTCAAGCTTCTCGCGCGGATACTCCATGGCGCAGACCGCCTCAATCAACCGATCGATAACGAACTGCTCATTGAAGATGGGCAGTTGCACGGTCACCTGCGGCAGGTCGGCGAAATGCATTGGCGGGTCGGGACGGTAGTTCTTGCGGTGCTTGAAATACAGGTAGCACATTGTGTAGCGGTGAACTCCGTAGAGCGCGAGAATGATCATCACCGCGAAATACGGCAGCAGCACTACAGCGTCAAACCAGTTCCAGTAGTGGTGCACCATTGAGAACGGGTCGGTAAACAGCATCTTCACTTGATGGCGCAGGCCGTTCTGCGGCGCGAAGGCCAGATACGTGGCCGTCCGCATGGTCAGCCCGTGCAGCGGCCGCACGGCGATACTCAAGCTGTCGGCAATCGCGGCGAACAGGGCAAGCCTCCACGGTCTGGATAACGGCAATTGTACGCGATTGGGGCTTACCCGCGGCGAAGATGAAAGAGAGCAAGCAGGTTGGTGGGCGGCTCGATTCTCACCCCGCAGATCGTCTTTCCGAACCATTGGCTGAAGTGCTTCTTGTCTCCGGTGATGAGGTAGTTCGCCCCGGCTTCAACCGCCGCTGACAGAACTGGACGATCCTTCACGGGCAGGGATTCGGCCTCGGCAGGGGCTCGCAATTCTTGAAAGAGCAGAATCTCCACTGAGGTCATCAGACCGCGCAGTCGCTCAATCTGGGCGATCTGTGGCAGATTGCGTTGCACCTTGGCCATCACATAAATCGACGTGACCAGCCGGACTCCGTCAAGCTGCCAAATCTGAGCGGCCTCAGCCTTCTCTTTCCATGCGGCCGACACCAGAACATTCGCGTCGAGAAATAAGGTTGAGAGAGAGTGCGCAGGGTCATTCACGCCGGCCACCGAATGTGATCAATCGTGTCTGGATCGATTCCCATGTTTGCCACATCTTTACGCGCTTCCAGGTAGCCTTCCCTGGTCATTACGTTATTCAGGAAAAACTCAGCGAGCCGCCCGGGGGTGTAGATTTCCACCTCGACCGGGGTGGTGACCGCAGGACGCATGAGGATGCCTTCCTCGCGCTCTTCTATGAGCATGGGGCTGCCCTCATCGAGCCGGTAGCGCTTCCGGATCTTGGCTGGGATGACCACTGTGCCACGCTTTCCGATCAGAACCGTCTGCATATCGATATCCCCGAATATCAGAATAATAGGATATCAGTGCGGGAGTTAGCCTACGAGTCGAAAGTATCGTCTGATCGACACCATCGAGTAGCTCTCATAGATGTCTGGAAGCTCCATCTTGAGCCTCCTTCTGTCCAAATCTGTGTGCTCTTGCGCTTTCCACGTCGCGAGTCCGTCTGTGCCCCTTGACATTCCAATCTTCACCAGACCTGTTGAACAGTCCCTCACAAAATAAACCCAGCCCATACGGAACCCCTCACTTGTGACTGAAATTACGAAAATCGCACACTCGTGCGGCCGCTGCAGGCACAATTGGGAAAATTGTTTACTCTGCAAACTCCCTCTGCGCCGTTGCGGGACGCAGCGCGTCTGTCGTAATGTGAGCAATGCCGAAGGAGGCTTGTTTCCGTATGCCTGTTTCCACCACTTTGCCGATCGTCGCTGCCGCGGGTGGAAGCTTTCTCCTCGAATCCCGCACGCCTTCCGAAGTATTTACCCCCGAGGATTTGAATGAGGAACAGCGGCACATTGCCGCCACCGCAGCTCAGTTTGCCCGCGATGAGATTTTGCCCGTAGCCGAGGCTTTGGAGGCCAAGGAGCCGGGCGTGTTGCGCACCTTGCTTCAAAAGGCTGCCGAGCTTGGCTTTACCTCCGTCGATATTCCCGAGGAGTACGGCGGTGTGGGGATGGACAAAGTCACGTCCACCCTGGTCACAGACCATATTTCGGCGCTGGCCAGCTTCTCCACGGCGTTCGGGGCGCACATCGGCATCGGCACGCTGCCCCTGGTCTGGTATGGCACTGAGGACCAGAAGCAGCGCTACCTGCCCAAACTGGCCACCGGCGAGTGGATCGCCGGCTATGCGCTGTCTGAGGCCAGCTCCGGCTCCGACGCCATGAACATCCGCACCCGCGCGACGCTCTCGCCCGATGGCACGTACTACTCCCTCACCGGCGAAAAGATGTGGATTACCAACTGCGGCATCGCGGACCTCTACACCGTGTTTGCCAAGATCGACGGCGAGAAGTTTTCAGCGTTTTTGGTTGAGCGGACCTTTCCCGGCCTCACCGTCGGCGCAGAGGAGCACAAGCTGGGGATCCGCGGGTCGTCTACCTGCCCGCTGGTACTGCAGGAGTGCAAGGTGCCGGCCGCGAACCTGCTGGGCGAACCGGGCAAAGGCCACCACATCGCGTTTAACGTATTGAACGTGGGCCGCTTCAAGCTCGGCGTGGCGTGTGTGGGCGGGGCCAGGCACGCCCTGGCCCACACCATTCGCTATGCAAAGGAGCGCAAGGCCTTCGGCAAAGCCATTGCGGAGTTTGGCCTGATCCAGCGGAAGATTTCGACCGGGGCAGCGCGACTCTACGCCGCGGAAAGCATGGCCTATCGCACCGTGGGCATGATTGATGCCGCCCTCGAACACCTCCCCCCGGAGCAGGCAAAGAATCCGCGCGAGACGCAGCGCCGCATTGAGGAATACGCGGTGGAGTGCTCCATCCTGAAGGTGTACGGGTCGGAGATGACCAGCTTTGTGGCCGACGAACTGGTGTCGACCATGGGCGGCTATGGGTTCGTGGAAGACTATCCGGCGGCGCGCTTTTACCGTGACGCGCGCATCAACAGGATCTTTGAAGGCACAAACGAGATTAACCGGCTCATCATCACCGGCTGGTTGATGAAACGCGCCCTGAGTGGGCAATTGCCGTTGCTGCCGGCGATCAAAAAGCTGATGGACGAAGTGATGCAGCCGCCGTCGTTCGATGGGGCCGGCGACTTGGGCGACACCCTCGCGCGCGAAGGGGAGGTGCTGGCCTCGACGCGCAAGATGGCCCTGTTTGCCGCTGGAGTCGCCAGCCAGCGGTTCATGGCCGCTCTGCAGGATCAGCAGGAGGTAATGGTCGACTTGGCGGACATCATTTCACAGGTCTACGCGCTGGAGTCGGCGCTGCTGCGCGCAAAGAAGCTCGCGGAGGCGCGGAAGCCCGCAGCCGCGGTGGCCGCGGCCATGACCGGAATGCTGGCGGACGAAACCATCGGCCTGGCGGAACAGGCGGTGCGGCGCGTGCTGGCGGCTTGCGGAGAAGGAGACATGCTGCGTACCCAGCTTGCGATTCTGCGGCGGCTGGCGCGGTTTACTCCCGCCGATGTGGTGGGTTTGAGCCGAATCGTGGCCCGGCAATGTGTTGACGCGGATAAATACCCATTTTGAAGGTGGCCCACCCTTGGCGCGTCTTTGTTTTTTGCGCCAACGGTGGGTGACCACGACGCACACACTCCAGGCAAAGCGAAGCAACTTTTCACGCAGTTGCGGTCAGCCGGCCCCCCTGGCTGATGCCGCGACAAACCCCGCTGAGTGATCAAGGTGCGAACAACAATCCTCAAAAATGCGGGTTGAAAGAGATAGACAGACTCGCCACCCGGATTAGTTCGAGAATCCCGGGAAGCAGCGGGTTGATGAATCGTGCGGTGTCTTGGGCCTCTCGCTTACTGGTTCCAATTGTCCTCAGACGCCGCAAAAGAGGGTCTGCAAGCGGCGGGATCGACTCGGTCCTGCGTAGCCGATTCCGCGCGGATCGGCCCGTATGACTGACTGAGTTACGAGGACATAGACATGAATGCGCGCAAGGTTGTGGTTCTGCTGGCTGGATTTTGCATTGGTTTGGTGCTGGCTGGTTGTGGAGGGCTTGGGAGCCTGCCGCCAATTTCGCAGCCATCGGGACCGACTTCAGTGATCTTTGTTGCAACTCCGCCCAAGTCGCTGGCGGTGAATGCTTCGGCCACGCTTTACGCGGCGGCAATCTATCCGCTCGCGCTTTCCGCCAACACCGCGGTCACCTATTCGGTGAGTTGCGGCAGCACAGGCGCGTGCGGCGTCCTCAGCGCCAGCGACGAGCTTGGCGCGATTGTCTACACCGCGCCATCGGCAGTGCCGACGGGTGGGACTGTGACGGTGAAGGCTACCTCGGCGGTCGATACGTCGCTGTCAGCCTCGGCGACCATCACCATTGTGCCTCCGATTCCGATTACTGTTTCCTTCTTTGGCGGCACGCCCGCGTCCGTCCAGGTCAGCGCGACAATTCCTGTGCGGGCAGGGATTAACAATGATGTCTCCGCGAATCCCGAGGCGCGTTGGACGGTGACGTGCGGCGGATCGGACTGCGGCGCGTTCAACCCCACCACCACAACCGACGAGGCCGCGACCGCCTACACGGCGCCGGCCGCCATTCCTCCTGGCACAACCGTGACCGTGACGGCAACCTCGGTGACCGATCCCACCAAGTCAGTTTCCGCCGGCATTGTGATTACGGCGGCCGCTCCAACGTTAGCGAACGGAACGTACGTCTTCCAGTTGCCGGGGCCGACCGGCAACGGAGCCAGCTTTATTACCGGCGCAATTGTAGCCAGCAACGGGGCCATCACGGGCGGCGAGCAGGATTCGGTGTACGGCGACTCGGGCGATGGTGCTTCCGCACTCTTGCAACAGATCACCGGCGGCAGTTATGCCACGACCTCTGACGGAAACATGCAGATCACACTTCAGCTTGGTGCGTATGAGACGGAGACTTTGAACGGAACGCTGGTCTCGGGTGGACACGGTTTCGTTGCCGGGCTCGACGGCGTACCCGGCACCGGCACGCTGGACCTGCAAACCAGCACGGCGTCGCCTTCGAGAGGATATGCCATTTCGCTCTATGGCGCCGATACATTCAGCAATCCGGTGTGGATCGGAGGCGTTGTCAACGTCGACGGCGCAGGCAAGATCTCGGGAACCGGCAGCGTCCTGGATGTCGTCGGCGGAGGGCCGGTGATCAACGGCACGCAGACCTTGAGCGCGAGCACGGTGTCCGCTCCTGATGCGTACGGCCGTGTGGTGTTTCAGTTGAATCCGGGCGCGACGGCCACGTTGCCTTCGGTATATCTGGCCGGCTACATGGTGGATGCGACTCACATCCGGCTTAGCGAGATCGAAGACACGAACGGCAACTACAGCTACCAGGGCGTGATGGGAGGTACAGCCCTGGGACAAGGCGCAAGCACGGGTCATTTCAGCGCCAGTTCCATTGCGGGCTCGAGCTATGTGTTTGGCGCGCAGGGAATGGATGCACAGGGAACGCTGCAAGTGGCCGGAATGTTGACCGCGAATGCCGACGGCAAAGTGAAAGGCCTGCTCAATTGGAATGACCTGTCAGCGATGTCGCCGCAGAATCCCGTCGCCTTCACCGGCACGTACACGGTGGATCCCACAGGGCGGGTGACCTTGTCGAACCTGACAGATGGTGCGGGCTTCAACTACTCTTTCCATCTGTACTTGACTGGAAGCGGGGGCGGCCTTCTGGTCTCGAACGACGGGAATGATGAAATGGCTGGTGAGGCTTTCGAGCAGCAGAGTGGTGCCTTTAGCGCGTCCTCTTTCAGTGGCAACT
Organism: Acidobacteriaceae bacterium; assembly: GCA_003151435.1. Taxonomy (GTDB): domain Bacteria; phylum Acidobacteriota; class Terriglobia; order Terriglobales; family Acidobacteriaceae; genus Telmatobacter. The sequence continues at coordinate 7,404 of PLXP01000051.1, forward strand.
ATGGATTGAGCGCCAGCTTGTACGCGATGACCAGTTATGGCGTGCCACAGTTTGGCAACGCGATCGGGAAAATGACCGCGACTGCGGCCAATGGAACGGATACCATGACAGGGTTTGCGGATCCGGCGAACGGCGGCCCCGATTTTGCGGTCTCGGCCAGCTTCACCGCCGCACCGAATGGAGTCTCTGTGGGGACCGTTGCGGGGTTCAATTCCGCAGATCGCACCAACGAGGGGAACTTCACGCTGTATGTCGTCGACGACACGCGCGCTGTGCTCATCGAGACAGATCGCACAGAACTGCTGCTTGGAGCTTTTGATCGCGTCCAATAAAGGCAAGCGCCTTGAGGCGTGGCCTGCATCCCGGTGTCACAAGTGCCGGGATGCAGGCCGGTCCGCTTTCAGGGATCGCAAAGGCCGCGAGTTACTGCAGCGGGGTTGCATTGACCATGAGCTGCATGCTGCCTTTGCTTTCGAGCGCGTCTGAAGCAAAGACGACAGTGGCCTTGCCAACAGGAATGAGAACCGCGGCCTGCCACTTGTTGTGGCGCTCGACGGGTTGGTGCGGGCTTGGGTCGGCCATGGCGGCCATACTGCTCACGTCTGCTGTGAGGTTGAGAGCGAGTTGCCGGCCGATTTCATGGGCATCGCGAGCGTCAATGTTGATGCCGACATCAACGTACTGATACTGACTTACTCCCGTTAACACCGGAATCCTGGAACTCGCGCGAACAGAGACAGATTCGTGGGATCCCGTGTTGACCGTTGTGGTGTACGAACGGCTGTTTACCGGCTTGCCGTCGGAGCCAAGCTCCTGAACCACGAAATCAACGTGATAGTAGTGCGCCGGGGGTGCGGGAGTGTCAGGAGCCTTGGGCGCATCCTGGGCAAGGGCCGTGCGCCCGCACGAGAGGATGAGGAGCAGAAGGCAGCAGTAAAGCGTGATCTTGCGCATGGGGTTCTCCTTAGTTCTTGCCCTAATCGGGCAGTTCGATTGGCGGAATGCGAATGGCCGCAATGCTGAGAGGCTTGTCCAGTTGATTTTGGGCGTCGATGAGCGCCTGTAGTTCTTTCGCAGGCGTCCGCCCGGCGAGGTCTATGAGGGCCTGTTCCTCGGGTGTGAGCGGCTGCGGGGTGGGGAAGATGTCCCGCTTGGGCAGGGTTTGAGTTCCGGCGATTTGTGGGGCTGAGGGCGCGTGGTGGTGAAGGCGATTGACGGAGCGCCGGGACGCTGCGGCTGGCATCGCTGTCGGCGGCTTGGCGGGAACGGCGGCGATGGTGGACCGTTTGGAATTCGGCGCGAGTTGTGCATGATTCGGTGGCGGCGGGGTCGTCTTCGGCAGCCACAGGAACAGCAGGGCCAGGGCTGCGGCGAGTGGGAGAGCAATGGCCCAGGGGAGCCATCGGCGGCGCGGTGCTGAAGTCGCGCTTGCCTTCTCGACCAGGTGGGTTTCGGCGAGGCGGGCGAGGACGCGCTGGTCGAGACCGGAGGCGGGGTCGGCGTAGGTGCGGAGAGCAGAGTCGAGCAAGAGATCCAGGTCGTCTTTTTCAGGCATCGTGAGTCACCTGGGGGCTTTGAAGGGCGGCGAGTTTTTGGCGGAGCATCTGCCGCGCCCGCTGCAGCCGAGTGCGGACAGTACCTTCGGGGATGCCGAGGATGCCGGCGATTTCGCGGGAGTTGAGTTCGTCAAACGCTGACAACACGAGCGGCAGGCGCAGCTCCTCAGGCAGCGCGTCGATCATGGCGTGTACCACGGCGTTCTGATTGGCGAAGAGCACCGTCTGCTCTGGCCCGAACGCGAGGGACGCTGGATCGACGGCAGGGGCCGGGTCTGCATTGGAGTCGAAGCTCACGCTGGAGGCTGGCAACGAACGCGGGCGGCGGTCGACGGCTACGCGCCAGGTGACGCGGGCCAGGAAGGCGCGTTCGTTGTCGAGGTGCTGCCATCCGGCGTTGCGATAGAGCTTCAAGAAGACCTCTTGCACTGTGTCTTCGGCGTCGTAGGAGTTGAGCAGGACGGCATAGGCCACGCGAAAGACGAAGCGCGACTGACGCTGGACCAGCGCCGTGAACTCCGCCTCTCCGTCCGTGGTCAAGGCCTGAGTGCTCCCCTCGTGCTGCTGCCGGCGAATGCGCACCCGCCGCAGGGCGGCGCCGCATCCTCAAATCCTTGTACACCCGCTAAGACGGCAGAGAGGGGCGTGGTGTTCGGATATTTCGTCGACCAAAAGAAAAACGGCCCGCTTCTCGTGTGAGAAGCGGGCCGGTTGGTTTCTTGCTGAGTTGAGTTATGCTTTCGCGGTGGTCAGCGCGCCCAGGTCTGCGGCCAGCTTTTCCGTCGAGAAGGCTTCGATCAGATCGCCTTCCTTCAGGTCGTTGAAGCCCCCGAGGCCGATGCCACACTCCATGCCATTGGTCACTTCGCGGGCGTCGTCCTTGAATCGCTTGAGTGAGCCGATCTTGCCCTTGAATACCTGCTCGGTTCCGCGCATCACCTTGACTTCCGCGTCGCGACGGATGACTCCGTCTTGAACTCGGCAGCCGGCGATGGTGCCCACCTTGGGAATACGGAAGACGTTGATGACTTCTGCGCGGCCCACGTAATTCTCCTTGAACGTGGGGTCGAGCAGGCCCATCATGGCCAGGCGCATCTCGTCCTGCAACTCGTAAATGATGGAATGCAGGCGAATCTCGACACCTTCCTGTTGCGCCAGTTCGGCGGCCTTGCGCTCGGGGCGCACGTTGAAGCCGATGATGATGGCGTTGGAGGCGGTGGCGAGAAGCACGTCGCTTTCCGTGATGGAGCCGACGCCGGAGTGGATGACCTTGACGCGCACCTTCTCGGTCGACATGCGGACCAGCGAATCGGCCATCACTTCGACCGAGCCGGTGACGTCGCCCTTGATGATGAGGCCGAGGTCCTTGACGCCAGCCTGACGAATCTGCTCCGCAAGGCCTTCGAGGGACACGCGGGAACTCTTCGCCAACTGCGACTCGCGTTCCTTCATCTTCCGGTACTGGGCAATGCCCTTGGCCTTGTCGCGGTCGGCTACGACGAGGAAGGTATCGCCGGAGTCCGGCATGGCTTCAAGACCGAGCACTTCGACCGGAGTCGATGGGCCGGCTTCCTCGAGGGCGCGTCCGCGGTCGTCGAACATGGCGCGAACCTTGCCGAAGGTGTTGCCGACGATAAAGCTGTCGTTGAGGTGCAAGGTGCCATCCTGCACCAGGACCGTAGCGACTACGCCGCGGCCACGATCGAGCTTGGCCTCGAGCACCGAACCCACTGCCTTGCGTCCCGGTGTGGCTTTCGGAGCCTTGATGTCGGAGACCAGGCAGATCATCTCGAGCAGCAGGTCGAGGTTGAGCCGCTTTTTAGCGGAGACTTCGACGAAGACGGTGCTGTTCTCTCCGCCGCCTGCCCACTCTTCGGGGATCAGGCCGCGGTCGGCCAACTGCTTTTTGACGCGTTCGGGATTGGCCTCGGGCTTGTCGATCTTGTTGACGGCTACGATGATGGGAACATCGGCGGCCTTGGCGTGATCGATAGCCTCGAGGGTTTGGGGCATGACGCCGTCGTCCGCAGCCACCACGATGACGACAATGTCAGTGACCTTGGCGCCGCGTGCACGCATGCGGGTAAAGGCTTCGTGACCCGGAGTGTCGAGGAAGACGATCTCGCGGCCGTGAGCCGGGGAGCCTTCCTTGGCAAACTTCACCTTGTACGCGCCGATGTGCTGGGTGATGCCGCCGGCCTCGCCTGCCGCCACGTCGGTTTCGCGGATGGCGTCGAGAAGCGAAGTCTTGCCGTGATCGACGTGGCCCATGACGGTGACCACGGGCGAACGCGGAACTTCGAGCTCCCCGGTGTTTTCGGCTTCGAGGACTTCTTCGATGGCCTGGTTGGCGATTTCCTCTTCGTAGCTGATGACAGTGGCGCCGGCGCCAAACTTGGCGGCAACGTCCTTGACCATCTCGGCGTCGAGGGACTGGTTGACCGTAACGAAGACACCGCGCATGAGCAGGATGGCGATCAGGTCCTTGGCGCGGATTTCGAGCTTTTCGGCCAGGTCCTTGACGCTGATGCCCTCGGTTACCGTGATTTCACGGGTGATGGGCAGCGGCTCCATGTTGAAGTGTGCGGCGCCACCAAAACGCGGCGGCGGCACAAAGCCCTTCATCGGGCCTTCCTTCGTCTTGGGATATTGCGGGCGTCCGCCACGGCCCTTGGGCGCGTTGGTACGCTGCGGACGAGGCGCTTCGCCGGTCGGCGGAGCACCGCCAGGGCCGGGGCGCGGTCCGCCGAAACCACCCGGACGGGGTGGGCCAAAGCCAGGCCGAGCGCCGAAGCCAGGACGGGCGCCGGGACCGCCAGGGCCACCGGGACCGGCATAGCCGCCGGGCGTGGTGCGGGTAGGATGCTTGGGGCGTGGACCGCTGCCGGCGAACTGACCCGCTCCGGGAGGTCCGCCAGGGGTGCGCTGCGGATAGCTGCCGGGACCGCCGGCTGGTCTGCGGTCAAAGATAGGCCGACCGCGTTGGATGCCGGCACCCGGTGCCGCCGCGGCTGGGGCAGGTGGGGCGGGCGGCAGAATGGGAGCCTTGTAGACCGGGCGCGGGCCCGTCTGAGGCATGACGACCCGGCGGGCCGGAGGTGCCGGCGGTGCGGCGGGGGCGTGATGTACGCGCTCATGCGGCGGAGCAGCCGGCTTAGCCGGAGCTTCAGCGGCAACGGCCTCTGGAGCCGTAGCTTCAGGTTCAGCAGTCACAACAGGCGCGGGGATTGAAGCTGGCTCCGCAACGGGCGCGGGAGCAATGACGGGCGAGGTGACCTCTTCCATCGCGGGCTGAGCCGACGCCTGCGCTATCGGAGCTGTGGCGGCCTGAACTGGAGCGGCTGAAGCCGAAACTGGAGAGGCTGAGGCGATTGCAGTGGCCGGAGCCTGCGGCTTGGGTGCGGCGGCCTGCGGTTCTGCAGGGCGCGGCGTGTGCGCCACGGGCGGCTTTACCACCACGGCAATCGGGGGGGGAGCTATGGCAACCGCGGGGCGCGGTGGAACGGCGGCGCCTACCGGAGCCTTGGCGATCACCGGATTGGCAGGTGGGCGCGAAGCGATGGCAGGCGGCGCTGGCGGAGTCACGATATTCGGCGCCTGCCGCACGGGCGGCATGATCTTGCGCGGCTCGGGACGGGCGGGGGCAGCGGGTTGTGCGGCAACGGCCACCACAGGGCCAGAAGCTTTGGCCGGAGCCTGCGGGGGAGCAGCCGTTGCCGGTCGCACCGGGGCATGGCTTCTGCGCGCTTCAGCTTCCTGTTCCTGCTTTTGGGCCAGAATGGCCTTCATCACGTCGCCAGGCTTGGACACGTGGGAGAGATCAATCTTGGGCTGAATGCCCTGCGACGCCCGCGAAGCCGCTGTGTTTCCGTGGCCGGCAGCTCGGCTCCCACGCTCAAACTGCGCGCGAACTTTATCCGCCTCGTCCGACTCCAGAGAACTGGAGTGGGTCTTGCCGGCTGACAGACCGAGCTCCGCCAATACGTCAAGAATCTGACGGCTCTTGACTTCCATCTCGCGTGCGAGATCGTTGATTCGAACCTTACTCATCCGCCTCTTTTCAGAATCTGCTACCCAAAGCCCTTAGTCGCTCATAGCTACCTCATGGCATTGGCTGCTGCTCTTGGAAACTCCATTCGTGGAACTTCCATTATCGCTTGATTCGGCTATAAAAGTGCGGCGCATCTTACGCGCCGTCCTCTTCAGCCGCCTGATCTTCATCTGTGCTTAGTTCTTCCGCTTCCAATTCCGATGCTTCGGCTTCGTCCGCGTCGGGAACGTCCTGGACGGCCAGTTCCTCGGCGGTCAGGCTTTCGTCTTCCGCCTCGGCCTCGGCCAGAGCTTCAGTGCTGTCTGAGGCTGACTCGAGAACATCGATTTCCGCCTCAGCGGAACGCGCGAGCTCTGCCTCTTCCAGGACTTCAGCCGAATTTTCCAACTCCGCCTCTGCCGTATCCACTACCGCAGGTGCGGTTTCAACCTCGGCTTCGCCGGTGGGTTTGTCCTCAGTGTCAGCAGCCGCGGTGTCCGCGGCAGACCCTTCCGATGGTTCCGCAACGTAGCCTTCTTCGCCCTCTTCAAAGTGGCCGAAGTAGTGGCGAACTGCCACACTGATCCTCTCCAGGGTCTTTTCGCCGATGCCCGGAATCTCTTCGAGCTGCTCGGGGGTCATGTCGGCCAAACCCTCGACGGTAGTAATGCCGGCTGCAACCAGCTTCTGGATGATGGTGTCGCCGAGCTCGGACACCTGCTCGATCGGAGTGGTGGCCCCGCCAGCCATGGCCTGCATCTGCTGCTCGACTTCCTGGCGTTTTTCTTCCTCGCTCTTGATGTCGATCTTCCAGCCCAGCAGCTTGGCGGCCAGACGTACGTTCTGGCCTTTCTTGCCGATGGCCAGGGATAGTTGCGTGTCGTCCACGATGACTTCGAGCTGCTTTTCGCCGAGGTCGCTGATGGAGACGCGGCTGACCTTGGCGGGCTGCAAAGCCTTCTCGGCAAAGGTCGTGATCTCTTCGCTGTACTCGATGATGTCGATCTTTTCGCCGCGCAGCTCGCGGATGATGGACTGCACGCGCATGCCCTTCAT
>PLXP01000079.1 GCA_003151435.1 Acidobacteriaceae bacterium
GACATTTCGTTGGAGTCGACGTCGTGATAGCTGCCGTCGTAGATAGTGGCCTTGAAGTCGACCACCGGGTAGCCGGCGAGATAGCCGCGCGCCGCCGATTCGACAATGCCCTTTTCAACCGCGGGGATGAATTGCCGGGGAACCGAGCCGCCGAAGACCTCGATGCCGAACTCAAAGCCGCCACCGCGCGGCAGAGGTTCCATGCGGATTTTGCAGTCGCCGAACTGGCCGTGGCCGCCGGTCTGCTTCTTGTGGCGGCCCTGGGCCTCGGCCTTGCCGCGAATCGTTTCTCGATAGGGCACCTTGGGAGCCTTGAGCGTGACCTCGGCGTGGTAGCGCTTTTTCAGCCGCGAGACGATGGACTCAATGTGCGGCTGGCCGGCGCCGGCGATGAGGAATTCGTTGGTCATGGGGTCGCGGAAGAAGCGGATGAGCAGATCCTCTTCCATGAGCTTGTGGATGGCGGGGGCGAGCTTGTCTTCGTCGGCGCGGGTTTTGGGCTCGATGGCGTAGGTCATGGCCGGCTCAGGCAACGGCATGAGCTCGATCTGGATTTCTGCGCCCTTTTGGCCGAGCGTGTCGCCGGTGAGGGTGTCGCGCAGCTTGGCGACGGCGCCCAGGTCGCCAGCGTGCAGTTCAAGCACTTCGACTGCCTTGCGGCCCTGCATGATGCTGAGGTGCGCGAGGCGTTCCTGAGAGCGGCGGGTGTAGTTTTCGACCGTGACGTCGTTTTTGACGACGCCGCTGACGACCTTGAAGAAGCTGATGCGGCCGGCGAAGGGGTCGGTCATGGTTTTGAAGACGACCATGCCGGCGGGTTCGCTATCGGAGACATTGCGGAAGCTGATGCCGGCTCCGGCGGCCACGGCGGCGTCGCCGTTGGTGGCCACGGCTTCAAGAGCAGGCGCCTTGACGGCGATGGGGGCGCGCTCGGAAGCAGCGGGAGCGTAGACCTTGAGGAAATCGAGGAGATGGTCGGTGGCAATGTTGGCCAGTCCGCTGGTGAAGAGCACCGGGAAGATGCGGTCTTCGCGGATGGCTTCGTGAAGCGCGGTGATGAGGTGCTGCTCGGGGATGGTGCCTTTCTCGAAATACTCCTCCATCAATTCATCTTTGCCTTCGGCCACCAGTTCAACCAGCGCCTCATGGGCGGCCTTGGCCTGGCCGGACAGGCTGGCGGGAATTTCGCCGGTGATTTTGCCGCGGCCATCGCCGCCGGGGGTGTAGTAGAAGGCCTCCATGGTGACGAGGTCGACTACGCCGTGAAAGCCTTCGGCGTCGGAGATGGGCAACTGGACAGGAAGACAGTTGCGGCCCCAGCGGTCGTGCAGATCGTCAATGAGGGCGCTCAGTCCGCCGCCGCCACCGGCCTTGGGATGGTCCATCTGATTGATGACAACGATGCGGGGGACGTTGGCCTCTTCCGCAAATCTCCAGACACGCTCGGTGACGGCTTCGACGCCATTCTGGGCGTTGACCAGCACGACGGCGGCTTCAACCGGAAGGAGGGCGGCGCGGGCTTCGTGCGCAAACATATGAAAGCCGGGGGTATCGACAAAATTGATTTTGACGCCCTGCCACTCGGCGAAAGCGACGGCGTTCTGCATGGTGGTGCCGCGGGCGACTTCTTCTTCGTCGTAGGCGGTCACTGCGGTGCCGTCCTGTACGCGGCCCTGGGTGGGGGTCATCTTGGCGGCATGCAACAGAGCGGCAATCAAGGTGGATTTGCCACTGTGCGCATGCCCCATTACAGCTACGTTGCGGATCTCACTTCCCTGATACGTTTTCATTCTGCTTCTCCTTGTTGGTTCGGATATGTACGGAACGTGGGCGCCGTATTCTTCCAACCGCGTCGCATCGCGTGCGGCGAGAATGGGACACCAGGCTTTGAGCCAGCGGAGCGCACACGCAGATCCTTCGACTGCGCTGCGCTCCGCTCAGGATGACAACTCTGTGGGTGCACTCCAGGATGGAGGCAAATGGCGGCTGGGAGTGGAAGGCGGCGGCGCAGGGAGGCCATGGGGACGTCGCTCAGGGCGTCCGAATGGCCGATTTGTGCGGCCAAAGCTCCCGGTCTGCCGTCTTCCTCGTCCATGCGGAGGGTCTCCGGCAGGCGCCTGTCGGATGAAAGGGAGATGAATCCAACGGGCGTCTATCAGTTGAGAACCGGATGCTATCACAGGCGGAGTGTGAACGTCTTGTGACTCGGGGCACAGGGACTGGAGCCGATGTTGGCGTTGACGAGAAGCCGGAGCTGACCCTCCCAGGTCTCAGAATCGAGACCTGGGGCACCCGTGTGGTGGTAGGGGGGAGTTGTGGACTCCCACCCTTCCGCGGTGAAGCTGCGGAAGGATGGGGCACCCGGGCTCTTCTTATGGAGGGAGATCCCAGGTCTCAGAAGCCAGACCTGGGGCACCCGTGTGGTGGTAGGGAGGAGTTGTGGACTCCCACCCTTCCGCGGTGAAGCTGCGGAAGGATGGGGCACCCGGGTTTGTGGTGGGGAGGGCGGGTGGCGGAGGCTTAGTAGTTGTCGCTTCCGAAACCGACGATGCGGGACCTGTCGACCTTCGGCGGGCGCACCGGTTTCTCGAACCATGCTTCGATGCTGCCGGAAATCTTGTCTTTGACGGCCCCCGGGGCCCCTGTGACCTTTGCGAATCCGGTCTTGACGCTGTAGTTGGCATCGACGACGCCCTTGACGTTGGACATGCCCGGAATCTCAAGGCGCGAGGCGTGGATAAACTGACGCGATCTGTCGAGCGCTTTTTGGATTTTGCCGACCAGTTGCTCGACGTCGAACATCCAGTTCACGGTTCCGTAGTCCGCGACCGCGAAGTTGATGATGGTGCTGTGGTCCTGTACGACAAGGAAGTAGCAGCCNNNATTTCGCGATCCATCATTTCCATCAGCGCGTCAAACGCGGCCATGGGATCTTTGGGTGCGAATGCGTGGCGGGAGCCTTCCATGCTGTGGGCGTCGTAGGCTGATTTGGCCACCGTGGCCCAGCCGATGAGAGCCTTTCCGCCGCTCGAAATGGCGCCCACAAACGGAGCCAGCGTGCTGGCGAAGTGCTCCACGCCGCCGAGATGCAGCGCGTTGAAGACGTGATTCGGATCGACGCCCGGACACAGGGTTTTGCAAAACTCCGTCACCTTGGCTTTGATGGTGACGAAGTTTTTTGCCATGTCGCCCTGTACGGCATTGACGGCCGCCAGCTTGCCTCCCTGGTGCAACAGGTCGGCGCCTTTCTTGATGTTCTGTCCGGCTGTGACGATGCCTTTGACAGTGCTGCCAGCCCCCGCCGCGGAACCGGCCCCGGTCTTGAACTTTTCCCATTTGCTTCCGGCGCCCTGAGCGATTCCGACCAGGGTGCTTGCCTTGAATGCGAGCTTGCGGCCATCAAACATCTTTGCCAGCGCCAGGGCCTGCATGCGGCTGATGTACTGCATCGCCTCCAATTCCTCCGGTGTGAGCCTGCGCTTGTCCACGTCGGTGAGCGCACGGTGGAGAGCAGTGACGGCGCCCTTGCCGTTGCGGACGCTCTTGCGCCAGTCCTTGCCCTGCTTGCTCTGCTCGAATCGCCAGCGGTCGAGAGCGGCTTTGAGGGCTTCCCGATTGGCCGCCGACCTGCCGGCGTCATATCTTTTGAGTGCCTCGTCGAGTTTTTTGAGGAAGTCGCTGCGGGGGCTGGTGAGGGAGTAGGTGTCTTTCATCCACTGGTCATAAGAAGGAATGTCAGCCATGTTTGTCGAACCTCGCCTTGGATAGTTAGGCCGAGACCGGCCAGATCAATACGGACGTCCGCAATTGCTCTTGGTGTCGGGGCAATTGTACAACCGGGCCGTTGCCGAGGTCGTTGATTCTTTGAGTTTTTCGATTACGGACGAATCCGATGAAAGTGACGTGACCAATCCGATCGGTCGCGGGTATTTTGGATGGAATCGCAGAGGTGGGTACCCTTCGACAGGGTCGGGGTGAGTGGAGATGATTTTGGGTTCGTGGTTTCCCACCCAGGTTGGTGGTGGGGAGGACGGAAACGCGGGTTCTTCGACTCGCTGCGCTCGCTTGACAGCGCGTGAAGGGAGTTGTGGACTCCCACCCTTCCGCGATGAAACTGCGGAAGGATGGGGCACCCGGGCTATTGGGATACGGTGGCGGGGAGGATGTCTTCCACGTCGACCCACTGCGTGGGGTAGTTGCCGGTGTAACACGCGGTGCAGTAGCCGTTGTGCTCGGCGCCGTCACAGGCTTTGAGGAGGCCTTCGAGGGACAAGTAGGCGAGTGAGTCGGCTTCGATGAACTGGCGGATCTCTTCGACGGACTTGTTGGCGGCGATGAGGTCGCGCTTGCTGGGCGTGTCCACCCCATAGAAGCAGGGGGAGATGGTGGGGGGACAACTGATGCGGAGATGGACCTCTTTTGCGCCTGCGCCGCGGACCATGCGNNTCGATGAAGGTGCGGCCGACGTAGTGGTTGCGGATGAGGCCGAGGCGGAAGCGGATGCCGCTCTCTTCCGCATATCCCAGAGCGGCGGTGACGCCGGAGTCGGGGACGGGGACGACCAGGTCAGCGGGAACGCCGGACTCGCGGGCGAGCTGGCGGCCCATCTGGTCGCGGCTCTCCTGGACCCAGCGGCCGAAGATGCGGCTGTCAGGGCGGGCGAAGTAGACGTGCTCGAAGATGCAGCTCGACTGCGGAATGCCGGTGGCGTACTGGCGGCTGGTGACGCCGTCTTCAGTGACCATGACGAGTTCGCCGGGGAGCACGTCGCGCTCGTAGGTGGCGCGAAGCAAGTCGAAGGCGCAGGATTCAGAAGCGAAGACAATGGTGTCTGGGCCGTCGATGTTGCGGATGCGGCCCATGGACAGCGGGCGGAAGCCGCGGGGATCGCGGGCGGCAAAGATGCGGTCGCGGGTCATCATCACGATGGAGAACGCGCCCTCGACCTGGGAGAGCGAGTCGGCGATGGCATCGACCAGTGTGCCAGCGCGCGAATGAGCGATGAGCTGGACGATGATTTCGGAGTCGGAGGTGGTCTGGAAGTAGGCGCCGTCGCGTTCGAGCCGCGTGCGCAGGTTGCCGAGGTTGACCAGGTTGCCGTTGTGGGCGATGGCGATGAGGCCCTTGGTGGAGTCGACGCGGATGGGCTGGGCGTTGAGCAGGGCGGAGTCGCCGGTGGTGGAGTAGCGCGTGTGGCCGATGGCCATGTCGCCGGGAAGCTTGGCCAGCACGTCGTCGGTGAAGATTTCAGAGACCAGGCCCATGCCCTTGATATTGGCGAGGTACTGACCGTCGGCGGTGGCGATGCCGGCGGATTCCTGGCCGCGATGCTGGAGAGCGTAGAGGCCGAGATAGGCCTGGCGGGCCGCATCGGGATGGCCGTGGATGGCGACGACGCCGCATTCTTCGCGGAGCTTGGGGTCTTCGACAGGGATCAGGGAACAGGGATCAGGGAACAGAGACGAGGTGGCTGGCGACGAAGAGCCCGGAAACGCAGATCCTTCGACTCGCTGCGCTCGCTCAGGATGACATTCATTTGAATTGATGCGAAGCGATTCAGACGGACTGATGCGAAGCGATTCAGTTGAATTGATGCGAAGCGGTTCAGATGAATTGATGCGAAGCGATTCAGAATTGTCGGCGACGCCAGGGACACCCTGGAAGAGCAACCGGGTCATGCCATTACCTCGCCGTGGAGAGTGGCTTCCAGGGCGGTGGCCCAAGGTTTGCGGAGTTCATCGAGCGGGGCAGAGATGAAGCTGTTGTGGTAGACGGTGATTTCCAGACGGTTGCCGCCGGTGGCGCCGATGCGCGCTGCGTAGAAGTTGAATTCGTCGGCAAGTTCTTCGATGGCGGAGACCTGGCTGGGGTCAGTGGAAATGAGCATGGTGGAGGCCGGCTCGGCGAAGAGGCCGAAGAGGGGATGCACCATGAGCGACTGGTCCTGCTCGATGGTGGCGCCGATGCCGTGGGCAAAGGCGGCCTGGGCCAGGGCAACGGCGATGCCGCCATCTGAAATGTCGCGGACGGAGCGAACGAGTTGACGGTCGGCCAGGACCTGCAACAGGGTGTGCAGGTCGGCTTCGGCGTCGAGGTCGAGCGGCGGCGGCTGGCCCCAGATGCCGCCGAGCACCACCTTGGCGTATTCCGAGGAGCCGAAGACGATGAGTTCGGGGCTGGCGGTGGGATCGGCCTGCGGCGCATCCTCAGCGATAACGACCGGCTCGTCGCCGAGCACGCCGGGAACGATGGGAGATTCGGCTTCAACCGGCTCGGGGTGGAAGGGCACATGGAGGTCGGGGTTGGGCTCGTCGCCGGCCGGAATGGGCCAGAGAAGCAGGATGGCGTCGCCCGCCTGCTGGAAGTCTGAGGGGACGGCCTTGGAGACGTCTTCAAGGATGCCGACGATGCCCAGGACGGGGGTGGGATAAATGCCTTCGCCGCGGGTTTCGTTGTAGAGAGAAACGTTGCCGCCGGTGATGGGGGTGCCGAGGGCGATGCAGGCTTCGCCGATGCCGTCGATGGCAGAGGAAAGCTGGGCCATGATTTCAGGCTTCTCAGGATTGCCGAAGTTGAGGCAGTTGGTGGCGGCTACGGGCATAGCGCCGGTGGAGGCCACCTTGCGCGCGGCCTCGGCCACGGCATGCATTGCACCGAGTTTCGGATCGAGATAGGCCCAGCGGCCGTTGCCGTCGAGGGCCATGGCGAGTCCGCGCTCGTGGCCCGGCGTGCCGGTACCCTTGATGCGCATGACGCCGGCTTCTCCGCCCGGACCCAGCACGGTGTTGGTCTGGACCATGGTGTCGTACTGCTCGTGGACCCAGCGCTTGGAGCAAACGTTGGCGCTGGCCAGCAGCCTTTTGAGGTCGGCAACGTAGTCGCGATCGAGCGCGAGTTCGGCCTGAGCTTCGGCGGGCGGCTCGAGCGGGACGGGAGCTTTCCATGTGCCGACGGGACGGTTGTAGAGCGGCGCGTCGTCCGTGAGGGACTGGTTGGGAATGTCGGCCACCAGGACGCCGTGATGGCGGATGCGGAGGCGCGGCTGGGGTTCGACCGTGCCGACGATGACCGCGTCAAGACCCCACTTGTCGAAGACGCGGAGGACCTCGGCTTCCCTGCCCTTCTCGGCCACCAGCAACATGCGCTCCTGGCTCTCGGAGAGCATGATTTCGTAGGCGGTCATGCCGGTTTCACGCTGGGGGACGAGATCGAGCTCGACATCGAGTCCGACGCCGCCGCGCGCGCCCATTTCGCAGGTGGAACAGGTGAGGCCGGCCGCCCCCATGTCCTGGATGCCGACAATGGCGCCGGTCTTCATGGCTTCAAGGCAGGCTTCGAGGAGGAGCTTCTCCATGAAGGGGTCGCCCACCTGGACGTTGGGGCGTTTGGCCTCGGTGCCGGCGTGGAATTCTTCGCTGGCCATGGTGGCGCCGTGGATGCCGTCGCGGCCCGTCTTGGCGCCGACGTAGATGACGGGATTGCCGGTTCCGGTGGCCTTGCCGTAGAAGATTTCGTCTTTGCGCACCATGCCCAGCGCGAACGCGTTGACCAGCGGATTGCCGCTGTAGCAGGGCTCGAACTTGGTTTCGCCGCCCAGGTTGGGCACGCCAAAGCAGTTGCCGTAGCCGGCAATGCCGCTGACGACGCCCTCGACGATGGAGTGGTTCTTGCCGATGAGCTTCCGCTCTTCCGCGTCCTGGTTTGGCTCCTCGCTAATGGAGCCAAAACGCAGCGAATCCATGACCGCCAGGGGCCGCGCGCCCATGGTAAAGATGTCGCGCAGAATGCCGCCCACGCCGGTGGCCGCGCCCTGAAAGGGCTCGATGTAGCTGGGGTGGTTGTGGCTCTCGATCTTGAAGGCGCAGGCCCAGCCGTCGCCCACGTCGATGATGCCGGCGTTTTCTCCCGGGCCCTGGACCACGCGATCGCTTTTAGTGGGCAGGCGCTTGAGGTGGACGCGGCTCGACTTGTAGGAGCAGTGCTCACTCCACATCACGCTGTAAATGCCCATTTCCGTGAGGGATGGGACGCGGCCAAGCGCGGTCAGGATGCGGTTGTACTCATCCGGTGTGATGCTGTGTTGGGCCAGCAACTCCGGAGTTACCGCTACCGGCTCGGGGACAATTGCAGAGGAGGCGGTGTTCATCACGATTGCCTCCATTGTCGCACGCTATTCACATTTGGGGGCTGCGGGATGGGCGGGAAAGGGGGTGCTGAACGGCGACGAAAACCGGTCTTCGGGAGCCGGCACGCCGCAATTGCCTGTCGTATTTCTCTGCAACTGAAGAAGAAACAGCGGATTTGAGGGGATTTTGAAGAGGCGCGAAGAGCATTTTCGTCTCGATTGCCAGCAGGGGGGACGGCATTGGTACAACATCAAGCGGTCAGAGACCTGGAGCCGTTCTTCGGTTCGCGCCGTGTGCTCAAAGTCACGTCGATCGCTGAAGCCTTCGTCCTTACGGCACCTGCGAACAGGAGCTTGGTCTGGCGGGCAATCAGTTCTTCTACTAAACCTGGCAGCAGGCCGCGGCACAGGGACAATCGGTGTTTGTCTCCTCGGGGGACTCCGGTTCGGCAGGCTGCGACAGCGCCGATTTTGCGTCCCCGGCGGTACACGGTCTGGCAGTGAGCGGCTTTGCCTCGACCCCGTACAACGTGGCGGTTGGAGGCACCGACTTCTACTACAGCCAATACGCGTCCGGCTATGGCAGCAGCGCTGTCAGCAGCCAGCTGGCCCAGTACTGGGGCACTGCAACGACTGATAGTCAAGCTGCCAGCCTGAAGTCCCCCATTCCGGAGCAGCCCTGGGATGACACTCTGGGCCTGAAGCTCGGCTACCCCACGGCCTATAGCGTCGCTGCCGGCAGCGGCGGTCCCAGTTCCTGCGCCACCGGGGTCACGATCCGGCCAGCGGCACCTACGATTCCTGCACGGCGGGGTATCCCAAGCCGTCCTGGCAAACCGGCCCAGGGACCTATCCCGATGGCACGCGCGACCTCCCCGATGTTTCGTTGTTCGCGGCCGACGGCGTCAACCTGAGCTTGTGGCCCATTCCGTTGACCAATGGGCAAGCTAGCCTCACTCTCACCACCTACAGCCTGTTCACGGGCGTTAATCATGTGTCGGCGGAGTATCTGGGAGACACCAATTACCGTGATTCAACCAGTAACTCGTTGACCGTCACCGGCAATGAAGGAGATTTCTCCATCTCCCTCTCCAATCCCAACCTGGTCATTCCATCAGGCGGCTCCGGCACGGCCATCCTGACCACTGCCTCATCCCTTGGTCTGGGGGGAACAGTCAGCCTCGCGTGCGCTACGACCTCTCCGTCAATCGCCTGCGCGCTTTCGCCGAGCAGCTTTTCGCTGCCCACGAGTGGCGCCCAGAAACTCTCCGCGGTTGAGATCGACACCCACCAGGGCGAAGGTCATTCTGAATCGTCGGAAAAGCACAAAGCGGCTCCGGGCCAGTACAAAGTGGTCATTACTGCAACCGACGCCGGGGTCGTCCACACCCTTCTTCTCAACGTGACCGTGCAGTAGTCGAGAACCCTCAAGTGGAGCACGGTAACATTTGGATCTCTCTGGAGTGGGCCACGCAATCAATGGTGGCCCATTTTTTCAAGTGAGGTTGTCTCGGATGATTGTGCCGATCTCATGACAGTGCTTCCCTTCTCGCAAGGATGACCTTGCCTTCCACAGAGCCGGCCGCCAAGAGTTCGATAGCTTGTCGAGCTTCAAGAAGCGCGAAGGTTTGAGAAACAAGCGGGTCAATCTTCTTCTCTGCGAGGAGCGCAAAGATTTTCGGCAAATCCTCGCGAAAGGGTTTGGGGTCCTTCCGGTAGAGCGCACTGATGCCGTAAAAACTGCCGCGCCGGCCTCGCAAGCGAGCTCCTATAAATAGATTGATGAACATTGTCAGTTTGGAGAAAATTCCGGGAGCGCCCATGAAACCAAATCCGACTACCATTCCGCCCCGACGCAATGCACCGATGCACGGGCCGATATTGGCTCCGCCGACAGCGTCGAAGACGTAATCTACGCCCGCAGGTTCAAGTGCACGCATGAGACGGTCCAGAGGCCCCTTCCGATAGTCGATAGGCGTTGCGCCCAATGAGCGCAATGTATCGTGTTTCGCAGCAGACGCGGCACCATATATCTTCAATCCCGCAAGTTTTAGCAACTGCAAAGCCGCTGTGCCAACGCCCCCAGCTGCTCCCGTGACCAGCGCGGTTTGGCCGGGCTCTACCTTCGCGACGCGATAAATCATCTGCCACGCAGTCACATAATTCAGGATTACTGCGGCCGCATCGGGATCGGAAACGCCGTCTGGGACCGGCAGGAAGTGCTCGGCCTCGCGCACGAGATACTCTGCAAAACCGCCATACACCGTGAGCGCGGCGACACGCTGGCCCAATTCGAAACCAGTGACGCCGGCGCCAATCGCATCGACCACTCCAACGGTCTCATAGCCGGGAACGAAGGGAATCTTCGGCGCGAACGGATAGTTGCCTGCCAACATGATCAGATCGGTCGCGCCCACGCCTGTCGCCTGCACGCGCACTCGCAATTGACCGGGGCCAGGAGCCTCTATTGGCAACTCAACGATTTGGAGAACCTCAGGTCCGCCCTTCTTCGTCAGCATTACTGCCCGGTATGTTTCCGCCATGCAATTGCTCGCTATTCAAAACAGTGTCCGCTACGTCGCTGTGTTCGGCTTGATCTGCTTCTGAATCTTATGCGCGAATGCGGCGATGAGTGTAAGGGCAAAGAGCGCCAACATGGGATAAGAAAGCACCAGATTCGATAGAGAAAATGCCGGCGCCCAACACAGGCCTATCCATCGCTGAGTGCGAAGCGAACTATGATCAACGCCTCCCAGGAATTGTTGTTCCGATTATTCCGACTTGCCAACGACTAGTACCGCGAAAGTGCCCTCCGTAATCGAACGCTTCGGCTTCTGCGTTGGGTCTGGCGCCGGAGTCAGAACCACCGTTGCAGCAGGCAGGAATATTCTTCCGGTCTTGGTATCGAAGGCCATTGTCTTTGCGCTTTGCTGCGTGTGAATCGGATCGAGCGCAACGAATTCATTCGCCGATTTCTCGTAAATGACCGAGATCGTTCCCTCCCCGTTGGAGATGAACGCGAGTCCATCCTTCTCGTTCCAACCAGCGGCATCGGTGCCGGCGCCCGTTGGAAAGCTGGCGATCTTTTTGCCGGTTGCGCCGTCAAGCACCAGGGCCATTTTGTTGTGACCGGCGACAAAGAAGCGATCATTCTTCTCATCGATGGCAAGTCCTGTGGGAGCGGTAATGCCTTCCAACGGAATGTGGCGCTTCACTTCCAGCGTCTTGGGATCGAAGGCGCACAGTTCATCCTTGTCCTCGAGCGCGACATAGACGAGGCCGTCCTTGCCGATGCCGATGCCTTCTCCGTCTCCGCCTACAGCCACTGTGCCCACAACCTCGCCGTTGGTGGCGTCGATCGCGGTGATGTCGTGCGAGCCATGATTGTTGGTGAAGATTCGGTCCGTCCTGGCCTCGTAGTAAATGCCGTCCGGCCCCTTGCCAACCTCGATCTTCCTGATCAACGAAAGATCGGCCGTGTTGAACATGGAAACCTTGTTCTCCTTGCCATTGGTGGTGAAGCCATGCTTGGAGGATGAAGCAACGGCGATCCCATGAACGCCCGGCGTGTCTTCAATGACGCCGACAGACTTACCCGTGTCGGCATCGAGAACATTCACCCGTGTACCATGCGAAACGTAAAGCCGGCGGGCGGTGCTATCGACTGTGATATAGTCCCACCCCTCGTTGCCGCCGATTGGATATCGAGTTTCCAGTTTGTAGGTGGCCGCCTGAAGGCCGATCGTAAGGGTCATGAGCATAGCCAAAAGATGAAAGGCAGACTTTAACTTCATGAGATCAATCCGTTTCTGGCTTCACTTATTTATGAGTGAAAGCCCTGTGCAAGGTGGAAGTGGGCGCCATCGTGCCGAGGAAGATACGGCACGATAGGCCAAGCCGCTTAAGGGCAGTGTTACTTTCCCTGTGAGGAGCCTGCTGCATCAGGCTGTTTGAGCTCGGAGTAAACGCTGCGGCCATTGTTCTTCTCCAACTGGAACCCGTCGAGTTGCTCGCCCTCCGATGAGAATGCACGCAGCGTCATCCGGTCGCCGTCCACGTCGATTACCTGGAACATCTGCGTATGGGGGATGACCTTCGCCATCAGCGGTTCGAAACGATGATCGACTTCATACATCTTGGGGCCGCTTACTGAGATCATGTAGACGGTTCCAGGAGCATCCCGGGCAACGATCTTATCCCCGGCGAGTTTCTGGCTGCGCGCGTAGAGATGGTCGTGTCCCTGAAGAACCAGGTCCACGCCGTACTTGTCATAGAGCGGCAGAAGCGCCTCGCGCATTTTCACGTAGTTGCGATTGCTGGCCATGGAATACATGCCCTGGTGCTGGAAAACCACTGTCCAATGATTCGGGTTGTCCTTGAGCACTTTCTCAAGCCACGCAACTTGTTTCTCCACCATCGGACGTACGGCTTCGGAATTCTTTTCGTTTTCCATCATGTTGACGTTAAGCGAGATGAAGCGGACGCCCTGGTAATCGAAATAGTACGACTCGTTTTCAGAGATATCGGGTCCGTTTTGCGGATACGAAAACTGCTGTTTCCAAATTTGTGGCAGGGTCTCCGACTTCGGCGAGCCGGGAGGTTTTTCCAACTCGTGGTTTCCTGGTACCGCAAGACTGGGGATGTTGGCGGCGATGAATCCCATGGAGTCGTACCACTCGCCCCAAAGGTCATCTCTGTAGCCTGAAGAAACGAGATCGCCCGCATGGATAACAAAAGCCGCCTTTGGCGCCTTCGCGTAAGCTGCCTGAATCACGCGCGACCACCGCGACCTGATGTCGTTCTGAGCGTCGCCGACATAGATGAAGCGAAACTTCTTCGGTTCTTCGCTCGCGGTATGAAACCCATTCCACTCGCCCCAGTTGTTGCCGTCGCCGACCCGATATAGATAGTGCGTGCTCGCCTTCAATCCCTCCAGATTGGCCCGATAGGCGGCGACCGTCTTGCCATTTCCGACATCGAGAGCCGCCGCCTTGGCCGTCGCCGTTGCCGCGCTGTTGATGAAATCGGGGTTGGCGCTCGCAAGAACAAACTGAACCTGCGGAGTCGCGGAGAGTTTGTCTGTTCTCCAGGTGACGGCCTGCGTGTGGGCGGGATCGCCAATCCAGCCGAGTATCACCCGCTGGGGAGCAAATTCGGCGGCAGGCGCAGTTCCCCAACGGTCCTGCTTGTGCGATGCCTGTGACTTACTTCCCTTTGATTCTGTATCCTGAGCGTTCCCTGCAAGCAAAGAGCAGAGCAGAACGAACAGCGTAACGACTGTCCTACGTGAAAACTTCATGGCGATGGCCTCATTCGATTTGGTGAGTCAGAGATCGTGCATTCAGTAGTCGATGTCTTGCGGCGCATCCGATTTGCAGCGGGCGTTGGAGTCGTGTCCGAACCAGCGCGAAATCGAATCGAGAGAGTACCTGCGCGGTCGCCCCGCCAACCCGGCGAGTCTGTAACTCGCCGGGTTGGAGATTGACAACCGATTGATTAGCTTAAGGAGCAACAAAGAGACGGAGCGTTCCTGCGCCAAAGGAATGTGCTCTTCCGGCTGAACTATCGTTCCCGGCTCGAGGTCCAGCGAAGACCGCCGGCATAAGTCGGATGATAGTACTCGCGCTGGACAACATATTGCGGGCTGCCGTTGTAGAAGCCGAATACTTCGTTGTTCAGGTTGAGGCCGTAGGCGTAGACCTCGAAGCCTAAAGGCAACCGGTAGCTGGCCTGGGTATCGAACTGGTAGTGCGGGTAGAGGTAGTTGTCACCAAGCGGCCCATGAATTCCCGTCGGGTCGGCGTTATCGGTCCATTGGTAGGCGTAGATCATCTTGTCGTCGAAGGTCATGCCGACGCGCATCGAGAAGTGCCTGGTGTCAAAGGTGGGGCTGATGTTCCAACTGTTGGGAGCCTGGCGCAACAGAGCCGGCGAATCGGAGCGGCCCGGGAGACCATTGGCCTGCGAGGAGGTGTAGCTGTAGTTGGCCGAGAGGCCCGCGCCCCTGAACATTCCAGGGAGGTGGGAGAAGCGCTGCTGGAATCCGAACTCAACACCCTGCACATGCGCGCTGCCGCCGTTACCTGGCTGTGAGATTCTCGTCTTCGCTCCCACTGGGTCGGGATTGGGATTGTAGGGTGTGTTGGCAACGGTGGTATCCACGGAGATGATAGGGTCCGAGAGATCCTTGTAGAAGTAGCCAGCCTGGATCAAACCCGACCCAGTCAGGTAGCGCTCGTACAGAATGTCGTAGTTGTTGGCGTACTCCGCCTTCAGGTTGGGGTTTCCAACGGAGACGGTGTTGGGGTCCTGCCCAGTGACCGGCACACTGACGGCCGCAGAAATGTCCTGGGGATCGGGCCGGGCCAGGCCGCGGCCATAGACGAGGCGAAGGTCGGAGTTCTTGTCCAACGCGAAGCGGAGCGAGGCGCTGGGAAGAAGGTCCATATAGTCGCCGCCTGCCTTGAACGATACAGTCTGAGGAGTCGCATCGTAGCTCAGTGTGCTCACGTGGGTGGCTTCAATGCGCAGGCCGGCGACGAAGCGAACGCGGCTGGAGAGCTCGATGGTATTCATCAGGTAGCCGGCCGGGATGCGCTCGATGAGGTCGTAGTTGGCGGAGTTGGCGACCCAGGAGCCGACCGTGCCCGTCTTGGTAAAGAGCCCTTGGTTGGCAAGGACAAACGACTCCACCTTGGGCCAGGCTGTCACCGGGCCGATGTGATAGGTCTTGTCGTAGTAGTCAGGGTCGGTGAAATTGCTGGCCAGCTCGGGATGGGCTGAGACCGGAACCTTGCCCTTGGCGTACTTCACGCCATAGGTGTCGTCAAACTTGTGAGCGTTGCGAATCTTGCCGCCGAATTCGAAAGTGCCGAAATGAGAGCCGAAGTGATAGAGCCTGGAGTAGGAAGCTGAAGCCTGCAGATTAAGCTGCACGCTCTGGCCATAGGTGGGAAGCGACATACCCGTCAGGTTGTAGTTGTTGCTGTCCACCGCGTTGTCCGCGCCGGTTCCGAAGCAGCCCGCGCTCCAACCCGGACGATTGACGCTGACGCCAGGAATGTTGTGGCAATTATCCCCGATATTCGGATCGCCTGCCCAGGCGAAGTTGCCGCCGCCGCTGCCACCGAGCGAACGCGCGCGGCCGACAGAGGCGCCCCAGAGGATCGTTGAAGCGTTGAAGACGTGCTTGCCCTGGAGAGCCAGGTTGCCGATAGCCATGTTGGGGCGGCGCCAGTCCTGGCTGTACTTCGGAATCTTGCCGTCCTGCATCGTGTAGGTCCACTTGTTGCCCCAGTTACGGAACGTGGAGAAAAGCCCACGAATTGAGATGTTGGAGCCTTCCCGCATCTTGTAGTCGGCGCTGGCGGTCATGCCCCAGCGGGTGCGGTAGTAAATGTAGTCGCGCAAATCCATGGTGTCGTAGTACGGATTCATGGATCCATCCGGATTCGGCTGCGGATCGGGCTCGAGGTCGTTGATGCCGCGGCCGTTAAAGTCATAGGTGCCGCCGATCAGCAGGCCGAGTTTCTTATCTGCCAGAAAGCGCTTGCCAACCGTCCCGCCCATCTGATCCACGGTACGGCCACCGATGATGGGCGTGTATCCGCCGACGCCGTAGAGTGTCGCTGTGGGCTGTTCGCCTGCGGTCTTGGTAACCAGGTTGACTGAGCCGCCGATGCCATCGGCATCGATGTTGGCTTGCAGCGTCTTGTTGATTTCAACCGAATCGACGAGATCCGAAGCTATGGTGTCGAGCTTGATCTGGCGAACGCCGCTTTCAGGCGAGGGAACAGTCACGCCGTCGATCATGGTATTGCTCAAGCGGGGCTCGGTGCCGCGAATCTGCACGTACTTGCCTTCGCCCTCGTCGCGCTCGATGGTGACCGAAGCCATGCGGCCCAGGGCGTCCGCGATATTGGCGTTGGGCAGGGAGACGATGACATCGGCCGGCAGCACTTGCAGGATGTTTTCCGCGGCAAGTGTGCGATTGATGGCCTCGGCCTCGCCGTGGGGGCGGTCGGCGGTTACAATCACCTGGTCGTTCGCCGATCCGACTTTAAGAACCGCTTCGATGTGAGCGGTCTGCCCTTCGACAACTGTTACGCTGCCGGTGAAAGGCGTGAAGCCGACGTATGAAACTGTCACGCCGTAGGTTCCCGGAACAATTTCGGTTACGGTGAATTCGCCTTGGCCATCCGTTGTGATGGGCCTGATTTGAGGCTGCAACTCGACTTTCGCGCCCTGGAGAACAGAGCCTGCCGAGTCCGTGACCACGCCGCTGAGGATGCCCTTGCCCGATTGGCAAAATGCTGTGGGCAGCGCGACGAGACAAAGAACAATGACCGTGATTAATAGGATTCGTTTTTGCATGGCACTCCTAATGCCGGCCTTGCGGCCAGTCAGAACAGCAGGATTGAGGATTTTGCTTTGACCTGCCTGAAGAGTAGGAGCCCGTTTTGAAGCTACGTTAACGATTCGGTGAATTATCTCTAAGGTTGGAATCCGGCGCCCGCTCATTGTGAATGCACGATAAATTCATGGTCGCCAACCTGCACTTTTCAGGCCCTTCGGGCTTACGCTTAAAAGTACAGAACAAATGCGAGTACTTATTGTTGAGGACGAACCGCGCATGCTGGAGCTTTTGCGTGTGGGGCTGTACGAGAACGGTTTTACCGTAATGACCGCCGCCGATGGAGAGACGGGGTTGCAGATTGCCATGACGCATGAGCTTGACTTGATCGTTCTGGACATCGGCTTGCCGAAGCTGGATGGCTGTCAACTGATGCAAGCCTTGCGTGAGCACGCGCGATGGACGCCAGTGCTGATGTTGACCGCCCGCGACAGGGAAGACGACATCATTCGCGGATTCGACCTCGGCGCGGACGACTATCTAACCAAACCGTTTTCCTTCGCCGAGTTGTTGGCGCGCATGCAGTCCATCACGCGCGCTCGCCGAGAAGTTGAGCACGGCACAATCGAGGCCGGTGGCGTCGAGATCGATCTCATACGGCACAAGGTGACGCGAGAACGGGATAACATCGACCTGACGCGCCTTGAGTTCCTTTTTTTGGTGTGCCTGATGCGCGGCGCCGGGTTGTGCGTGTCCAGGAAGATTCTGCTGGAGTCTGTCTGGGGCCAGGATCGTACGGTGGGACCGAGCGCGCTCGACGTTCTTGTCAATTCATTACGCGCGAAAATCGACGCGCCTTATACCAGGAAGCTGATCGGGACAGTTCGCGGCTCCGGCTATGTTTTCAAAGGCGATTTCACTGCAGCCCACGGGCCAATCCAATGAAATCGCTGCCGATCCGCGTTCGCCTCACTCTGTGGTATTTTGCTATGTTCGCCTCGGCCGCGATGCTGCTGAGCTTTGCCAGTTTCTTAATGCTTCAGCAGAGCCTGGATAAGATCGAATACCACGACCTTGAGGAGCGCGCGGACGACGTGCGGCAAATTCTGAACCGCGAAGACGAGGACAAGAGTATCAAGCAACCCGGCGACAAGCTTGCCGCAGTCTACGACTTGAAGGATGACGGAAAGTACCTGCAGATTCGGGATGAGCGGGGCAACTGGGTCTACCGGTCGAAGCGCATGATCGTTCAGAATTACGATTTGCCCGCGCCGGATAAGTTACCTAAGGCCGGCCTGATCGTGGACTTCCACAAGGGCAAACATCGTGTGCGGACTCTTGTGTACCCGATAGTAGCGCGAGGAGTGCGCTATTCGGTGCAGACAGGCGCCGCGATGGACAAATCCAGGGCTATGCTGAACACCTTCCGATTGGATCTGCTGTTGCTGACGCCGGCAGTAATTCTATTGGCAGCAGTGGGTGGCCATCTCATGAGCCGCAAAGCGCTCATGCCGGTCGCCGTCCTGGCGGCCGAAACGCGCCGTATCAACGATCGAAATCTCAACACCCGCTTGCCAGTTTCAACGGCCAAGGATGAAATCTCCGACCTCTCCAGGACGCTGAATCAAATGCTGGAGCGGATCGATAGGGCCTTTACCAGTGTGCGCACATTTACCGGCAATGCCTCCCACGAGTTGCGCACTCCCATCTCGCTGTTGCGCACCGAGATTGAGGTGGCTCTTTTTCGTCCTCGCGAGGCGGGGGAGTACCGGGCCATTCTCAGCCGCCTGCACGAAGAAACTGTACGCATGACCAGCCTCGTGGAGAACCTTCTCTCGCTGGCGCGGGCCGACGGTGGAGCGGAGACCATGGCTCTGGCTCCGTTTCGAGTCGATGTTTTCTTTCACCAGCTTGCAACGACGTGGAAAGGTGCGATGGACCGTGCAATGCTGGACTTCCGCGTGGAAATGCCGGATAGCGATCTTCTGCTACTGTGCGACATACAAGGCATTTCAAGGTTACTGTCGATTCTGCTTGAGAACGCGAGCAAGTACACGCCACCGGGAGGATCAGTGACTCTGCGCGCTACCGTGGCGGGAAGGCGCGCCGACATTTCCGTGCATGATACCGGAATTGGAATCGATCCTGTGCATAGGGTTCGGATATTCGAGCGCTTCTTCCGCATTCCAAATGCCGGCTCTGGTTCCGCCGGCTCCGGCCTGGGGCTTTCGCTTGCGAAATGGATTGCGGAGCGTCACGGTACCCAGTTGCGTGTTGAGAGTGCGCCTGGACGTGGAAGCTGCTTTTTCTTCTCGCTGGAAAGAGCCGATACTGCTCTCCAGGCCATCCATGATTCGCCGCTCGCAGACGCAAAGTTCTTGAGATAGAACTGCGGTACATAGTGATTATCACGAGTGAAACTCATTTGCGGGCTCTGCCATAAGTGGTACGGCATCTATCGATGGGTCATGGTAGACGGGCCAGCATACTCGTTTGTTCAACAGTGATCGCCGGTGTGCGCTCTACTCTGGGAGAAGTTCAAAACGATGCGGCAGGGGCTGGGCCGCTTTACGCTGTTCCTCCGCTAGTGCCCCATCCTTTGCTTCCAAAACCGTCGACGCGCCAGCGTCTCCTGCAACCTTTGGGTCCTCAATAGCAAGAATGAAGTGAGCCTCGTCCAACCGGGTGCGCTTTAGCTCAGTTCCATCCACGTTTTTCGCCTGACTCTCCATCGGTGTGGCATAAAGCGCAAGGTTTATGCCCGCTGTAAATTCTTCTCTGTTGAAAGAAGCGATGGCGTGCCCATCGATCTCCAGTTTGTAACGCTTCGCCGTCAAACCGTCTACACGGAGGATTTGTTGGTCCATCGCCGCCAGGTCGGAGATACCCAGAGCAAACTGAACCTCCCCGTTCTCCAGCGGCAATGGAAGCGGCAGAGCCGAGTCCGCCTGTGTCCACTGCAAGTTGTCGCCCTGCACAGTCAAACCCGTGATCAGAGTGTTCTCAGCCGTGATGACTTTTGCCTGTAGCGCATCCAGGTGCACGCTACTCACAACCGGCGACAATCCCCAAATGCGTGCCAGGTCCGCAGCCATTATCCAGTGGGACGCCTCTGCCGGATGGATGCGGTCCGGAACCAGCAGGCCCGCCAGCGTTTGATTCCTCTGCATGGCTGCCTTCACCAGATTCGTCTCGGTTTGATAAAAGTCGCTGAAGCCGAAATGCGATGCCGTGGCCAACTCCTTCACAAAGGCGGCGTGACGGCCGACAACCTCGTTGTAATGCGCGAACTCGGTTCCATGAGTTACTTCATCGTAAGGTGTTGGGGAAATCAGGGTAATCCTGGCAGATGGCAGTTTGCTTTCAATTTCGTGAAGCAGTCGGCGATAGCCCTCCTCATAGATATCCAGATACTTCTGGTTGAACGGCATATAGTAGCCATCATTCATCCCTAGCATGATGGTCACCACCGTGGGTTGATACGGAATCAGGTCCCGTTTCAGCCGTGCAGCCATATCGCCGGTGTAGCCGCCATTCACGGTGTCTCCCGGAACCCCTGCGTTGCGGAAAGAGACATGCATCTGCGGATAGCGCGTGAGGAGAAAGTCCTCCACAAAGCGTGTATACAGGCGCTGTGCCGTAATGCTGTCGCCGTAAAACACAACTCGGTCGCCGTCGTGCAGCGCAAGCGTCTGGCCGTGACTCCAAACGATGCTTGTCATGAACAGCGCCAGGCATACAATCCGCGAACGTATGAACATCATCGAGAGGTACTCCTTCTTTTTGCGCTCCCGCTCCGAAATTGCATGCGGGTTCAGTACTCAACCAAATAGGCTGTGCCGTCCAGCGCGATGGGATCCTTCTCCGCTGAGTGGAAACGCAGGATGAGCGGCTTTCCGGGCGCGAGGCGAGCGGCATCGATCTCGCCCACGGCCCAACTCATGC
The DNA here is from genome assembly GCA_003151435.1 of Acidobacteriaceae bacterium. Taxonomy (GTDB): domain Bacteria; phylum Acidobacteriota; class Terriglobia; order Terriglobales; family Acidobacteriaceae; genus Telmatobacter. The sequence goes on from PLXP01000079.1 coordinate 20,424, forward strand.
CGCTCCATACGATCTTGTCGTAGTCCAGGCGAATAGAGATGGGATGCCCATCCTGCATGGCCGAGAGGGAGAAGACCTTTGCCATGTTCTCTCCTGATGGTGGCCCGCCCGCCCAGGTGCGGCGGATTGCTCCATCCGGTGTCTTCTCCCGCAGTACAACGCGCAGAACCCCGTGCGTGGGAGGCTCGACCGACGCTTCAACGGAACCGACGCCACTGGGATGAAACGAGACCGGAAATGGTGCGATCGATCGCGGAATTACCACGTCGTCCTGAACGCCGAAATCATAGTTGGCGGAGGCATAAGCGCCGAAACCCACCATGGCCATTTGGCCGGGACCAAGTGTGATCTGGTCGCCTTTGAGTTGGGGTTGAAACCCAGCATCGCGAAATTGGATCCGCCCCCTGCCCAGCGGTGCTTGGTCAGGCGCGAGGCCCGGCAGCTTGATGGATGCAACCGTCTGCCCTGGATTCATCACCAAATAGGCAGCGCCGCGTGTGGTAACGCCGCCAAATCCGTAAGGTTCAATATCTCCAGGGATGCCGCCGAAGGTGTGGATGCGACCCAATCCCTGCAACTCAAAGAAGAGCGCCTGCACGCGCGCCATCCACTCGGCGTCCTTGCCCTGAATCAATTCCAGGTTTCCATGCACGGTGTTTACCCATCCGCCACGCGCCATCATCAGCAGGTACGCGCCCTTCCACGCATGCATGCCACGGTAGTAGATTGTGCCCGTTTTGCCCACCATGAATCCCGTTGAATCGATACGTTCCAAGGGGAAGCCCAACTGCTCGAAGCGGCGCACCATGTGATCGCTGTAGATATCCATCGACCGCCAGAAATTGGCTTCCGGCACGTCAGAGGGCCGCGGATCGCCCGTGTACTGCATCTGGAAGACCTCGAGCCAGCGCAGATCGGTAGGCTCGCGGAACGGCAGTTGCGAGGACGTATTGTCGAGGTCGCCGCCAAACCCATTGAAGGCGATCAGCACGGCTTCAGGATTCTTCCTGCGGAATGCTCGCAGAGCTTCGAGAAGAGCCGCCGCGTTGCGCTCCCTGATCTCCGTCTTGCTGAGCTTCGCCTCTGCAGCAGGCGTCGCAGCGGTCAGATCGACAAAGTCGAATTTGAACATGCGGATGCCGCGGTCATACCAGAATTGCAGTGCGCTCATGAAGTCCGGGAGGAATCCGCCTTCGTAAAACGACATGGCGCCACCGCTCTTGTTGAGTGAATCCTTCCATGGGGGCGCAGCCTGAATCTTGACCAGCGTATTGGTGCTGAACCACAGGCCTGGGCGCACGCCGTTGGCCTGGCACTTTCTGATCCACGCATCCGGGCCATCCGGCCAGTTTGGCTTGCGCCATGTACGGTAGCCTCCATCGGGTGCAAACCAGAAAGCATCCATCATGTAGTAGTCGAAGTGGACACCGGCGCGTTTTAACCGAAGCAGTTCATCCAACTCGCGCATCGCCAGGGTTTCGGTCAACGGAATGTTGTCAGAAAGCTCATCGTAGGAGGACCAGTTGTTGTAGACCGAAATGGGGTGGGAGAGCGCTGGAGGAACCGGCTCTGTTTGTCCAAAGGCCACGCACGCAGCCATTGCTGTGGTCGCAACCAATGCGGCTAACCGCCACACGCGCGAACCTCTCCTCTCTAATTTATGCTGGATCATTCCTACTCCTCCGGGGACGTAAGCTGTTGCATGTGGGCGTAATTCGGAGCGCCGAGCCTCGCGCGAATCGCTTCTCCAAGCACAGCGGCATTTTGAAATCCATGGAACTCCTTGATCAAAGTCCCTTCCCGCGACAGCAGACGAATGGTTCCATCTGCCCTCTGTGCCGCACCATCGTAGTCGAAATGCAAAGCGCCCGGATACACATCTTCCAGGTCTCTCAGCGCATTGGCTTCGGCGTTCTTCTTGCCTGCACTTCGCACATACACTGCGACTGCAAGCCTGTCGGGAGCATATTGCCCGGCCAGGCTGCGCAGCACTACCAATTGGGCCCGCGTAGCCGGTGCAAGCAAACCATCCTCATCAAGAGCCAGGTCGATGGTGGCCTCAATACGCAGAGAGATCGCCGCCGGCTTGCTCGCCGTTGCATGTTCGAGGGAGCTTCCCGTCTCTATTCCTGCCGGCTGCAAAGCAGCCAACGACACGTTATGGCGATCTGCGATGGTAAACACCGGCTCACCTGCGAGGCTGTATGTGTTGTCTGAGGAAACCCATTGCGAGTTACTGCGATAGACCAGCGGCGAGGTGGACACGATGCTGTTGTGTGTAAAGACCGTCGAAGGGCCTTCGATCTTTGCGTCGGATACAACTGCGGCCGTACCCGCGATGGGCGGATTCCACTGAATGATGTTATGTTCGACTGTCAGGCCGCGAATAACTCCGTCGTTCCATGTATGCACATAGACTGCGCCCTGTAAAGCCGAGAGGCGTGGGCTAAGACCATTGTTAATGCAAACATTGTCTCGTACCACGCTTCCGCTGGTTACATAGCCGGCTGCAAAAACGGCGATGCAATAGCCCTGTGTGTCATGCGCGTAATTGCGCTGCACTGTATTGCGGGTATTGTCCCAGTCGATGTCGTAAGCGCCGCCATCGACTCCAGGGCTGTCGGTGAGGTACGCTTCATTGTCCTCGACCGTACAGTCGGTGCAGGTCCATGTCCAGATTGCGTTCGGTGTGCCGACGTCCTGCGTGGGCTGCATTCCGATCTGCCACGCGGCACTTGTCTTGATCGAACTCTCTCTGTCGCGGAAGAGAATTATGCCGTCTCCATATACGTCGTGTACGGTCGAGTTGCGAACCGTTATTTGACGGTTGAGGGGCGCATCCTCCGCATAGGCAAAGTTTCCGCCTCCAATAAGAATGCCCGACCATTGATTGGTGTGGGCCGCGTCCACTCCATCGACCAGCACGTCGTTGAACACCGCGGCGGGACCGCTCGGACCGACGATCAGCAGGCCGTTATCTTTGTTCTTCAGTGCGCCGCCCTGGACGTTGTGGACATAGAGGTTCTTCAAATAGATGTGGTGCAGCAGCCCCTTGTCGCCACTCACAAAGACTCCGTAGGTATTGCCGCCGGCGAGATCGAGCGAGTCGACCTGCCAGAACTCCTGATTGAAGAGAAGCAGAGCCTGACGTTCGCTCGGTGGAGCAATGATGCGTGGCCGCGGCCCCAGCCCATAAGCTGTCAGGCGAATAGGATGTCTCTCCGTGCCTGAGCCTTGCGGTGCGAAACTCCCATGGCAGATCGTGCCCCGCGCCAGCGCGATCTCATCATCCGGCACGAATGGATGCACCTGTGCGGACGCCAGGCTGTTCCAGGGGTGCGCGCTTGAGCCATCTCCGGCCATGCCAGCGGAGCAGTCAATCAAGAAGACGTGCGCTGCATGATCTGCTTTGTTCTGCGTGAGAGCGGAAGATGAGAAGAGAACCAGAACGGAAGCGAAGCCCGCGATCCAGCCAGGGATAGCCAAACGAGAGCCGGACATCAATCGAATCATGTTGACGATCTCCACACATAGACAATGAGGGAAGTGTAATCAATGAGAGAGTGGCGGCAACCACCATAGGCGTGTATTGCAGGAAAGCCACCTTGGCCTCTGCGGAAACGGTTGCGGAATTCGCAGAGCTCGAAAGCCTCATCCTTTTATTGGTGTTGCAGGGCACGGGATTTTACCGTTACCCTGCAACCCCCAGTTCATTCGCCTAATTGAATAGGCACCGTCCTAGAAGTCCAGCCGAATTGCAAATTGCCCCTGACGAGGATTGTCCTGGACGCCGAGAATCTCACCGAAGTTTTCGGCTCCAATCGAGGCGCGATTGCCCCCGCATCCTTGGATGTTGTAGGTGTGGCGGTTGAAGAGATTGTAGAAGTCCGTGCGGAAGGAGATCCTGTATTTTCCGTCGGGGCCCACTTTCGCGTTCTTCAGCAGGCTGGAATTCTCGTCTGCCCCTCCAGGGCAACGCAGAGCCGAAGTGGCAGGCGATGGCGGCAGCACACCCGGCGCCGGATTACTGGCGACGCTGGCCGGCATGTAAAAGTTCTGTGCCGGAGCCGTTGCGCCCGCGACGACTGGCACATAGTGTCTGGGATTCGAGTGACCCTTGAACCCGGTGAGATTGAATTGAGGATAGATATTCCCCCACAGTGGCCAATATGGATTGGCCGCACTCACCTCGAAAGGCTGACCCGAGTAGTAGTTCATCATTCCGGTCACAGTCCATCCACCGACAATCCCATTCACTATCCGATTTTGCGCCGATAAAAACTGCTTCCCTCTGCCCACCGGCAGTTCGTAGCTCACAAATCCCTTCACCACGTGCGCCAGATCGTAACCGGTCAGCGCGTGCGCCGCCTGGCGCATGTTGCTGAAGTCCTGAACCCCGGTGTAGAAGCCGTTGTATTCCTGTTGGGCCGAAAATGAGTTTCCTTCCTGCCGTGACCACACGTAACTCATGTCCATGGTAAGTCCGCGTCCAGCCCGCTTTACGACATCCAAAACCATCGAGTCGTAGTAGCTCTGCCCCAACGGCAGACCCACATACTGGAGGTTGGGATAATACCAATAGGTAACCTCAGCCGCCGCCATTTGCGGCATCGGTGCAAGCGCCGCCAAAGCCGGCGCGCAGAATCCAGGGTAAGGATACGGAACGCCATAGCTGGCCGCCGTCCCCGCGTCGCAAACCCAGTCGCTGAATCCGTTAAGACTGGGGAATTGCTTCACCAGCCGTTGGAAATCCGCAGTCTTGCCCTCGTTCCACGCCAGCGCGGTATCCGTCAGGCGGTGGCCGCGGTTGCCGACATAGGAAAGCTCAAACCTCATGTTCGGGGTCAGTTGCTGCTGCACGCCGACGTTGAACGCCTCGCTGTATCCCAGGCGAAGGGCGCGCGGATCCATGCTGACCGGGAACGGAGACATGGTGGAGGGGTCGGTCGTCCCGGTCGCCTTGGTAACGACTCCGGGGTAGTTTCCGCCGCCGCCGCTGGCATCCCAACTGAAGTTGTTTGCCGCGCTCGACCCCAACTGGGGTGCGAAGCCGTCAGGAACTCCGTTGAAGAACGACACGCCAACGGGGTTGTAGATTAAGCCGAACGAAGCGTGAAACACGGCCTTCGAATTCACCTGGTAGGCTATGCCGATCGTGGGCCCGTAGTTGTTCAAGTATTCGTTCTTCTCAAAGCTGTCGCTGGCCTTGGTGGCAAAGACCAGTTGTCCCGGTACACCATAAATCGAACTCGTGGCGTTGGTGTCGAAGTTGGCCCAGTTGCCGTACTTTTCATGGAACCTGGCGTTGTAGTTCCAGCGCAGACCCAGGTCCACCGTAAGCTTCTGGGATAGCTTGTAACTGTCCTGAGCAAAAAGAGCGATGTCCTTCTGCCGCCCGTACAGGTTGTTCGCCACGCTTTCTGTGGCGCTGTTGACCTGCCCTAACATATATGTGGCAAAGCCGAAGCCGTCGTACGGATAACCTGGGCCAGCTGTGTTCAGATACGAGAACTTGAAGGAGTAAGCCCCAGATCCCGAGCGGCTGTTTACCTGGTGCGCGTTGAATGTCCCGCCGAAGCTCAAGTTGTGGCGCCCTTTGTTCCACGTCAGAGTGTCGCCCGTTGCGATATTCGCGCCCGTGAGACTCCCTTGCCAACTGTTGCCGATGAACGTCTCAGAGTGCCCCGCCTGGCTATCGGAGAAAGAGATCACTGGGAAAGTTCTGGCGCCCGTGCTTCCGAATCCCGCCTGCGAGTTCCAGTCGCCGGGGGAAGCCGGAAGACTCGCGTTGTAGTCGAAGTTGTACGTGAAGTTCGCAACATTCAGAAGATTCGGACTGAATGTGTGGGCCTCACTGAGCCTCCATTGCTGCTGGCGGTACATCTGAACGCGCGCATTCGAAAGTGGCCCGCCGGTTTCCGTCCCTGCTTGCCACAGGCCGCCGCCATCGTCCAGCGTGCGCGGCTTGTGGTTGTAAATCCACGATCCCGACAGGTGATCCTGTTCACGCAATACGTGATCCAGCTTGATGACCGCTTCGTTGGGAGTCTGGCTCGGAGTGTTGGCGATCAGCGTTCGGGCATTGTTGTCGATTCCTCCAAACTGGGGAGCGTAGTTCTTATAGAATGCGTCTACTTTCTGCGCGACAGGGCTAATGCGGTTGGACGGAATGACGTTGCCGGTAAACTGGTTTCCCGTCAGCGGATCGTAGATCATATTTTCCTGTGCGGTCACGGTCTGTCCTGCATTGTTCTGCACCATGATGGGCGTTCCAGCGCCGTTGAACTGGCTGCAAGGGCCGGTATTGCCCTGATCCGTGCACAGCGTCTCTCCCAGCAACGCGCTGAAGTCGCCTTGCAGAAAGGCCGTGGTCGGAACGGTCGCGCTGCCGCTGCCAAGCCGGAAGTCGATCGATTCAAATCTCTCGAAGGTGCCGAAAAAGAATGTCTTGTCCTTGTGGATCGGACCACCAAGACTAAAGCCGTAATCCCACGCCCGCTTCTTGGGTTTGCTCTCGCCCAGGCTGTTATTCGTCCAGGTGTTGGCGTCCAACAACTCATTGTGTCCGTAGAGAAAGCTCGATCCATGGAGTTTGTTGGTCCCCGATTTCAAATTGAACGACATCACGCCACCACCCGTGATGCTGCTTTCAGCATCGAGTCCGCTGGTCTGCGCCTGCAGTTCTTCCACGGCTTCCATGCTGGGGCCGCCGTCCATCGTATCGCCGCGAATATTCGACGTACCGGAGGTACCATCGATCGTGTAATCTTTGGTGAACCACTGGCCACCATTGACCACTGCGCCATACGGAGAGCTGATCGGCGAATAGCCCGGCGTAATCGCGACCGCGAAGTCTTCAACGAACCGGCCCCCGCCGTAAATGTTCAGCGGCAAGTCGGTAACTACATCGCTTTTCATGTTTGTGCCGAACGATGCTGTTTCCATGTCGAGCACGGGAGCATCGCTGACGACGGTCACAGTGGCGCTTGCGGCGCCCACCTTGAGCACCGCGTCGATCCTGGCCACCTCGGTGGAGTTCAGGGTGACAGACGGACGCAAAAGAGTCTCGAACCCCTCCCTCTTGAACTCGACAGAGTACGGCCCCGGAGCAAGGTTCGGAAGCACGTAAATCCCTTCTCTGTTCGAGACGGTCTTCGTGGGCACGTTCGTGCCTATGTTGGTCGCAACGACTTCAACATCCGTCACCACCGCTCCCGAGGGGTCGGTCACAGTTCCAGTCATCGTCGCGCGATTTGACTGCGCCCACGCCCCATGACTCGCACAGACAATCAAAATCGCAAGCAGAAAGGGAAAGGTCAACATCGCTTTCAATGTTCGCTTCATGAAGCCTCCTAAGCTCGTGCTGTTCCAGTAAACGACTGCCCAGTCACACGAGACGATCAGTACATTGCATGAACCATTTCCTGAGATGAGCGCAGTTTTACGACGTCTCTCCGCGCATGTGAGTGCGCCTTCCCGCTAACTCGTTTGACGACGCATCCTGCTTGCATACATTTCACTTTCCGCACCTGCCTGCTTCCGGCGAAATCGCATCCGAACCTTGTCCTCTTCGAGTTGTTTGCCCAATGCCATTCAGCCGGACCTCGACGATTCCCAACGCGCCAGGAGTCAACGTAATTCCATTTGCGTCCGCGCTTGCTCCGGGAATCTTCTCGTTCGCCGAATAGAAGAGAGTGAACAAGCCGTTGCCCTCGTCCACCAGGCCCAGAGGAGTCCGGACCTCGCTGGCCCAGATTCCTTTCCCCGATTGCACCGTCAAATGCTGCCCGGCAGCCCAATGAATCCCGTCCAAAGAGAAGGAATAGCCAATCCCATTCGGCTGATGGTTGTCATACACGGCCGCATAGGTCCCGTCTGCCAGCTTTGTAACAATCGGGTTTTCGATGAACCTGTTCTCAACATGAAGCGGGTTGAGTTCCGTGCAGCGCATCCACGGTCCGGCAAGGTCGGGCGCATGCGCGAGGCCCACCTGCCACAGGGAGATCGGAAGACTCTCCGTGCGAGCGCTCCCATAAAACGCGTACCACTTGCCATCAACGCTGTAGGGAAAGAAAGAGTCGGTCCCTTGCAGGCCCTCCCACGGGCCTGAGTCCTTTCCGCGCTGCATGACGATGCCCACGTCCTGGTATGGACCATCGATGCCATCTATTCCAGCCTTCGTCGAAACCGCTCGCCATATCCGGCCCTCGTGATTGGTCAGCCATTCACGGGCTGTGTCGGGGGAGGCCTGATAGGCCACATAGAATAGGTTCCATTTGTTATCGCTGGCATTGAAGACCGGCATTGGGGACCACAACGCGGCGCGCGGGTCCTTCCCCGTGAAGTCGCCGCTCGACTCGAGAAGCGTTGCAGCCCGGTTCCAGTGTGTGCGGTCTCGACTCTCCCAGTGAGCCAATTTCATCTTTACCCAGTGCGGGTCCCCGATCATCTCGGAAGTGAACAGGTGATAGACGCCGTCGATCTTGACCACCCTGCCGCCTTCAAACCCGTACTTGTTCCCTTCGGCTCCGGTGGAACGGGTCGTCAATACCGGATGGTCAACCTGACTGGCGATCACGAGTTCTCGGTCTGCCGCCTTCGCAGAACACGCAACAGTCAAGAGGGTCAGCATTGCCAGGTATCTGAGCCATTGTTTCAAACTATGCCTGGCGTCTGTTGCCATGGGAATAAGACCAATCGATATGATTGCCGGCTTGCACTGCTTCGCCATCTGGGCCCTTCCTCAAGGTGATCGTTCAATTCGCCCGGAACCGTGACCACGGTCACCGTTAACCAGAATTCATAGGCACGGTACCCAACAGGGCAACGGCCCGAAGCTCCAGGTCAATGGCCTGCCCTCTTCTTATGCCCGGACTTTTGCCCGTTCAAGGTAATCAAGGTTATGGCGACCGTTAAGGACCTCTAATAGGGGCGTTGGGGCACGGCAGCAGTTGCGCTGAGCTTTCCATGTGCGTCCAATTCCCTCGAGCGCGGGTGCGCCCACCATGTGCAGCCCTCCAATCCCCTGGCGCGAAATCCGGCTGGGGAGCGATTCGGCTCCTTTGGAACCTGAAAAGTCGGCAAAGGTCCGGGAATACGCCATCTGAGATGCGGCCAAATAACCGCGATTAACCCGGGACTTAACCGTTAATAATGGAGGAAACTGCCCGTGCGCCGCAAACCAGTGAACGCTTGACAGTGCCAGCTCCAGAGAATTACGGTGTTGGCACTGAGAAGATGCGTTAGCCGTTCCGCAAAGCGCCGCTGCGCTGCGCTTCCTGAGCGGGGAGCTGGAATTGGTGTCTAGATATAGTCCAGAGAATCGGTTCTCGATCTATGAAAAGCGTGAAGAACTCCGCCGGGTCGTGCAAAGCCGTCACTTCGCCGGGTCACCCAAAAAGATACGGTTCCTGGAATTTGTCGCTGAACAATCCTTTCAGGGCAACAGCGATAAGCTCAATGAATACCTCATCGGCGCGGAAGTTTATGACCGGGGTCCCGATTTCGATCAGCAAAAAGACCCCATCGTCCGCGTTCAGGCCCACGAGATTCGGCGCCTGCTGAAGAAATACTACGAGGATGAGGGCAAGAATAGCCTCATACGATTGGAACTTCCTTCGGGACACTATGTTCCGGTCTTCGACAAAGGCGCGGCGGAACAAGCCGTCGAAATTGCGCCCGCACCGGATCAAGTCGAACCGGCATCAAGGGGAGCAAGTCGACTGCACATGGCAGTTACCGTGACGCTGGCTGTCGTCTGTCTTGCGCTCGGCATTCTCCTGGTCACTCGCAGCGGCCCTGGCGTGACCGCAGCACCATCCCGGCCCGTTGCGGCGGCATTGCCCACCAATCTCGATTGGTTCTGGCATCCTTTCCTCCCCCCGGCCGTTGCCCCGATTATCGTCATTCCCAATCACCCGTTATTGCGGGCCGCGCACAACGGAGACAGCGCTCAGACGGTGGCGAGTGGACATGAAATACCCAAGGCGAGCCTCCCGGAGTTTCGCGACACTATCCATTTTCGTGAGCTGAAGAAGTTCGTCTTTGTTCCATCACTGACGGATTTCACTGCTGTTGGAGAGACGATTGGACTCGTCAATTTGTGCGAGATGTTCTTCCGCGTCGGCGACACGTGCCAGGTACAGCAGTCGCGGCTCCTGAATTTCGACGAGATCAATGGCCACAATGTCATTCTTCTCGGCGGCAGTCAGTCGTGGAGCGGTCGGGTGTTTCTCAACGTCGAGGGCTTTCATTTTCAGAGCGGCGTGATCATCAACCGGAAGCCGCAGCCCGGTGAGAAGCCGCTATACAAGCCCGAATTCGACCCCGTCACGAACCAACTGACGCGCGACTACGCTCTCGTGTTGATGCTGCCGAACGAGAGAAAAGAAAATCGTGTCCTGCTTATCTATGGCATATACACCCAGGGTTCTCAGGCCGCCATCGAGTTTCTCACCAACCCTGAAAGAATGGCTCAACTTCGTATCGCATTGGCAGGCCTCTCAGCCGACAAAAAGACGATTCCGCCGTACTTCCAGGTTCTGCTCACCACCACGGTAGAGAACGCCGTACCTGGCAACACTTCGATAGTCGCTGTCAGATCCGTCGCGAATTGAATCCCGCTACGTCCCCACTCCGCCGGTCGGGAATCGAAGTTGATTGACTCAACAGCGGATCTTGCTCAATCCCACATCAAAGAGGAGCCCTCCGCAAAATCCAGTCAGGTGCATACACGGTGCGCCGCTCTGCCTTGCCATTCAAATAACGCAACCTCTCCTCAAGTCCCAGCACCCAGTTCGCCGTTGTATGCGGTGGCCCCAGGCGGTATTCTCCCATGGAGATCAAGTCTGAAATGACGGGCGGCTGAATAGGATGTTTTCGTGGACACGTAATTCTCTCTTTCTCTTGTTGGTATTTGTTTGTTCGCCGATTTTCGGGGCCGTTCGTATGCCCGCTCTCTTTTCAGATCACATGGTCATCCAGAGAGATGAGCCTGTGCGCATGTGGGGTGACGCGGCCTCCGGCGAGGCAGTTACGGTGACCTTTCGCGGAATGCAACGGGCCTCGACCTCCGATTCACTGGGTCGCTGGAGGGTAGAATTCCCCTCAGGAGAGTCTGGCGGACCCTTTGTTCTCTCCGTCCAGGGAACCAACACAATTACATTCGCGGACGTGCTCGTCGGGGATGTCTGGATTGCGTCAGGTCAGTCCAACATGGGCTTCTCCCTGCGAGATGCGCAGAATGCCAAGGAGGAAATAGCCGGAGCGAATCTTCCGCTGGTGCGCCTCCTCAATGTAAAGCAGCGCTTTGCCGATTATCCGCAGGAAGACGTGGCCGTGATGAAGCCGTGGAGCGTTTGCACTCCCGATTCAGCCAGCGACTTTTCGGCGGTGGCGTTCTTCTTTGCCCGGGAACTTATGCGGCGAGAGCATGTGCCCATCGGCATCATCGAGTCTGCATGGGGCGGAACACCGGCTGAGGCATGGACCAGCATGCACGCGTTGTCTCAGGATGCATCCCTGATGCCGGTGTTTTTGGCTTGGTCCGCCATGGCGGACGCGGAATCAGCGACCATGCGCGCGGAGGCCAGGGAGCGCAAGGAGATTGAAGAGAAGGCGGGCGGAGATGAAAACCTAAGGCTGCCATGGCATCCCGTCTTCAATTCATGGGCTCCCGCGGCTCTCTACAACGGCATGATTGCTCCGCTGACGCGCTTTCCCATCCGCGGAGTCATCTGGTATCAAGGCGAGTCGAACACCGACGAGCTGCGCTTTCCCGTCTATGGGCGCCTCTTTCAAACGCTCATTCGAGATTGGAGATCTGCCTGGGNNGGATCACTGGCCGGAGGTCCGCGAGGCCCAGACCGATGCGCTGCAATTGGCAAACACGGCAATGGCTGTGACCATCGACATTGGCGATCCGGATAACATTCATCCGACAAATAAACAAGAGGTGGGATTCAGGCTGGCACTCGCGGCTCGGGCCATGGTCTATCGGGAGCCAGTCGAATTTTCGGGTCCGCTCTACCGCTCCATGATTCGCGAGGGCAGCTCTTTACGTCTGTACTTTGAGCACGTAGATGGTGGGCTCGTGACCAGGGGGAACCAGTTGCAGGGATTTGAGATCGCTGCAGCGGACGGAAATTTTGTTCCCGCCAAAGCCGATATCGATGGAGTAGCGGTTACCTTGTCCAACCCCAGCGTGCCGCTTCCAACTCAAGCTCGCTATGGATGGTCGGGCGATCCCGTATGCAATCTATTCAACAAATCGGGGCTGCCAGCCTCGCCGTTCCGCACCTCCCGGCCTTAGAGCATCCCTTCGAATCTGCAGCGGAAAAGGCAGAGACATCCTCAGTCGCAGTCTTGATGTACGTGCGCAACGGAAATATTCAAGGAAGGGTTGTAGCGCAGCAATTTCATGGCAAGTGCGCAACGGAAGTAGCTGTTTTGGGAGTGACGTATCGCCGGTTAACGTTCAAAGGATTTGGTTGGGCGGCCTGTAGGTGGGTATGGGTTGGAATCAGGCATATCGGGCAGCGACGAAATACGAAATTATCGTATTTGGACCAGTCGAGCTATATATAGCCTCTGTTAAGCGAACAACAGGGGAACTTTAAAGTCATAAGTGCCAATCGGAGGTAGGGAGTCCCGTGTTCCCCCCGCTTTGCGTCGAAAACGGGCCAGTAGAACTGACAGGTGAATTGGGGCGGAATCAAACTATTTTCAACACCGGGAAAACGCCGGTTTCCAGCGTGCGTACGCGAGGTGTTTTGGTTGCGGCAGGACGGAAAGACCATGCGAGCCTGCCCTCCTCAATGGCATGGGGTGCCATGAAGAGGGCATATTGTGAAGTTCGCATCATCAACGCGGATGCTCATCATGGCCGTGATCGCGGGAAGCGGGCCGGGTGGAGACAATCATGCCATCACGGTTGGCGAGAACGTAATTGCCGTCAATCTGGCGCCATTCGTGGCCCTGGGGCGGACGACGCAGGTGATTCTGGCGGTAGTCCAATTTATCCCCGCGATTCCAGTCTTCCTGTTGGATTTTGGAGCCCTTCTTCCACTCATCGTGGTGGCGATATGTGCCATTGTCGTGGCGATCCTGCGGCTGCGCTTGATCGTGCCGATTCTGGTCTGGATGGTCCTGCGAGAAGGCGGGCAGGCCGGTAAGGGCTAAACCCAGGATGGGAAGAGCAAACGCTTTGATCATTCGGTTCATAGATACTCCTGGACACTTCGATTCCCGTCGCAACGCTGCTGTTGTCTGAGAGCTCACAGTATTGAATCAACCCATGGCTGAATCGGATGATACAAGCCGACATGAGGACAGAACTGTTCGCGTCATTGTTTGCAGCTGGCAAACGATCCAAGAGTTGAGCCGGCAGAGTCCCTGGGATATCTGCATCGCAGCAGGAGGACAATTAGCGATGCTCGAAATGAGCAGCCGAGTCGGCTGTTCGGCGCAGTTCGGAAGACTGCTCAAGAGCGCGAGCGGCAGCGGCTCGATTCCCGGTCTTCTGGTACAGCCGACCAAGGCGATAATAGTAGCTTCCATCGATGTCGGCAGGCAAAGCCTGTTCGATTTCCGCGATCGCGAGCGCGAACTCGCCCCGCTCTTCATAAATCCGGCTCAAGTCCGCATGAACATAAAGTGCTTCCCCGGGCACCACATGAACCGCTTTGAGCAGGAACGGCAATGCCGCAGCGAACTCGCTGCGATTCACCAGGATTTCACCCATCAGATAATTCGCTTCCGGCTCATCTGGATTGAGATTCAAAACGTATTGCACTTCACTTTCAGCGCCAGCGGTGTTGCCATCGGAGTTGAGATCGCGCGCAAGACCCAGGTGAGCGGCGATAAACTCGGGCTTCAAAGCGATGGCCTTGCGGTATTCGTTAGCAGCATCAGAGGAGCTCCCTTTGCCGCGAAGCATGTCGCCCATGAGCACGTGCAGCGAAACGGACTCTGGATTGATACTGGTTGCCGTACTCAGGGAGGATAACCCTAAACGTTCCGCAGACTGAATTCTCCAGTAGAGAGCTTCCGGGTCCGCAGGAGACGCTTTCAAGAGTCGAGCAGTCGCATCCAACACCAACTCATCACGGTCTGTGTAGTACGAGCAACGGGATAGTAGACGAAGCTGCAGAACATTGAGGGACACGGACGACGCAGCAAGAGCAGAACTGCAGGCAGAGTACCGGCCATGGTTCCAAAAGCCTTCTGCTAACGAGGGGCGTGCTTTCTCGACATCGACCGTATCCATGAGCCCGAGGATTTCGCGAGTACCAGTCTCGGCTCCTGCTTTGGTCAAGTAGTTCCAAAAGAAGTCGGCATTCTTCTGGACGAAGACGAGGTCAATTTCAGCGGCTTCGCGGAGCTCGCGCAGCGCGTCATCACGATCACCCCGGTCCGCAAAAGCGGCAGCCATGCCAAGCTTTGCAAGCAGGCATTCTGAACTTGACTGGGGATTCCAGTCCAACTGGAATTCCTTGGCAGCATCATCGTTCTTCGAGTTTCGGAGGTAAGCGAAGCCCAGCAAAGACCGAGCGCACGGCACCGGGGAGGGTCCATCGACAACGCCCTTCAGAGTTGCGATAGCCTTGTCTTGCTGCCCTTGCTCTAAATAGGCTTCGCCAAGAAGCACATCGCGAAACGGAGAAGAAGAGTGACGGAGACCTCCCTCGGCTTCCTTCTCCATGCTGAAATACGTGGCGCCAAGGCCATACCAGGCGTCTGCGTTCTTCCCATCCTGAAGTTCAGTTGCTTGCTTGAACTGCTCTTCCGCTTCGGAGTAACGATGGAGTTGCAAGTAGCTGTTGGCCAGTCCAACGAGCGATTCAGCGCTGTGCGGTTTCGAGGCTGTCGCCCGCTTAAGGTAAGGGAGAGCGTCGCCCGGGTCATCGAGCTTAAGGTAGTCCAAACCGATCAAGAGATTGGGAGCGTAAAGCGTCTGGTCTTTGGCCAGAGCATGCTGAAAGCACGACATCGCCGCATGCAAATCGCCACTGAGTTGATGCATGAGACCGAGGTTTATTTCCGCTTCGATCAGATCCGGCTGCAGCGAAAGTATTTTCTCGTAGAGGGTTGCCGCCCGACTGAACTGCTGCGCCTGTTGAGCCGCGGATGCATCGCGCCATAGTTGCTCGATGCTTGCCTCGGTTGATTGGGCTGGCAGCGTGCCAGCCCAGATCATTGAGCACCCTATGAGGGTGGCGGTTAATGTGTCGCGGAGCAGTAGGCGGGCGGTTCGCATGTTTCAGCTCAGGGTACTCACCAGATCAGCTTCAAAGCAAGTTGAACATCGCGTGGAGCAAACGATCCTTGAATTGAACCGAATGCCTGATCGCCAAACCCGGTGTCGGGGTTTGTGAATCGTGGATGGTTGAATGCATCGAAGAACTCTCCTCGAAACTGAAGTTCGATCCGCTCATTGAAGTGGAAGAACTTTTGCAAAGACAAGTCCCAATTGTCGGTTCCAGGACCGCGAAGGTTCGAGAGGTTTCGACGCGCCGTACCGAAAGTCAATGGTTGAGCGTAGGCGAACGCGGTGGTGTCAAACCATTTGGCAATCGTCGGATGGGATAGCGTGGGGTTGCGGAGTATATCCGGATTCTGATTTCCGCCAAATGAATAGGAGAGGTTCTGGTTAGAGGTGATCGAGAGAGGCACTCCGTTTCTGAAGGTGCCGATGCCACTTACCTGCCAGCCTCCCACAACGGTATTGACAACCCTGTTGAGGTTGGCGCCGACGGCCCGGCCGCGCCCGACAGGAAGTTCATAGATCATGCTGAGCACCATGCTGTTGGGCACGTCGGAAGCATCGACAGACTTGTCGAGTGTGATGTTGTTGTTGTCGCGAAATTCGTTGTTCGAGGCACCCCAACCCCAGGCGGCATTGCCGGTGGTGTCGTCAAGCCACTTTGAGCGTGTATATGAGGCAAGTACCTGCACCCCGTGGGAGAAGCGGTGCGTGTAGGTGAGCATCAGTGCGTTATAGGTATCAAACCCAATTGGCACCTGTTGACTGTTCACGTTGCAGAACTCAGGGAACGGCCGCAAAAGCTGGCCATATTCAATGGTCTGCTGATTCAGACTGCAGTTACTCGATTTGATGAGACCGTAGAACGGGTTGGGCACGAGGTTGGTCAAGGTGGCGACTCCCAACGAAAGATCCGCATCCGGAATCTGGTTGATGTTGATGGATCCGGCGACTGGAAGCTTTATGCCATGATTTCCGACATACTGCGCTTCGACAATATCGTTGCTCGACAAGGCGTATTGAATGCCGAGACTCCAGTCCTGAACGTACGGGCTACGCCACTTGTGCTGCACCGCGTTGACGTCAGAGCCGACGTTGGTCAACGCGCCGAGTGAACTTCCCTGCATCGGCAACAGTCCGCCTTGGAAGGCCTGGCTGGCGGGAGCGACGATGTTGACCCCATTCGAGGCGGTGCTGGTCCACGGCGTGCTTTGCGAATACCCGTTCAGGTTCGAATCAACAGCCAGTGACATATTCGCCGGGTAGAAGATGCCATAGGCTCCACGCACGACAAGCTTTTTTTCGGGATGGTACGCAAAACCGATGCGGGGCGCAAAGTTCAGGTAGTTGGGTTCGATGACGCCACGTCCATTTTTTCCTCCGGTATACACCAACTCTCCGGGAGCCTTTACTCCAGCTTCGCCCGCGATGGGATTGGTCGCTGTTGTGTCGAACCAGGAAAGCTTGTTGAATCGGTCGGTTGGAGACGTTTGGAATTCGTAGCGGGCGCCGAGATTGACGGTGAGCTTCTCATTCAGCTTCCAGTCATCCTGGAGATACCATGCGAAGTATTTCTTGTTCGCGGTTTGCGAGCCGGTCTGATTGAAGTTTCCTGCCCCGGCTCCGAGGAGGTAACTCGCGAGGCCAAAACCTGTGCCGTTGGTGGGAGTATACGGATTAGGGCCTGAAGTCAGGCTTGGGCCGAAGCTCAGGTTGGCATTGCCCGGCGAAACGTTGTTGTAGTACTGATCGTAAAGATCGAATCCAAACGTAAACAGATGCTTGCCGTGGGTTGCGGTGAAGTCGACGGTCACTGTCCTGTCTTCACGCGGAGCCACTTGAGGAGAGCCAGAGCCGAGTCCCGCGTAGCCACTTACGTTAACGGATGGGAAAACGCCGCCGCCGACATTTAACGAGCTTGCCCAGCCGAGTTGAGTTACATCGAAGGGATTTCCCTGGGCGACATTGGTTTCAATCCATCGATTCCACCCCAGATTAGCGCTCATGACCAGAGACTGAGACAGGGTTCGGGAATATCCCATTGCCGCGTCCCAACGGTTGTCGCCGTTTTTGACTCCAGGGCCACCCGGATCGTTGCCATACAGGGCTACGTTTCCGGTCTTGAATTCATTCTTGTTCGACCACCGTCCGAAGATCCGGGATTTATCGCTGATGTTGTGATCGATGCGGATGGTGTAGGCATCCTGCTGCTGGGGCGATGACGCGCTGATCACAAAATTGTTGTATGGATTCGTATTGGTTGGCTTCGGCCAATACTGTAACAGGGTTGAGGAGAGCTTATCCCACCTTGCCTGAGGAACCAGGTTCCCCGAGAAAGGATCTCGAATCGTCCCGGAACTCGTGGCCGTCAGACCCGTGACCGGATCGACCGTTCCTGCCGTAATGGTGCGGGTCGAATATGGATCGTAGATGGCTCCGGCATAAATGGGCCGTCCGAGTGCGTCCGTCCCGATTGCCGATCCCAGCAAAGAGGAGAAGTCGCCGCCGCGATTCGCCGCCGTAGGTACAGAGTTGGTCACGGTCACCGGTGAGGCCGCACGGAGTCCTTCATAGTCCGCAAAGAAGAAGGTTTTGTCATGGCCGGAATAAAGATGCGGTATGACGACTGGGCCGCCTAATGTGAAGCCAAATTGATTGCGCTCGAAGTGTTGGCGTGGGATTCCGGCTTTGTTGGCGAAGTAGTTGTTTGCGTCCAGATCGTTATTCCGCAAGAATTCGAACACGTCGCCATGCAAGCCGTTGCTCCCGGATTTGGTCACCACGTTGACGACGTTTCCTGAACTGAAGCCGAACTGTGCGGAGAAGCTGTTGCTCTGGAGCCGAAATTCCTGAGTCTCGTCAACGCCGGGCACGTACATGATTCCCCCCCACTGGCCATCCACATCCCAATGGCCGTCGAGCAGGAACTCCGTATCCCCGAACCTGCTTCCGCCGAAGTTGAGAAAGGAGATGTCCTGATCTGCGTTGGGCTGGTTGGAACTCGTACCACCTTGCCACTGAGTCAGGGCAGTGTTGGTGACCGCCGAGTTCAGAAAGACCAGCCCGAAGACGTTCCGTGAATTGAGGGGAAGGTCCACCACGGCCCTCTGATCGATTTCGGTCGAGACGTTTTCATCCGAGGTGTTCAAGGCTGGCGCCGACGCCGTGACGACGACATTCTCCGAGACACCTGCAAGGGACAGAGTGACCGGAATCTCAAGCGATTGACCCACTTCTAGTCTGATATTGGTGTGCGTGTACGTACTGAGGCTTTCCTTTTGAACATTCAATGTGTACTGGCCGGGCGGCAGCAATGTGAACACGTATTGCCCTTCAGCGCTGGTCTTCAGTTCTCGCTGGAAGCCTTGGCCAGTGCTCGTCAGCGTGACCGAAGCTCCGGGAATTACCGAGCCTGTTGAATCGATGACCGTACCACTCAGAGTGGCGCTTGCTGCCTGGTTTTGGCCCATGGCTCGGTCCATGGGCAGCAGCAAGACTGCGAGCATTGCAAAGCAGGCCAAAGCCAGCCGAGTGAGATTGATTGCGGATCGTGGGTTGTCGCCTCTGGGTATCGGGTCTTTCTGCCACCTGGTCATGTGATTGCCTCCCTCATCGGTTGCAACAGCGGTTCGAGAATTGGCTTGCCTTTCAAGGTGTTCGGAGCCCTCTAGCTCTCGAATCCTTAGCCAGTTCGTAACGGCTCACTAAACGGTGCAGCGCAACCCAGGGGTCCTTTGCGCAGACTACAGCATCTGCGAATGGGTATCTGGGACCGAGACTTCGATGCCCTCGGTGCGGATTTGCGCCAACGCCGGAATTCATCCCACCATGACGTTCGTTGTCTGAGCTGGTTTATGAGACCTCACCAGCGCCTCGGTCACGGCCAGACTCAGCCGAGTCTGTGGAGCCTTTTGAATTACGGCGCTGACACTAAGCGTGGCGACATACAATTGACGAGGGACGCGCCGCGACATTTTCCCGAGGTTTTCCCGAGGTTCTTAACCCGTTTAACAGTATGGGTTTGCGTCGGGTACCGCGAAAACTACTGTTTCGACAAAGCCCCTTCAATCCATGTTCCGAGGGTGAACCCGTGCGAGGCGATTACCGAATCGGCGAATGGTTGATCCATCCCGCTATCAACTCAATGGAGCGCGATGGAGAGACCGTGCACTTGGAGCCGAAGGTGATGCAGGTGCTGCTGGCTTTGGCCGCCGAGGCGGGGGAAGTGGTCACCCGCGAACAGCTCCGAAGCATTGTATGGCCGGACGTCTTCGTGGGTGAAGACGTCTTGATTCGGGCTATTTCAGAACTGCGGCGCGCGTTTTCCGATGATCCGCGAGTGCCCCATACCATTCAGACCGTTCCCAAGGTCGGATACCGGCTGATTACATCGGTCTCCGTTGTGCTACCGGAGCCACCAAACGGATTGTCGGCTCCCGTCGCCCAACAAACGGATGGCATCGAATCGGCACGAACCGATGCAAGGGAAGTGGGCTCCGTTCCAGGAGTTGTGCCGCCGCCGGCGTTGCAAAAGGCGATCGGCGCTTCTCGCAGATTCACCGTACTCTGGGGATTCCTTTTAGTGCTTGCCCTCGGCGGGGCGGTTTGGGGTGTGTTTGCGGTTCGGACCAACCATCGTCCCGCTCGCGCGGAGGCCTATACCAGCCGTCCTCTAACAACTTACCCAGGTTCTGAACTTCAGCCCAGCTTTTCCCCTGATGGCAGCGCGGTTGCTTTTGTCTGGCTAAAGGATGGAGAACGCCAGGGTCATATATACGTGAAACTGCTTGGTTCTGAAGCCCCGGCACGGCTTACCGCCGGCACGGCAGAGGAGTTGAATCCCGCGTGGTCGCCAGATGGACGTTGGATTGCCTTTGTTCGCCACGACGACGTGCGCACCAGCATCCTTATTACTCCCGCTATTGGCGGCTCTGAAGAATTGGTCTACACGTTACCCACGAACCATGTTTGGGAGTATGGCGGCCTTACCTGGACGCCAGATGGAAAGGGCCTCATCTTTCCCGAGCAAACTGACCCTCAAGCGCCGAGTGTGCTGGTAGAACTCTCGATTCAAGGACGCACCGTCCGGTCGATTACTTCTCCACCGAAGGGTTGGGATGGAGACTGGACGCCGGCGATCTCCCCGGATGGAACAAAGCTTGCCTTTGTACGAGGGCCAGAGGGTTCTGTATACGACATCTATGTGATGAAGTTTCCGGATGGGGCGCCACAGCGGATTACCAACGATGGCCGTCTCATCGTCGGTCTGACGTGGTCGTCCGACAGCTCTGAGCTGATTTTTGCATCGAATCGGAGCGGCAGCATCTCACTCTGGCGGGTTTCTGCGCATGGCGGAACACCGGAGCATGAGCCCGCCGGCGGTGACAATGCCTACTCCCCCTCCATCGCGAAACAGGGCAATCGGCTGGTCTATTCCCACGGCAGCGCCACGTGGAGCATTCTCGCTGCCGATCTCAATGGAAAAGGTCCTGAGATCGAAGCGGAGATTCTAACCTCCAGCGAGCAGGATGCGTCTCCGCACGTTTCGCCCGCGGGCGACAAGATCGCTTTCCAGTCCTGGCGTTCCGGCTCGCAAGAGATATGGACTGCGAAGATTGACGGCAGCAATCCCATTCAACTCACCAATGGAGGCGCCTCGGCCGGAAGCCCGTCCTGGTCGCACGATGGACGCCACATCGCGTTCGACGCGCGGCCGGCCTCCTTCGCGCACATTTATGTGATCGGCGCAGACGGTGGCGCGCCGCGTCCAGTCACTAGCGGAAACTACAACGACATTGTTCCAAGTTGGTCGGTAGACGATCGCTGGATCTACTTTGGCTCCAATCGCTCCGGCTCATGGCAAGTATGGAAGATTTCATCCGACGGCTCCGGTCCTGCACAGCAGGTGACTGTCGGCGGCGGCATGGTCGCTATAGAGAGCGCGGATGCTCAATGGCTCTATTTCACCCACTATGCTGAGCAGGGGCTCTGGCGACGCCCCCTCTCCGGCGGGCCAGAACGCAAGATATTTGACGGACCGCCAACCGGCAATCTCAATTACTGGACGTTGAGCGGCGTCTACGCTTATTCCCTTTCTCAACAGGGCAGCCAGTTCACTCTGCAACGGATCGATCCGGAAACCGGGCGCGCGCAGGTTGTATACGCACTCAAGCATGCCCCGACCCCATTCGCCGGCATCTCTCTGACTCCCGATGGAAAGAAGGTCATTTTTGCAGAGCTTGATCGTGCATCAAGTGGCTTGACGCTTGTCGAACACTTCGACTAGCAGAGCCTGAGTCGCCCATCGGCGAAACCTCGGCAATCCTTCATACCGATATTCACAATTCCAGTTGCATGATTGAGCCATGCGCTTGCTGCTTTCGTTCGTTCTTGCCCTCTCGTTGCCCGGCGCCTTCGCTCAAGCCCAGGGCGTGCAACTCGTCGACGCATATCCTGACAAGGCTCGCTACGCCCCCTCCGATCCGATTAAGCTGATTGTCGAGCTTGATGGTAATCCGAAAGGAGCCGAACGGATCTCGGCTTCAATCTGGCAGCTCGGCCAGGCGGAAGGCCAGTGCGAACCCGTTGCTCTCAGACCGGAAGCAGCCAGAACGCAGACGCTCACGTGCGTGCTTCCACATGAGGATTACCAGGGATACTTGGCCACGGTGCGACTTGCCGATGCTGGTGGCCGGACCCTCGGCGAACGGCAAACGGCCATCGACATTTCATCCGATTGGAAGCGCTTTCCTCGCTATGGCTATCTTGCCCACTACGAAGCCAGCGAGGGAACAGTCCCCCCAGCCTGGATCGCCGAGCTGAATCGGTTCCATATCAATGGGCTGGAGTTCTACGACTTCCAGTACAGGCACGACCAGCCGCTTGCCGGTACCGTAAAACATCCGGCCGCCAGTTGGAAAGATATCGCAGGGCGCAAAGTGGATGGCGTCATCCTGAGAGATCTCATCGATCAGGCGCATCGTTACAACATGATGGCAATGGCCTATAACGCCAGCTATAGCGCCTATGACGACGTGTTTACCCGCCCCAAGAACAGATTGCCGTTGAAGTGGGCCATATGGAGCACTCCTGATGGCCCGCGCACTGTCGATACGGCCAAAAGCCTCGAACTTCATAATGCTTCGGGCTGGTCTACCAATCGCCTTTTTTTTATGGACCAGAACAACCTGGGATGGCAGCAGTACTTGTTCGGTCAGATGCGCGACCTGTTTGAGGTATATCCATTCGATGGCTGGCACGTAGACACCTTCGGAGATAAGGGGGGGTATGCCTTTGACGATTCCACGGTAGATTACATTTCCGGCTTTCGTTCCTTCATCGATCATGCAAGCGAAACTCTGCACAAGCGGATTGTCTTTAACGCGGTTGGTACCCTCGGTCAGGAGCGCATAGCGCGCTCTGCAGCAGACTTCGTTTACTCCGAACTCTGGGAAGACAATGAAACGTTTGCGAGCATTATCTTGACTGCAGAACAAGTTCATTTCGCAAATCCTCGGGACGGCTATGTGATTGCCGCCTACGTCCACAAAGAACCCGAGGTCGGTCCAGTACCAACTGCGACGCAGTTCAACATGCCAAGCGTCCTTCTCGCCGATGCAGCCATTTTCGCTTCGGGCGCGGCTCACATCGAGTTGGGAGACGGCAATCGAATGCTCTCAAGAGAGTATTTTCCGGCGGACACACGCCTTTCTGTTTCCCCTGCGCTGCACGAGGCGCTACGCCACTACTACGACTATCTGACTGCCTACGAAAACTACCTCCGGGACGACGTGGACGTGGAACCCTGCGGTGTCGAAGTCAAGATTCATGATCAAACAACTAATCCCCTTGGAGTCCCGAATGCCGTCTGGACGATCGCACGCCGTAAGAACAACACGACCGTCATTCATCTGATCAATCTGCTAGGCTCGAACGATCCTCATTGGCGCGATGTCATGATGACGCGACCTGAGCCGCCACTTCTTCAGAATTTGCAAGTACAGATCTCCTCGCCGGAAGCCATCAAATCGGTGGGGTGGGCGTCTCCGGATTTCGATGGTGGTCAATTTCACTCGATTCCGTTCCAGGTTCACGGGGATGGAAAGGCTACGTGGATTGAGTTCACGCTTCCTAAGCTGCACTACTGGGACACGATCTTCATGGGGAGTAGGAAGTGAATCGGAGAATCGCGGGCCCCGTTTTCTTCCGCGCCGCTCCTTGAACGTCGCCCACGCAATGTCGCTTCACTGAGCTTCAAAACTCCTACACTCAGTCAAAGAGAAATTGAGAACGACAAGCAGCTATCCACAATCTGGTGGAAGGAAGTGGTTTGCCAGGAATTTCGTTCTACCGCGCAGGTCGCGGCCTGATGGTGTTGCATCGAAATGCTCAGCGCTCAGCCAGCACTTGCATTTTCTCAGAAAAGCCGTTGGTTAAAAACGGTGTCGCGCGGCGTCAAGCTCACGCTCTATCCGATTCAACTCGTCCAGCACATCGAGGAAGTGCTTCACTGACCGGGCGACCCGGTCCGATGACCAGACCAGGACAACATCGAACCGGCCGCGGCGGCCATCGGACATCATCTGATCGAGCCCCGGCCTTTTGGCCTTCGTGCCACTGATCTTGTCGGTGTACTCGGCGACGATCTCGTACCCTCGTTGAGCACCATCTGACGCAGGTCGAGAAGCTGTGTCTCCGGATGCTGATCGACAGTGGAGACGCGCATATAAAGGGCGGCGCGCTTCATCCGCGCCGTCCTTTCTTGGGGGCGGTGGATCCATTCTTGGCGACGTAGTTCTCGATGAACTCGAGAAGAACGACCGTCATCTCGAGGCCCTTCGCTGCCGTTGTGGCCTTGAAACTGTTATGAAGCTCTGTCGGGACATTAATGTTCATTCGCTTGACTCCTGAAGTGTCCTTCTTTTTAATCTGACTCACCTCCTCCCTTTCAAGAGGTGAGGATATACGTTTTTGAGTACCTGACGCCAGCGCCCTCTCTCGCGTAACGATGCGTGACAAAAGGTTCTATACGGGTTTTGAGCCACAGAATGCATCGGACATGCAAACCAACCTAGGACTCTGCCGCGCGGAACCTGCGCCGCGCCGGAATCGTGGAAGGCGTCATCATGAAGATTGGCGGCTGGCATAGCTTTCGAAGCCTTCAAAGGCTTCGCGGACGATGGCCTCGATGGAGGCCACTTCTTCGTCGGTCAACTTCTCAAATTCGCCTTCGCGCCGCTTGTGGCCTAGCTTGCCTTCATTCAGGCGGATGAACCTGACGAGATTTTCCGCCATTCTGTCCGGCATCTCGACCATGTTCATGATGCGGCGCAGCGCTTCGTCATTGCGGCGCAGGAAGTCGATTTCCTGAGGCAGATCCTTATCGATGGCGCGCGCAACGCAGGCGTAGAGAAACTCTGCCGCCTCGGTGCAGTCGAAATATCGGTACAGGTCGGCCGAATCGTTAAGGACCTCGACGTTTCTCTCGGGCGTCGGCCGCCATTCGATGAAGTTCATCAGGGGTGCCGAATGAGCGCGTAGCGTGTCGCGGTAGGTGTCGATCCGGTCGAGCATAACCGAAGAAACAGGGAATACCATGCCGGACGGTGTGAATCTTCTTTCCGCCAGAACGTGATGGATCAGGCAGCGGTGGAGACGCCCGTTGCCGTCCTGGAACGGATGGATGTAGACGAAACCGAACGCCGTCGCCGCCGCCTGGAGCACGGAGTCGAGCTCTCCCTCGCGCATGCGCTCGTTCGCGGCGATCAGGCCCTGCATCAGGCGCGGCAGGTCTTGAGAGCGCGCGCCGATGAATTCCGGTAGCGGATCACCCTCATGATCGCGGTCGCCCAGGAAAACGCCGTCCAGCCGCAGGCCGGCCCGCGTGAAGCGCGTGTCCTCGATCAGCACGGTATGCAGGCGCAGGATTTCGTCAATCGTCAGCGGGTTCTTTCCGGCCTGCAGCACCGCCCGGCCCCACCGCTCCAGCCGGCCGCGCGGCGGCTTTTCACCTTCGATCTCGAAGCTGGCGCGGCTGTCCGCCAGCAAAAGGAAACTGGCCGCGCGCACGACCACGTTCGCGCCGGTACGTCCAATAACCTCGTTCGCCTTGGTTCCGAGATCGCGCGCGCCGAACTCTATGAGCGCCTGCGTCCTGCGAATGACCGGGCAAAAGGCCGGCGTGCCGAGCAGGTTATCGCGTACCTTGTGACGGCGGGAGAGTCGCGGCGCCGCTGTGAAATAAAGGCGGTCGTCCAGCAGATCGGTGAAGCTCGCCTCCGCCGCATCGGAAATGTCGAGCGTCCGGCCAGTGAGGAACTCATAGAGGAACCAGGCGCGCCGGTTGGGTGCGCCGGTCGGAGCGCTGCGCACGAATGCGGTGACGGTATCCGGCGGGACGGCTTCGAAGAGGCGTTTCAGGACGAGCAGGTCGAGGTTTTCATGCCGCAGCGCGAATCCTAGCTGGTCGCCGAAGGACTCGCCGGGCCAGTACCGCTTGTCGAAGACGTTCCATCCCCTCTCCTCCCGGCGGCTCGCCTTGATGTGCTGTCCAGATACGGCGCTCGGGCGGCGGACAGGGGCCTGAACGCCAAATGTCTGTACGAGGGCCGCCCAGCCCGCCAGCCTTGTGTCAGTGGGCACCGTCTTCTCCTGGAACGTTCTTGCGTGATCATCATTACGGGGATGATTCTCAGCGGCCACGGTCGAAAACCCCTCTTTTCGGTCGAATATAACCGGCAATTTCGATTCTTGGTCGAAAACCAATATACATGATTTCAGGTCGAAAACCAATCTTTTCGGTCGCAAAGAGCCTTGATTTTACAATCAAGGTCGAAAATCACTATTCATTGGTGTCAGGCTTGGCTTCTTGCCGAGTTCCTTGGCAGCCAGAAACAGATTGCCGAATTGAACGACCGTTTCCGTCTGCGGTTCGACATTGCGGGCACACCCAGGAAAGCTTTCTTGAAGATCGACAACGCCGACGCTTCATGCGCTTTCGGGGCGGAAGATGCCTCCGAAATCACTCATTGCTATCGCGTTCTTTCCAAGCAGATTCCCGTCTATCCACCGGCTCGGGCGGACCGTTTGTCCGCTGGTCATTCCGTAATCGAGCACAATTAAGAGCAACGAGACGAAGTCGATCTATCGAAAAAATAGCGATTCCTTCTAAATCACTCAGGGTAAAGAGGATGCGCGCTGTACCTGCTTTTGTACCTGAAAATCACACTTTCGAGCTGCGACATCGCTCTGCCACTGTATCTTTGTCACTGCAAGTTATTTAAAATAAGTGACTTAACAGATCTAAGAAGTGGTGCCGGGAGGGGGTCGGATTCCGACGCCCTACTGATTCTATGTAAGTTACTGATTTTAAACGACGCTCAAAAATCTAAAAACGCGAGAAACGCGGTATTCAGGTACACGAGAAGTACAGCAGTTTTCATACCCTAGCGGGGTATCTATTCTCGAATGCCTTTGTGCAAGAATATTTCCAAGACAAAGACCAACAGTCCTCCGGATGAACCATTATCCCACAGAAAAGCCCCGCTTGCGCGGGGCCTCTCCCTATGCCTGAAATGCCCTGATGCATCGCTCGACCTCGGACTTTGCAATCCTCATCGAACGGTACACGCGACGGCGGCGATTCGACTTGCATGGCAACACAATGGCGACCATGAAGCCCCTTTGAATCATGCGGCGGATCGTATCGACCGACCACCCCAGCATCCCCGACACTTCCTTCACCGACAAAAACTTCTCGCTGGATTCCATATCAATTCCTTGAACTGGATTTCCACCTCCCTTGCGGGAGGAACCCATGTCCACGTGCACCGAGTCGACCGCGTTACCGATCATCCTTTCCACCTGCCTCATCTGTGCCGCCAGCGTGTGGCCGTCATAGGGACTTCCCGTAAAGCTCCTTGCTCCGACGAACCATCCGCACGACTGCTGACCGCCACGCTGACCTTGTTGCCAAACTCGTACGGCTTGCCCGCCTTAGCCGTCCGAATACAGGTAATTGACGGCGCAAGGACTTTCACCTTGCAAGATCCGCAGCCTTGTCGGCTGCTCCCACTTCATTTGCTACAACCACCGGAAATATCATCTGCTAACGGCACGGCCATAAACTACCAGTAACTATTTAACTATGAGCACCTTGCGGCGTGCGATGAGCCTCTGACCGACGGGGCTGGCAAGAATTATAAAAAGATGGTGGTCACAGTCAGTAAATGCCTCATAGTATAGCGCTTACATCCAACCGATGACGTTAATCACCCTGCGGTCAATAGTGCACATACAGATATCGGACGGCTGCCGCCCACTATTTGATTGAGGCAACGTCGCACAAGGAATGGAGTTCTCTTCAAGGCGAGCGTCCAATGGAGTGAAGAATTTGCGGCCCGCCGACAGCCCACCGACAGCGCACAGACAGAGATCGCGACCTGAGTGACAGAGGGAGAACGTTTCTCCAAAGCCGACATTTCGCGTCAATGACAGCGTTGTCTTTTGTGATTGACAACGTTGTCGTCGCGGGGCGACAATTCATCCGGATTTGAAACGACTCGAGAGGCCGTCATGAAATTGTTCAGAAATAGAAAATATAGTGGCTCAATCCGCTGCAGGGAAAAGAAGTGGTTTGAATCGATTCCTGGCAGCATGTGCACCGCTCTGCTTTGCCTTTTCACCATGGCATTGTTGGCTCCGGCTCATGGGCAGGAATTCCGTGGCACTATTCGAGGCCAAGTCACAGACGCCTCAGGCTCAGTGGTCCAAAACGCCGCGATTACGGCCACCGGGCCGACGCAGAACTACAAATCGCACAGTGCGGCAGACGGGTCATTCACCATCCCATTTGTCCAACCCGCGACGTATGAGGTCACCATTGAGGCCAATGGCTACAAAACCGAATTGCGCCCCGGAGTCTTGATCGACATCAACTCCAAGGTCGACCTGAACGTTGCTCTTCTGGTGGGCTCGGCCGTAGAGACTGTTACTGTTGTGGCCGGCACCGGATTGACCCTGAATACCGATGACGCTTCTGGCGGCACCATCATGGACCCAGAGAAGGTGCAAAACCTGCCTCTGAACGGGCGCCAAGCCTACATGCTGCTCTCGCTCACACCAGGCTCACAATTCACGCAGACCCAATTCGGAGCGAGCGGCTACTCGGGTACGCGCGGTTGGGACGAGTCCAACGCCTATTCGATTAACGGACAGAACGGCAGCTTCAACCAGTTCTCGCTGGATGGAGCGCCGGTTTCGCAGCAGAACGGCGGTGGTACGGGCACGTGGAATATCTCCCCGAATATCGACGCCATCGAAGAATTCAAGGTCATGACGAATACCTACGATGCCCAATACGGACGTTATGCCGGAGGTAGCGTCAACACCGTTCTCAAGAGCGGCACAAAGAAGTTCCATGGAACGGCATTCGATTACTGGCGCAATTCCGTCCTGGATGCCAATACCTTCACATTAAATCAGCAAAACGCCAAGAAGCCCTTCCACAATGAGCATCAGTTTGGCGGCACGGTAGGAGGTCCAATATGGAAGGAAAAAACCTTCTTCTTTGTCAGCTTTGAAGGCTGGCGCGAGGTACTGCCGGGCTCGATGGTCACCAGCGTTCCCTCGCTGGATATGTATCCTGATGCAAGCGGCAACATGAACCTGGCGGGTTACCAGGCATCCAAGGGAAATGGTGGAATCTACGATCCGGCAACTGTGCACTGCATTGTTCCCGGACAATCTCCCTGCGCAGAATATGAGCGGGATCGATTTCTCAACGATACGATTCCGGCCAACCGCATCACACCGATCGCGATCAAGATCATGAATCTGTTTCCGAAGCCCAATCGGGCCGGGTACAGCAACAACTACGTCTACAATGGCTCCAATCCATACAAGTACAATCAGCCGATTGGACGCATCGATCACAGTTTCAGTGACAGAACCAAACTCTCCGGAACCTTCGCGTGGTGGTCTGGCCTCGAGTATCGCAACGGAAATGGCTTCTCGGGTCCTGCGATCAACGGCAACATCAATAACTA
>PLXP01000191.1 GCA_003151435.1 Acidobacteriaceae bacterium
ACGTAGTTGGTTCACAGAGAATCCTCCTTCTCTGCGAACCAAACTACCCCAGCAACCGCAAAAGCTGGCTCAACCGCACGCGGAAGCGTCCGCCGCCACAGCGGCTTCGTTCAAGTCGGCAAGTGTCCAGCGAATTGGCTGCCAGCCTAGCTCACCAGGCCCTTCCGCACAGCGTAGAGAACGATTTCCGCTGTGTTGTGAATGTTGAGTTTTTGCATAAGGTTGGTTCGGTGGCTTTCGATAGTGTACGGACTAATTTCCAGCAATGTCGCGGCTTCTTTGTTTGTCTTGCCCTCGGCCAAAAGTTGAAGAACTTCCCGCTCTCGAGCCGTTAGAAGATCATAAGTATCGGATAGACCCTGTTGCTTGAGCACTCTGACGTAATCTTCAAGCAAACTTTCGGTGATTGCGCGACTGAAGAAAGGCCTTCCTTGCGCTACAGTTTTTATTGCTGCCAGCAGATCCTCTTCGGCTGATTCCTTTAAGAGATACCCCTTCACTCCGACGTGCAGCGCTCTTAAAAGATACCCCTCGTCGGCGTGCATGGTGAGCACAACAATGCCGGAATGGGAGCTAGCTCTCAATATCTGATCTGCCGCTTCAATGCCATTCAAGATGGGCATTGCGACATCCATGATAATGATGTTCGGTAGGAGGACGGCGGCCATCGCTACGGCCTCCCGGCCATTTGCAGCTTCCCCGACGACCTCAAGCTCGGGATACTGCTCCAAAAGGAGTCTCAGGCCCTTGCGCACGACTCCATGGTCGTCCACGATGAGGACTTTAATTGCCATTCTTTGCTTCATAATCTTAATGTCAGCGATCTTCATTGAGTGTACGACGAATCGTCACAGACAATCCGTCTAAAACGTCAGTTCGCTTTCCCAAGGAATTTACGCAAAGTAATTCGCACTGCATATCGAGAGAGCAAGGAATCAATCCATCCCTTGAATACACTAGGAGTCTGTCGGGAATAGATTTTCAACCCTTTAGAATCAACGACTTACAAAATCTACTTGTTTTGGTAAACCGTTGATTCCAAGTCAGTTATAGGATTGAACTTTCTTATCTCGACACACTCCTAGATTTCCGATAGAAGGCATGGTGCACTGCTGGAAACAGCTGCCGTGAGGCATCAATTGGGCCCGATTGGCATTTCAAGGTTGATGAGCGTACCGGACCCAGGATTCGACGTCACATTCATCTTTCCATGCAAAGCCCGCACGCGTTCAGTCATTCCTATCAAGCCAAGGCCTCGGCTTTGAAGGCGTGGCCAATCGAATCCCTTTCCATTGTCTTGAATTGAGGCCGATACGCGGTTTCCGTTTTGCTTTACGATCACGCTCACCCTGGTGGCGTCAGCATGCTTTCCACAATTGGTGATGGCCTCCTGAACTGCGCGGTACAAACAGAGCCGAATGGCCTCAGGAAGGCTTTCGAGCTCGCCTTCAAAACTCACTGAGACTACGATCCCGCACCTTCGCATGAATTCTTTTGCCTGCCATCGCAGCGCCGATTCGAGCCCGAGATCATCCAGCATCGAAGGCCTAATTAACAGAGCCATATTCCTCACCGAACGCAGGGCGTCTTCCGCTAGCCGCTTCACACTTTCAAGCCTCTCACGGTAGCGTTCATCTGGCTCATTCTGGGATAGAGCTCCTAGTTCCATCCGGAGCCCGGTCAGGATCTGACCCAATTCATCATGGAGTTCTCGCGAAATGGTCTTTCGTTCGTCTTCCTGAACTTGCACGAGCTGATTTGTTAATCGTCGAAGTTCCTTCTGAGCGGTTGCAACGTGGTTCTTCTCCGCTTGGGATGCACTATCGAGTCTGGCCACATACGCGGTAGTCAGGCCCGCAATGATGCACCCGCATACAAATAGAATCAAGGTCGCTACGATCGCAAATCGCCGCACATGACCTTGCTGAGTTTCAATCTCTTTCTCCTCGATGTTGAGGTTTGAAACATTGAGCACATCAATGCTGTCGGCGACTTCGAGGACCTTTGTGGGTTGGTTCTCCAATTCCCTGAATAGTCGTCGCTCTCCATCCTGCGTTTGCGACGCGTTGACAGTCTGCTTGATTGAATTCCAGTACTCATCAAGGGCCTGTTGCAGCGCGAGGATTTGCACTTGTTGCGTCGCACCACGCAGCGCGAGCAGGGTGTCACAGTCGCGCATTGTGTTTCGCTGCAGGTCTGAAATTCGTCTCTCGGCCCCGCCATGATCTTTGAATCCCGACGGTTCGATGAGAGCCCCCTTATTGATACTCTCCTGGATGTCGTAGATGACATCATCGGACTTTTGGTAGACCTGACGCGCGGCCTTTGTCCGTATGAGCAGCCGATCAGATTCCCATGAGACGAGGAACGTGAACAGTGGCAACAGAAATATCAGGGCTCCGTAAGACACCGCCACTGCCAACCAAGGTCGCGCTCGCATACGACAACCTTACTCTCGGCCCGGTCGATCAGTCACATATATGTTGAAGCCCCCGCTAGCTGGAATTGCTCGCAAAAAGAGATATGGAGCCGGATGAGAACATTGCACCCTACTGTCCTTTTGTTTTCACCTATCCCCTGTAGACTCCATAGCGCTTGTTGTCTTTCCCACGTAGAAAGAAGGGGGATTTCGGCCACCACGCGCTTTTTGAATTGGGACAAGTCACCGCCAGGTAGCTCAGCTGTGCGTCTCCGCGAATCGCAAGGGAACATGCGTGGGAGGATCACGAAATCCATTCAGGCTTGCCTCAGAACTTAGGCCACCTCTTTGGTGATTCACATGGCAAGTTGGTTAGGGGTCACATGGATACTGAGAGATTGCCGCAAAACTGTGACCTCTATAAGGAGGGCGCCTTTTGGATGTTGCGCTGGCACGAGGGCGCGGCTAACGAATTCGGATTAGATGAAGCACATTGGCGCGAGCAAGCGCAAATCGGTCCGGCAAATGGTCCAAATGCGCTGACGGAGGAAGACGTACCCAGGTTTGCGTGGAATCACGTCCTGTCCCTCATACAGCAGAGTGCACAGGCGCAGCGGTCCGAAATGACGATCGCGGACTTCGTTGAGAAGAAGTTCGTTCCGAATTACGTCGCGATCAGGAAGACTTCATGCCGTTTGTTTTACCGAGCGATTCTGAAACATATCGTCACTCCTGAAGACGTGGACCGGATGTTTCAAGTCGACGCTGACAGATCGAGAGCCAAGCTCAAGACTCTTTCGGATTGGCCGTACGTTGGATGGTTGCGACTTCGCGATGCTCGACCCGAGCACGTCCAGCGCCTCATTTCGGCGGCCTTGGAGCGCGGGTACTCAACTCAGACGGCTAACCATATACGCAATGTGGTAAGTGCCATCTTTTCGTGCGCGAGGAATGAATATTGCTTCGATGGTGAGAATCCAGCCAACCAGGTCGTGAAGTGTGCAGTTATCCGCAAGGAGACGCAAACGCTCACACTCGCTCAGGCCAACGAAATGCTTGACGTGATGCAATACCCCGAGAAAGAGATGGCGCTCATCGCAATTCTCACCAATTTGACCGTGTCGGAGATCTGCGGCCTTCAATGGAAACACGTGAATCTCACGGGGAATAGGTTGAATGTGGATGGCAAGGTGATTCCGCCTCTCACCCTCGCAGCTAGAAAGCAGTGGTACCGTTTTTTGTTGATTGATGTCGGGAGAAGTCGCGAGCGAGATGTACCGATTCCAGAGATATTGCTTCCCATGTTCATCAGACTCAGCTGTCGGCAGAATTTTACAGAACCGGAAGACTTTGTCCTGGCTTCGAAAAATGGCACTCCAATCTGTGAAGCCAATATTGCCCTGCGGCGGTTGAAGCCCCTCGGCAGGGCATTCGGCATTCCGTCGCTGACGTGGAACACATTCCGCCACGCTCACCTGGCCCTGGTCACCGAATATGGCGAACATTATCAATACCACGTGGCGAAATGGGTGAGGACGGAATCTTAGCGGCTGTTGTGGATAGCCGCATCAACGGCCGTCGATGCCATCGGTCCGATCCCTTGTAATGCCAGCCAGTTCCTGCAACCCTCTCGCTCGCAAGGAGTCGGAGGTGCGCGAATGTGGATTCTGCCGTTCGTTTTCCGCCGGTCGTTCTTCCTGCGATACAAAAGCTCTGGCCTGATACCACGCATCCGGCGAAGGTCATGTACTTAGGCGTCGCGTCACAATAAAC
>PLXP01000099.1 GCA_003151435.1 Acidobacteriaceae bacterium
GGATGGTTGTTTCGGCGAAGTTGCGGCGGTGCAACTCCTCAAGCATAAGCTGACGTAGTTGGTTCACAGAGAATCCTCCTTCCCTGCGAACCAAACTACCCCAGCAACCGCAAAAGCTGGCTCAACCGCACGCGGAAGCGTCCGCCGCCACAGCGGCTTCGTTCAAGTCGGCCAGTGTTTACGAATGTGTTCGGTTCACTTGGCCGAAAAACCGCCTTGAACGAAGCCGCTGGCGCGGCTGACAGTCTTTTCCAATCGAAGGATGAGCCTGAAGGGAGCGAAGGACAGGCGAACTGGGGAAGGCTCCTTTCGGGCATTGAAATTAAGTTCAGATTAGCAGTCGTAGCCGGGGCGGAGGGAATGTGGGAATTGGCTGTTTCGATTCCCAAGGTCGGTGGAAAGCCTGACAGGATCTGCCTGTTGCGAGCATCGCTCGACGGGCTTTCCACGGACCGCCATTTCCTCGGCCCTCTGCGTTGGCTTGCGGTCCTACGCGGTCAGTCTTAGTTGCCCAAACAGTTTTGCTTTGGCTTGTTGCATGCGACGCGCGGCGTCGGTATCGCTGAGGGTGCCGGCGATACGCTTCAGGGCATTGATGCTGAGGCCATTGACCAACAACCACGCGATCCACGCGGTTGTACGAGACGACTCCGTCGAGTCTGCGGGCTACCAGGGAAAGCCGACTCCCAATCAGTGGTTCGGAGGACCGGAACTGACTACCAACTCTCCGATATTTGGTCGGACCATCACCATCGAAGAGGGCAGCATGGTGCTAAGAGACGCCTCGGGAGTGATTGCTGACAGCCTCAACTACGGCAGCCTCGTTGACCCCTGGGCCGCTGAAGGCTATCAAGCCGCTTCAGGAGCAAAGCAGAGCGGTTGCTTTGCGCCCGCACCAAACGCAACGTTACAGTTATGGTCAATCGTCGCGAGCCCTATCGCCATCAATACGAGCGCAGGACGATTTCCTGACGGTGCCGATACCGACAGCAACTGTGCGGACTTCCTGGCACAGGCCGCTGCCACTTTGTCGACCTCTTCGCCCGCCGGCGCAACCAACATCAAGGTCAGCAGCGTGGAAGGCTTCATTGCCGGCCAGAAGATCCTGATTGATTCGGGTGCAAATCTTGAAGACGCCATCATCGCTGCAGTGGGCACGGCGGGGGCGACTACGATACGCACTGCCACTGGCGTGGGAGATACTGTTCTGCATGCTGAAAACGTGACCGGCTTCAGCAAAGGCCAAAGGATCACGATCGACAGTGGCGCAAACGCCGAGAGGGCCGTTGTCTCCTCGATCAGGGAACGGGCAGCCACGATCACTATCGCTGCGCCATTGGCTCGTGCGCATGCGGCTGGCGTGCAGACTTCGGGCAGCGGTATCAGCCTCACGGCTGCATTGACACGACCACATGCCGTTGGAGCGCAGGTCTCTAACGACGTTCCAACGCCCGGCGCGCCCAACCAATATCACAGGGGAAATCATTGAGGGCGGCTACGATACTAGGTCGATCATCGTAACTTGGACTATCCCAATGACACTGTGAGCTCGGATAGGAAAGCGGAGCGTTGTATGTCGGGAACATTGCGAAAGAATGCAAGCGCGGGCATAGCGACCACTCGATCTGTCCCGTTATTTCGAAGCAAAGCTGCTATCTCATCCTTTGGAGGTTCCCTGAATCCCCCCGCGCGATTCGATCTGAACAATCTTCGATCGTCTCTGATCGTCCTGAACCGCCATGAGATCCCGTGACAATGTCTGACTTTTCGGGAGTAATTCTTGATTAAATTCCGGATAGCTAACAACCCTTAGCGCTCAGACCTGAGGCCTAATTGTCCTTCAAACGCCGAACTGTCTCAGATGATGATCGATGTGTTTGTACATTAAA
Organism: Acidobacteriaceae bacterium; assembly: GCA_003151435.1. Lineage (GTDB taxonomy): Bacteria > Acidobacteriota > Terriglobia > Terriglobales > Acidobacteriaceae > Telmatobacter. Next base: position 1,890 of record PLXP01000099.1, read on the forward strand.
ATGGCCCACTGCTGCGGTTTGAGCGGACCAAAGAAAGGATGTGGGTGCTGGGAGCAGCACGCTGCGCCTTCATTGGCGAAGCGATCGATCGCTGCGATGAGATAGCCGCGTTCTCGCTCGAAGTCGCACTTGGTGTGGTCCGCGGAAAAGAGCTCCGGCGACGAAGGTGAATTGCGACGCATGGGCTTGTCATTCCCGAAGATCAGCGGCTTAATCAGCAGGCCCATGACGTTGGCAGGGAACGGTGCACGTTTGGGGTTGATAACGCCCATCGCCATCTCTAAGCCAGAAGTGCAGTGCGCAAGGGTCTGGGCGACGGTCATATTACCCCACAGCCGCTGACTGTGATGATGGAGCTCCATAATGCGCTGCTTTGTATCTCCCGCCAGGCTGGAGTCAAAGAGGTTTTTAACGGTAGCCGTTTTTGCGACGTGACTGTCGTGGGTCATTCCAACACCTTTCTATCACGTGGAAACCGGCTCCAAAAGGATTACTCCCGGAAAACGCGGTTCTCGACAGGGCTCGGGACTTGAGTCCAGGTACCGCGAAAAACGATTCAGGGTTAAACTGTTGCCGACCGTCCGGGCGCAATTCTGTTCAAGCGCCGCTCCCCACCCGCAAGGAGGAGGCTCATGAGAGTCTATCTATCTTCCACGTTTCTGGATCTCCAGGACCATCGAGAGAAGGTCGCCAAGGCCCTCCGGAAGGCGAGATACGATGTCGTGATGATGGAGGAATATGTGGCGCGCGACGAACTGGTCGAGATCGCCTGTCAAGGGGACGTGACCGGCTGTGACGTGTATCTGGGGCTCTTCGCCTGGCGGTATGGCTACATCCCGGAGGACAACAACCCCGAGCGCCAGTCAGTGACGGAGCTGGAGCTGTCTGCCGCAGAACGGCAATCCATCCCCCGTCTGGTCTTTCTGGTCAAAGACAATGCGAACTGGCCTGCACAATGGCGGGACGCGGACCTGACCCAAGTCCTCGATCTCCGCAGCCGCTTAAAGAAGCGATGCGCAGCGTATTTCGACGGGGCTAGCGATCTCGCCGTGGAGGTGCTGGCCTCGCTGCGTGTGCTCGAATTCACACGCAGGCTCCGGCAGCTCGATGCCGTGCAGGTCATGCTCGAAGCCCAGGCCTTCGGTCCTTCGTACATGGCGAACATCCAGCAGAAGCTGGAGGCGCTGAAAGATACTGCTCATGTTGAAATCCAGATTGGTCCGGTTCCATGGTGGAACACGCGGCTGCATCTGATCGCGGCGCTGGCGGAGGAATATGGCAGGACGGAAGAGTTTGTGTTTGTCGACGCCGGGCGCCGCTTCGTGGCCGTGGCGCCGCCTGCGGCTGTGCGTAGGAAACTGGAAAATCGATGGCCGATTCTCGGCACGACCTATACCAGCTTTCGGGTGAAGACCCCAACGTTGCCGTCTCTCGAAGCACAACTGTGGCTTTACCCGGGTCATGTCACCGAGTGTCTGGGCGTGGAGGAGCAGCTGGGC
>PLXP01000046.1 GCA_003151435.1 Acidobacteriaceae bacterium
ACGTTTTGCGGGGGCAAGGTCAGTACTCTTTGTGGGTACCCCGCACGTTTGGCGCCGTCAGCCAATTGAGTGTCCTCCTTCTTTTCTGCGATGCCGTTCGACTGCTTTTTGACGATCGATTCGAGCGCCGTTCGCTTTGCCTCCATTCGAATATGGCTGTAGTGGCGGAGCATGTCCGGTTCGCACCTCACCGAGAGACAAGAGCGATCCATGGCGGTTTTCAAACGTGGGGGCTGGTGGTACAAGTTTTACTTCGTTGGTCAGTTCATCCGGGAATCGGCCAAATCAACTTCGAAGACTGTGGCGAAGGACGCCGAGAACCCACTCAGCTCTCTATGCTCGATCTGCACTCTATCGTTCGATTTACGACGTCCCAACCGCGGACATGGGCGGGTTCTGAACCACACGCTCCCCTACGATTGAAGGGCGCATCGCTCGAAGAAACAAAGATCGTGGATGCTTCGAGGTTGATCGAGTTCGACTGAATGATCATAGGGCAGTAAATAGCAACGCGGGCTATTCGAAATGCATTCCGGACAGCGGTGCTGGGTAAGACACAGGCGTTCAGTTCAACAGAATCAAATGGCGAGGTGCTTGTCGATCGAAGCGAAGAAATGAAATGTTCTGTTCTCCCGGCCGTCAAGCAAACATGCATGTTGTGGCTGAGGCCGGGTCTGGGCTTGAGACCCTTGAATAATTTCGAAAACATCGCCCCGACATCACACCCTTTTGGTCAGATTTACTTGGACATTCACGCGAACATTCTAGCAGAATTTTCGTATCATGTTGCGCATCATACAGTGTAAGTCATTGATTATAATGGTTGTTACGGAGGGATTCGACGCTTCGTTCCCGACTGGATGGCGGCATAGCTCTTAGCTATCGCTTCGATGTGCTGCTGGGGGGTCGACAACCTCCGTCACACGCCCTCGCTGCAGGAGCATCGGAACGCCAATCGCAATTTCATTTTTCGACAGATGCTCGACGGCCTTCAATAGTCCAGGATCTTTCCGGCGCAGAATCTGGTCACGTGACCCGCCTCGGAAACCCAGCCGAAACGTGAGTGAGTGTTGGAGATTTCGGCCGCGAAGATTAAAATGGCTGTCGCGATCAATTCGCTGCTCATATGACTCGGAAAAGAGGCGACGGCATCTACAGTTTAGATCCAAGGTCGAATATGTCCGGCGTTTCTCAAGCGACATTCGCCGGCGCTTCTGTCTATCGAGTCTTGCCAATTCTGGAGGTTCACCCTCGCGGAACATCTTTGATAGACCGAACAAATCCTGTTCGCAACTCCAATCTGTGGAGGCGTGATTGCTTCCTGAGTTGACCCAGTACGCGCATACGACCAGAACTAACTTCCGACAAAGATTCGCATCTCTTCTTGCCAATGCACCGAGCGATCTGCTGGAACGCTTCTATCTCGCTCTCGATGCACTGCAACAGCGAAAGTCGTCACTGATTGAAGAGCTTTGCGAAGATTTCCGTGTGTCATATAGGTCAGGTGACGGCTTGGGCGCGATATGCATTTCTTGCGTGGAATCTCACGTCACACCAATTCTGACGGCCTGTGGTATCGAGACAGAAATAGTTGCCAGGCAGTACCCATATCAATGGCGCGATCAACGCGGATTTCCACCAATACATGCCTATAATCTACTCAATCTTGGCCCCTTTCGTTTTGTCGTAGATCTTGACGCTGATCCGTTTCACGGAGCAAACACAGGCGTAGTCGTTGCACCTCTCGCGGCCAATGTTCCAATTTATAATCAGGGTTTTGTATATCACACGCGTTCGTGCGCATCTGGTGGAGAGATTGTAAGGTTTTCTTGCATGCTCTATGACGACATGCATGGACCACGTGTCTATATGGACGGCGACGGGGCGGAGCACATCTCAATCGTGCCTTATCAATTCGAGTCTGGATCAAACAGCTGTCCGCTTGTACTGGCGGGGGGCGCAACACTGTATTTTGGATACGACAAGACCTGGGATATACGAGGCCTTGTGTTTCACTCCATCTCCTTGACATGCGTGTGTCGAGTTCCCGTCTGCACGACAGCTCTCTATAACCTTCGTTTCCGGCGCATCCACTCATTCCACGTGCGGCGTGCCGATAACCGAGGGACGGCGGTTTCTATAGTGTTCGAGGACACGTCACAATTCGAGCTAGTTATTGCGTCAGATGGCTCGCTTCTTCCAAACAAGTATGTGAAACTGCGCAACTCAAGTGGGATCATGCCTCAAACAGTATCGATCCGTTTTACGGAGAATAATCAACCACCGCTCGAACTGCCCTTTTGGGAACTTGCCAATTCCTGAGACATCAGAATTGGGGCCTTACACTGACATTTGGAGGATCTAGCAATGCCTGACCGCAGTATCAACATGCTTCTGGGAGATTACCTGACCAAACCAACTGGCACGCCCGTACCGCCTGAGCTAACCTCTCAAGGCATTGACCTCCTGCCAGCGATTAGTGATTACTTCCGAGCAGATGCAAATATAGACAAAACCGAAGCTGTAGAACGGGTACTGAAATCGATTCTGAAGGTCTTGTTTCAAGGTCCCCTACCGGGATCCACGTGCCGGCAGATTGCACTTTTTCAAAACTCGTATCGGTTCGCATATAAGTACAAGTCATATGCGGTGAAGGCGGCCACGCCGTTGGGTTACTCCATCTTTTTGCAGGAGGCGGCTCAGGGCTTCAGCTTTCAGCGGCACATCACCCATAAGACAGAGGTGTTTCATATCCTGGCTACAAGGCCTGGCGCCCTTGTGTTTCTCTGTGAATTCGAAGACTGGCAACGGCATTACGAACCGCAAGGGTTTCAGAAGTGGATTTGCGGAGCAAAAGACGACTTCTACGATCAGCACACCTTCCGACCTCGTCCTGGCGATGTGTTTATAATCTCAGAGCTTGGCGTCGTCCACACGGTCATGGGATGTATCCTCGAAGAATTTGCAACGGTTTCAACTGATATGGTGGTGCGTCTGCACGACCAGAATCTGGGTTGCCCGATCCCGACTCATTTCACACGCCAGTATGCAGAGAGCGAGATGCTTGGATTGTCAGTTCCCGCGGAAAGCAGGCTTGTCGATCGTCGTACGTGGAAGTCAGAGCCTATTGCCCGAATTCGCTGCGAAGGAGGCTTCGAGTCGGTCTTAACCGATTCGTTTGTAAGGGCATCGCATCGGGAAGTCGAAGCCGGGGCACGGACTGAACTGAGGCAGTGTCTTGGGGTCGCAGCGATCATAAGGGTGTTTTCCGGAAGTGGGACACTGTGGGTTCTGGATGACTCTGAATTGTGGAACCCAGAACAGGGCGCAATTTCGGCCGCTTCGGGTGATGTCTTCCTGCTTCCGCCGGGGGCTTGGTTTGGCTTTAAGAACGAGGCTCGCGAAACATTGCGATACTCGGAGCAGCAAATCCCTCCTGAAGTCGCATTTGTTTAGGGGGTGCATTTCGAACCGCCCCCTAAGTGATTCACTTATTGTTGGTTCGCGAACCGTCAGGGTTCGGTCCCTCGAACACGCCGAGAGGGAAGATGTCATCAAAACAAAAGGACTGTATTTTGGTTGTCGGCGATTTGATGGTTAACCGCAATTGGGTGCTGCCAAATCGGTCTGTTAGTGTAACGAGCCAGTCTCATGGCGATGTCCCCCCTCGAAAGCTGATCGACCCCGGATGGCAAACCGACGTACTGGGACGTGCGGCTTGTGTTTTGGATGCACCGCATATGTCGCCGCCTGTACCAACTCGCAAGAATGAAACTTGAATCAAATGTGCGAAGGAAATCTGATGTTATCCATCGATCTGGCACAAGCCACGTGAATCGCGGCGGAGTGGATCAACTCTGGTAAGCGTCTACGGCGGGCCGTATTGACGCATATCGGTGACGCCTGCGATTGTGGGAGGTCGTGTCCACAGATTTGCAAGTGGACACGACCTGTGTGAAGAGTTGGATCTTTATGCTGTGGAAGGGTTGTTGATTTCGTCCGTGTAGATTTCGTGCTGCAGGGCTTTGCCAACCGCCAGGTCGAGCCGTTCGAGGAGTTGGGGCAGGGATTCGCCTTTGCGGCGAACCAGCATGGCCAGGCTCTGATGGGCATCGTTTGCAATGGCGCCACAGCCCATCGGCCGGATGCCGCCGACGGTAACCTGGCCATGCCGGATAAACTCAGCAATGTTGGCCAGAGCCGAGAAACCAGCAGCGTCCTTCTCTAC
>PLXP01000273.1:0-9050 GCA_003151435.1 Acidobacteriaceae bacterium
TGCCACCACCGAGTGGGAATAACCGCAGGTAGCATAACAGATATAGTTTGCTACAATATAACCTGTTATGCAGCGTTACAATCCTAAAGATATAGAGCCCAAATGGCAAGCCAAATGGGAAGCCGATAAGATTTACCAGGTCAGCGAAGACACGGCTAAGCCCAAGAAGTACGTGCTGGAGTATTTCCCGTATCCCAGCGGCGCGGCCATGCATGTCGGCCACGTGCGCAACTACACCATCGGCGACGCCATTGCCCGCTTCAACCGCATGAACGGCTTCAACGTGCTGCACCCGATGGGCTGGGACGCCTTCGGCCTGCCGGCCGAGAATGCCGCGCTGAAAAACAACACGCCACCGCGCGAGTGGACGCTGGCCAACATCGCAGCGATGAAGCGGCAGATGCAGCGCCTGGGACTGGGATACGACTGGGCGACGGAAGTGACGACGTGCCTGCCCGACTACTATCGCTGGAACCAGTGGTTCTTTTTGCGGATGTATGAGAAGGGCCTGGCCTATCGCAAGAAGAGCAAGGTGAACTGGTGCCCCGAGTGCGCCACGGTGCTGGCCAACGAGCAGGTGATCGACGGGCGCTGCTGGCGGCATGAAGACACGCTGGTGGATTTGCGCGACCTGGTGCAGTGGTTTTTCCGCATCACGGCCTACGCCGACGAACTGCTCAGCGGGCTGGACAAGCTGGAGGGCTGGCCTGAAAAAGTGCGCACCATGCAGCGCAACTGGATCGGCCGCAGCGAAGGCACCGAGGTGGAATTCGCGGTTGAGACACGCGCGGAGAAGATCCGCGTCTTCACCACGCGCGTGGATACGATTTTCGGCGCAACCAGCGTGCAGTTGGCGCCGGAACATCCGCTGGTGACTGCGCTGGCCGCGAACGACGCGGGCCTCAGGGTGCAGGTTGCGCGCCTGCTTGAAGAGCAGAAGAGGGCGAGGGAAGAGGGCGACGTGGGCGCAATCGAGAAGCACGGCGTGCCCACCGGCCACTTCGCCATCAACCCATATAGCGGCGAGCTTGTGCCGGTGTGGGTGGCCAACTACGTCCTGACGGACTACGGCACGGGCGCCATTATGAGCGTGCCAGGCCACGATGCGCGCGACTTCGAATTCGCAAAGAAGTACGCGATTCCGATTCGGCGGGTGATTGCGCCTGTTGATGGTTCGGCTGGGGAACCGGAGCTGCCGTTCCTGTCGGAAGAGGGCGTGCTGGTGAACTCCGGCAAGTTCGACGGGCTGACATGCGAAGAGGCGCAAAAGAAGCTGCAGGAGATTGCCGCGAGCAAGGGATTTGGCGAAGCGACGATCACGTTCCGCCTGAAGGACTGGGGAGTGAGCCGCCAGCGCTACTGGGGCACGCCGATCCCGATGATTCATTGCAAGCAGGACGGCCTAGTGCCGGTGCCGGACGACCAGTTGCCGGTGGTGCTGCCTGCCCAGATCGAGATTACGCAACAGGGCGGGTCGCCGCTGGGCCGCGTGCCGGAGTTCGTCAACGTGACGTGTCCCAAGTGCGGCGGCCCCGCGCGCCGCGAGACCGACACNNATGGACACGTTCGTCGATTCGAGCTGGTACTTCTATCGCTACACCGATGCGAAGAATGCAGGCCAGCCGTTCGATCCCACGGTGGCGCAGTACTGGTTCCCCATCGACCAGTACATCGGCGGCGTGGAGCACGCGATTCTGCACCTTATCTATTCGCGCTTCTGGACCAAGGTGATGCGCGACCTGGGCCTCATCACCAACGATGAGCCGGTGAGGCGCCTGTTCACGCAGGGCATGGTGATCAAGGACGGCGCCAAGATGTCGAAGTCGAAGGGCAACGTGGTTTCGCCCGACGACATGGTGGCGCGCTATGGCGCCGACGCGGCCCGCATGTACTCGCTGTTTGCCGCGCCGCCCGATCGCGACCTTGACTGGCAGGAAGACGGCGTGGCCGGCGTCAGCCGCTTTCTGGGCCGCGTCTATCGCTTCGCCATGAAGTATGCGCCGGTGGCGCGAACCGCCGCGGGGCAGCAGACGGAAGCACCTGCCGGGACATCTTTGAAGCTGCTGCGCAAGCTGCACCAGACGATCGCCAAGATCACGCTGGATTTTGAAGGCCGGTGGCACTTCAACACCTGCGTGGCGGCCATCATGGAGCTGATGAACGAGTTGCAGGCGGCCGATGCGCAACTGGCAGCGGGAGAGGTTCGCCCGCCCGTGATTCGCGAATTGCTGCGGTCGTTGATTCTGCTGCTTGCCCCGTTCGCGCCTCATCTTTCCGCCGAGTTATGGGAGGAATCGGGCGGGGAAGGCGCAGTGTTGCGCGCGCCGTGGCCGCCCAGCAATCCCGAACTGGCCAAGGAAGACGAACTGGAGATTCCGGTGCAGGTGAACGGCAAGCTGGTCACGGTGGTGCGCGTGCCCGCCGATGCCGGGTCCGACACCATCAAGGCGGCAGCGCTGGCCGAGGAAAAGGTGCAGTCGCGGACCGCGGGCAAGACGGTGGTCAAGATCATCGTGGTTCCCGGCAAGCTGGTGAACCTGGTGGTCAAGTAGTGCCCCAAATATTGCGCGGCACCCAGTCGGCAGTCGGCCAGATGGGCTGGGTTTTCGCGCGACCGGCACTCACAGCGCTTGAAGTGGCGTGGCGGTGGCTCTTCGGCTTGCCTCTGCTGCTGGTCTGCTGGGTGCAGGCGCAGCAGATTCTTGCGGTGCTTCCGCCGGAGTCCGCCGGACTGACGAACCTCGACCCGCAGAATCCGTGGGTGTCGATTGTGAAGGTGGCTGACGCGTGGGACCAATATCAGCCTCACGCGATGGGGGTGCTGCGCTGGCTTGTGCCGGTGGCGGCGGTGGCCTGGGTGGTGATCTCCGCGCTGGGCCGCAACCTGGTGTTGAAGCGCATGGATCCCCGTCTGCCCTTCCGCCCCATGGCCATGGTCGCGCTGCAGGCTGCGTGGCTGGCGGTGCTGGCGCTCACGTGCTGGGCGTGGTTTCGATCGCTGGGCTGGGCCGCGGCCTCGCACATCGGCACGGGCGCTGAACCGGACCTGGTGGGCTACGCTGTCTGGGCCATCTTTCTCACGCTGGGATTCTTTACGCTGTGGGCGCTGATCAGCTGGGTGGTCTTCATCGCGCCGCTGCTGGTGCTGCTTGAGGATCTTTCGCCCGGTGCGGCACTGGTGGCGAGCATGAAACTTGGACGGCCCTTCACCAGCAAGCTGATGGAGATCAACCTGGTGATGGGCATCGTGAAGCTGGCGCTGCTTGTTCTGGCGATGGTGTTCTCGTCGGTGCTGATTCCGTTCAGCGACGAGGTGGGCGCGAGCGCGATGCATTGGGAGTGGATCGTCGTGTCGGTGTTTTACTTCATCGCCAGCGACTACTTTCACGTGGTGCGGTTGAAGGGATTCATCGAGTTCTGGCACACGTTTCGCGGGCAATCCGCCCCGTAGAGATCAGCCTCACGCGGTGGCGGATTGCCGGGTGGGCTGGGAAACGACACGGCCCAGGTCAGAAGATTTTCATCTGGATCACGAGGTACTTCTTGGGATTCTCGCGGACGCCTTTGAGCAACAGTTGCGCCTGCTCCATTGACTGATCGGTGTGATCGTAGAGCGAGCGGTTGACCATCAACTGACCCAGGGTGCCTTTGCCCTCGTTGATGCTCTTCAAAATACTGTCGAGGTTGGTGACCGTGTCATCGAGCTTCTGCGCGAAGGCCGGATCCTTGACGAGTTTGCCGATTCCGCCTTTGCCGTCGTTGATGTCGGCAACAAGCTGGTTGGTGTTGGCCACCGCGGAGTTCAGGTTCTTGTAGAGTGTGTCGTCCTTCAGCAGCTTGCCGGCCGTGCCCTTGCCCTCGTCCAGGGATGCGGTGATGTTGTTGAGCCGGTCGATGGCCGAGTTCGCTTTTTGATAGAGGGTATCGTCGTTCATCAGCTTGCCGAGCGTGCCCTTGCCCTCGGTCATGCCGCGGGTGATGGTCTCAAGGTTGGTGGCTACGGCGGTGAACTTCTGATAGAGAGCGGGGTCGTTGATCAGCTTGCCCGCGCTGCCGCGCTTTGAATTGAGGGTATCGACAAAGGTGTCGACCTTGTGCATCAGAACCGTCGTCTGCGCGAGGGCGTCCTCGCTGGTGCGAACCACGTCCTGGATGCTGGGTGCATTCACGGCCTTGAGTTCGTCGTTGTTCGAGGGGGTGGGGCCCTTGGCACGGGCCGACGTGATGTCGACATAGCTGTCGCCCAGCACTCCTGCCTGCATGATGGAGGTGGTTGAATCGGTGTGGATGAGGGGCTCGAATTCGTGGCCCACCTGCATGGTGACCTCGACGGGGGTGGGGTTGCGCGCGGAGACTACGCGGATGCTGGTCACGTTGCCGATGGTTACGCCTTCAAGGGTGACGGGCGCGCCCCTTTTAAGCCCTGAGGCATTGTCAAAATACGAGCGGAGCACCAGCTTGCGGGCAAACAATCCGCCTGTGGAACCGGACATGAGAAAAATAAGCGCAACCAGAATGGCCACGGCCACCAGGATCAAGGCGCCTACCTTCAGTTGCGACCACTGAATCTCTTTGCGGCTTGGCACGTATGCTCCCCTTGGTCACCGCTCACTCCCGACCGCGATGCCTTGAGGATAGCAGAAAGAGCGGGGGTTATCGGCCATTCTCCAGCACTACGCTGGCCATGGCGAGGCTTCCTGTGTGGGTAATGGAAAGCGCGGCATGGACCACGCCCAGGTAGGCGGCGATCTGGGCAGCGCGACCGTGAAACGCGATGGTGGGCCGTCCGCTGGCCTCGCGCACCACTTCAATCTCAAGCCAGTTGACGCCAAAGCTGATGCCGGTGCCCAGCGCCTTGGCTCCGGCTTCCTTGGCTGCAAACCGGGCCGCAAAGCTCTCCGCTGCCTTGCGCTTCCGCTGGCAGTAGGCCTGTTCCGCGCGGGTGTACACGCGGTTCAAGAAACGCGAGCCGTAGCGATCCATGGAGTGTTGGATGCGCTCGATTTCGACCAGATCGATTCCGGAGCCGACGATCATGCTGATTATGAAGCTACATCATTTTCCCGGATCGGGGGTACCGGAGGCGGCTGGCGGTAGTGTCCTAATTTGAAATCCACAGGCTCACGCTCCAATCATGGCTGGCAACTTGCTACGCAGCCATTCAGACACGGTTTGATTCTTCGTCTTTGCCGCTGTCTCGATAGCCGCACGCTCATCGGTAGTGACGCGCACGCGAAGCATGACTGCTTTGGAGTTTCCCTTGGGTAGAGGTGGGCGTCCGGGTTTCTTAGGCTTCGGCTTCGATGTCGGCATTGGCTCTCAACTCCTGCGCGATGGCAAGTCTGACTGCGGTAATCGGTGAAACTGCCGGGGGGATGTGGAGGACAGTAACGCTAAAGCCTCACTTGAATAAGTGTACCCCAATAACTATTGGTTGTCAATAAGTTTGTGGGGTACAATTAAACAATTATGTGGAAATGGTTCTGCATTTTCGCTGTCATCGCCAGCGCAATGATAGCGGTGGCCGTCGAGCAACATTACGCCCGCGAAAAATATCAGGCTCAGAGCCAAACAGATTGTGTTGCACTTTCCGTCTCCTCTGAAGAAAAGCATACCTGCGCCAAAGATGCTCAGAACCGCAAGGATTACGCGCCATGGTGGAACGTACTCGTGGCATGGCCGGAAGGGATCACCACCTGGGCAATTATTTCCACTGGGCTTGTAATCGCTTGGCAAAGCAATGAGACTCGCAAGGCGGCCAATGCGACCGCCGATGCTGCCTCCGCCGCGCTGCGATCTGTGAAGCTCCAAGAAATCCAATTTGGGCAGTGGGTCGAAATTAAGAATTGGAGGAACATTACTACTAGCGCCTACCCGAATGTGGCGCGGCCCACGATATGCGTTCGCGCTAAGATTCGGAACGCTACGCAATACCCCCTTGTGCTCAAAGAATTCAAGATCAGGCAAGGGGGAAGGACTGAAACATCTGCGCCTAACTGGACGATACCTCCCAAAGGAGCATATAAAGTCCCCATCTACGCAGATATCGTCGCTGAAGACGGTTTGTCCGAGTATGCCCGCGGCAATTACGGATTTGGAGTGGCAATCGACCTCATCTTCCAGGATGCATTTAAGAAGGACCGTTCCCAACATTTTATGTATTGGGTTTATTGCGGGCGGGATTATTGCCGAGCAGAAATGACAGAAAGCCACCAGTACCAAGAGGTAATACGACAGATTAGTTCGGAGCCATCTCCGCGAAATTAGGACACCACCCGGCTGGCGGAGGGGAGTCCACATTACCAGCGCAGCCGCCAAAATCCGCCGTTGCGGGGCAGGCAAGCGCCAGCATGTGTCAAAGCCGGTCAGGTTCGTTCGACTCCGAAACAGCGGTCATGATCGACGGGCCCTCTCCGATAAGGTTGATGTGAGGGTCAACGTGCCGCAACCAGACGCAAGACGAGCAATCAGCATTCCTTGGGCGATGGAGATGAAGGCCGTCTCCGTCGAAGAGCCGTCACGGCTGGTGCGGTCGCTCACGGGCGCCATTCTCGGCTGCGGCGGCTGGGTTTTGAGCCGCGGCGCCAACGATACCGGCACCGTGAACATGCTGTTCGAGTTCGAGCGGCAGGCGTGCGTGGACATTTACAGCGTGCTGATCGCGGCGGGCCTTGAGCTAAGCCAGAACGGTCACGTGCGATTCACCGAGCTGTGCCAATGCACGCGGAGTCATCAGCGCGATTGCGGCGCGGAGATTGCCAGCGTGGACCTGGAGATCCAGACATTTCCCGTCGAGATGGCAGCCTATCCGCGATCGGGCCAGGCGATTTGACACACTTGAGAACACCTTTGAGACTTGAGACCAGGAACAGGTTGAACTTTTACCTGCTATCCTGCGCTCATGAAGCAGAGAATACTTCCCCTCTTCCTCGCGCTTCTTCTGCCGCTGGCCGGGTGCAACTCGCGGCCGGCGACACCAGCCGCGCCTGATGCAACCGGGGCAACCAGCCGAACGCCGCAGGTCAATCCGCGAAGCACCGGGGCCGGATTCGATTTTTATCTGCTGAATCTCTCCTGGTCGCCGGAGTTTTGCCAATCGCACCCTGCCGCCGTCGAGTGCGCTATGCATGCAACGTTCGTTCTCCACGGACTGTGGCCTGAGAACAACGACGGCACCTATCCTGAGAACTGCTCAAACGCTCCCGGGCCTGCCGACCCCGCCCAATACAAGGACATCTACCCGGACCTGGGCCTGTTGCAGCACGAGTGGCAGACGCACGGAACCTGTTCAGGGCTTGGCGCGGACGGCTTCTTCGCGGCGGCTCGCACGGCGTTCCAGTTGGTGAAGATTCCGCCGACGCTAAGCGGCCTGAAGTCGCAGATATCGCTTGCGCCCGACCAGATTCTGGCGAGCTTTACCGCGACCAATCCGGCGATTCCGCAGTCGAGCCTGGCGTTGACGTGCGGCAGCAACTACCTCACCGCCGTGGAGGTCTGCCTGGACAAGAGCCTGCATCCGGTCGCGTGCGGGGCGGTGCGCTCGTGCCGGGCGAATACGGTGCGCATCCCGCCGCCATAAATCAATTTTCACGTTGGCGTTCGTCAGGCTCCGGTGCAGGTTCCGCTGTCGATATCCAGCGCCGCCTGCAATATGCTTTGCGGGCGGCCGAGATCGCGCCAGTAGTACTCATCCGCGCGAAAGGCGAGGATTTTTTCTTCTTTGGCGGCGAGATGCAAATAGGCGGGAATGATGGAAAAGGCACCCTCCTCTTCGATCGTCGCGAAGATGCGCGGAGAGAGGATGTGGATGCCGGAAAAGGCCAGAGCCTGAACCGCAGCGGCAGGGCGAACCAATTCAGGCTGTGCCTCTTCAACGGTCTGTCCGGCGCGACGGCCGCAGAGTTGGCCGTGCTGGTCGAAGAGCAGATAGCGCGAGGTGGCGCGGTCTTGCACCGCAAGGGTCGCGAGGGCGGCGTGTTCAACATGAAACCGCATCATGCGGGCGAGATCGATGGTGCTGACGACATCGACATTGTGCACGATGAACGGCTCTTGCGAACGCGCGCTGCCCTCGAGAAAGAACCATGCGGCATGTTTCAAGCCGCCACCGGTGTCAAGCAGAACTTCCTCGCGAGACAGTTCAATCCTCATGCCGAAGTTGTTGTTGGCCCGCAGGTACTGGACGATCATGTCGGCGTAGTGATGGGTGTTGACAATGACCTCGCGCACGCCGAAAGCTCTCAAGCGGCTGAGAGCGATTTCCAAAAGCGTGCGGCCGGCAACCGTGACGAGCGCCTTGGGGCGATCGTCGGTGAGAGGCCGCAGACGCGTGCCGAGGCCGGCGGCAAGAACCATCGCCTTCATCGGCCCATCTTTTCCAATTCAATATGCCGCACCACGACTTCAACCCCGTTCATGCCGCGCAAATGTTTTGCCAACTGTTCCGCAAGGTAGACAGATCGGTGCTGACCGCCGGTGCAGCCGAACGAGACCATCATGTTTTTGAAGCCGCGGCTTAGATAGCTGCTCACGCTTGCATCCACCAGAGACAGAACGCCGGCAAAATACTGGTGCACGCTCTCCTGCTGCTTGAGATAGTCCATCACCGGAGCGTCCTTGCCGGTCAACTGCTTGAACTGTTCTTCGCGTCCGGGATTGGGAAGACTGCGGGCATCGAAGACAAATCCGCCACCGTTTCCTGTCGTATCGGCGGGCATTTCGCGGTGAAACGAAAAGCTGAAGATGCGCACCGTCAAACCATCCGCGGACGAGGCCAGAGCCTGCAGCTTCTCCGATCCCAACATGCCGTGCAGGGCGTCAAGCAGCGCGGGCAGGGCGATGGGCAGCTTGACGTTGTGCGCCAGCCAGCGAAGGTTCTGGAGCGCGTAGGGAACGCTCTGCAGAAAATGGGCCTTGCGCTCATAGAATCCGCGGAAACCGTACGCCCCCAGGGCCTGCAGGATGCGCACGTAAACGTAGGCGTAATAGTGCTCCATGAACGCGTCGCGATCGAGGCTGATGAAACCGGAAAGGCAGTCAAGGTAGGAGTC
>PLXP01000273.1:9058-22860 GCA_003151435.1 Acidobacteriaceae bacterium
AACTTGGTCAAGCGGCTGAAGTCAAGTTCGAGGGCCTGTTCGTTGAACGGTATGCCGGCGAGCCGCAGGAAGTAATACTTGAAGTAATTCAGATCCCAGTTGATGGACTGGCGATCGAAACTCGAGCGCGGATAGCACACCTTGTAATTGAGGTCGCGGGCGGCCTCCACCTGAAAACGCGGCAGCGCGGCGATCACTTTGCGATAGGCGTCAATCGCCGGCGGAGCGATGGTCATGCCGTCACGATTCCGGCCAAGCAGTTCGTAGAGTGTGGTGTCGCCCAGGTCTTCTTCAAGGTAGGCGCCCTGGTTCAAATCCTCGGCATAGATCTCCGGTACAGGGAGTCCGTGCCTGCGAAAGTGCCGGGAGAACTCAAGAAAAGCGACATTCTCTTCCCGTACGGAATTGAGAATGCCGATGGCGCTGAAACTTCCGCCGGCTAACCGGATGATGGCGCGCCCGGAGCCGCCCAGGCCCTGAAGGGGCTTCATATAGTCGGCCGGTACGTGGTAATGCTGCTCGAAAAGCCGCTTGAGAACGTCCATGAATGTCTTTCCGGGAATGGCTAAAACCGAAGCACAAAGAACCACAGCGCGGGAAGCGGGCGCCGGAACAAATGTGAGTCTCCCAGTCGATAGTACTAGGTCTCCGACCGCGTGATTTCGCGCCTTGCGATGGAGGGCTGTGGTATCCCACCCTGGGCGCAAGAACAAAGACGCGCCGAGGGTGGGGCACCCGGCATTGTGGTTGATCCGGGAAAAAGCCCGGGAGGGTGGGAGACCTGCCGCTTCTGTGAATCCCACCCTTGAAAATCCAAGGGTGGGGCACCCGGCATGGATACAACTTCAAGCGGTCATAGAACCAGTGTGGTGAGTCTGAAGTTTGCTGCGAAATCGAAAGGGGGGTGCACGTAGATCCCCAGAACCGCAGATCCTTCGACTCGGTGCGCTCAGGATGACAAGCTATAAATACACAATAAGCAAAAACATAAAGAGCAAAAGCGTTATAGATATCCCACCCTAGCCACAAAGACAAAGGCGTGGCGAGGGTGGGGCACCCAACTCAATTCTCCGATTGACACTAGGACGCGTGGGCCTTGTCGAGTCTTTGGCGGAAGTTCTTTGCCCAGGAGCGGAAAGCGGCGTCGATATCGCCCCACTTCTGGAAGGCTTTGAGGCCGCTGAAGAACCTTCGGCCGCTCTTGCTGGTCATGAAGGCCATCTGCACCTCTTGCGACTGCGAATCGACCATCTCGCCTTCGATAGAGACCTTTCCGACTTTCAATCGCGGCGCCAACATGCTTGCGCCGGGCACGGGAACAACCGCGTGGGCCGCTACAGCCTCGGTGCCCGATACCACGGCATTGGCCTTGCCGCCGTTTGGCTCCACGTGCGTGATGGCGAAGCGCAACACCATGACGCCGGGGCCGGGCTCGGATACGAGGTTGTAATGCCCGGCCTGGAGTTCGTCTTTTACGGCTTTGGTGAAGTAGTCCGAAAGCTTGGCAAGGTCTGCCGGGTCGATGTCGCCCTGCCTGGCTTCAGGAACGAGGAAGACCTTGACCGGGTCGAGCACGAACGTGCCGGACTTTTTCAATACGTCTGGATTCTTGAAATAGCTCAACCAGTCGGAGTTGCCCGGATCGGGCTGGAGCTTCGAATAGTCATCGCCGAGGAAGCCTGACTCCTGCGTCAGGAGCTTGTCCTGCTTCTTCGAGGGCTCCTGCGGCCGCAAAGGAGTGGCAGCCAGCAGTACCCACGCGGCCAGGACAGTGATCGCCAGGACACGAACAGCAGCCATGCGCGAGATGGACTTGACCTGCGAGGCTCGGGTCTTGCGCAACCGGGCGGCGAAATTTAGTAGGGACGGCTTCATCTGATGGGCTTGGATGCAAGAATATCCCGACTGGTTCTACTCGTATCAACCGCATATTCCGAAAGGCCTTCGGAATATGCCCGTTTATCCCGCTTCAACCAGCCCATAGCGCCGCTGCCAGGCATCTTTGAGCCGCGCCCACACACGGGCCCGCTCGGCCTCAGTGGTCTCAGAGCCGCCCACCTTGTCAGCAGAATGGACGAAGCGCACCGCCTCCAGTTTCGCCAGTTCCAATAGCTGCCGGTCGCGCACCAGGTTGGCTACGCGGAAGTCCGGCAGCCCGGCCTGCCGCGTGCCAAAGAACTCGCCCGGACCGCGAATGGCCAGGTCCAGCTCCGCCAGCTCGAATCCGTCTTGAGTGCGAACCATGGCGTTCAGGCGCTGCTCGCCCACCTCCGACACGCGCTTGCCGGTGATGAGGATGCAGTAGCTCTTGGCGGCACCGCGGCCGACGCGGCCTCGCAATTGATGAAGCTGCGCCAGGCCGAAGCGTTCCGCATGCTCCACCACCATCACGCTGGCGTTGGGCACGTCCACGCCGACTTCAATCACCGTGGTGGCAACCAGCACGTCGATCTCACCGCGCTGGAACCGCCGCATGATCACTTCCTTCTCATCCGCGTCAAGGCGGCCGTGCAGGAGGCCGATGCGCAGACCGGCCATGGGGCCCGTGCGCAGCTTTTCGTACATGTCGACGGCCGATTTCAGGCCCAGTTTGGCCTGCGGATTGGCCTCCTGGGCAGCTTTCGGAAACAGGTCCGCGGTCTTGCCCTTGCGGACGCTTTTGCGCGCCGCGGGAGGCGGGGGTGCAAGGCCGGCCTCGGGATCGTCGTGCGAGAAATCCAGCTCCGGCTGGTCGTCCTTGGTCCCCTCGATCACGGGGTAGACGATGTACGCCTGACGGCCCAGCTTGACCTGCTTGCGGATGAAGTCCCAGACCTCTTCGCAGCGCTCGTCTGGGACGCGGCGGGTGACAATCGGCGTGCGACCCGGCGGCAACTCGTCGAGCACGCTCACGTCCAGGTCGCCATAGAGGCTCAGGGCCAGGGTGCGGGGAATGGGCGTCGCCGTCATGACCAGTACATCCGGCTCGGCCTGGTTGGGCTTCTTCATCAGGCGGAAGCGCTGCAACACGCCGAACCGGTGCTGCTCGTCGACGACGACCAGTCCCAGGCGGTCAAACTCCACCTTCTCTTCAATCAGCGCGTGCGTGCCGATGACCAGTTGCGCCTCGCCCCGGTTGATGAGCCCGCGGTTGGATCGCTTGCGCTCCTCGTCAAGCGAGCCGGTGAGCAGCACGATGCGGTACTTGCGCGACGAGCGCTCAAGCAGCTTGCGCGCGGCCAGATAATGCTGCGTGGCCAATATCTCAGTGGGCGCCATCAGCGCGGCCTGGTAGCCGTTTTCCATGGCCACCAGCATGGCCTGCAGCGCAACGATTGTCTTGCCGGAGCCAACGTCGCCTTGAAGCAGCCGCCGCATGGGGTTGGGCTGGCGCATGTCGGCCACAATTTCGCCCAGGGTGCGCTTCTGGGCCGCGGTGGGGTGGAAGGGAAGCACTTCGCGGATCGCCTCGCGCACGGTGGCCGTGGTGGCAAAGCTGATTCCGGCGCGTTCGCGCATGCGCCGCCGCTTCAGTTCCAGGCCCAGTTCCAGGAAGAAAAGCTCTTCAAAGATCAGCCGCCGATGTGCCGCAGTGGCGGAACATTGCAGTTGCGCCATGGGCGTGCCTTCAGGCGGAAAATGCACCTCACGTAGCGCCTTCTCGCGGTCGGGCAGGGCCAGCCTTTCCAGCATCGCCCGCGGCAGGCACTCGGGAACCGCGCCGCGCATGCTCTCAAGCAGGCCGAAAATCACCTTGCGCTGCCAGCGCGAAGCCAGGCGCGCCCCGCCCAGCGACTCGTAGACAGGCGTGATGCGGCCGACCTCCAGCAGGCGCGTCTCCGCGTCGTCGCTGGAGTCGGGCAACACCTCAAACTGCGGCTGGATCATTTTGAAATTGCTGGTGGAGCGAGACGGCTCCACCTTGCCGAAGACGGCCACCGTCTGGCCGGCATGGAATTTGCCGTTCAGATAGGTGCCGTTGAACCACATGCACTTCATGGCCAGCCGGCCCTGACCGAGGGTGAGCTCGAAGATGGGCATTTTGCGGGTGCGCAGCAGGGCCGCGCCCCGCACCTCGGCGATGACGCTGGCCATTTCGCCGGGCGTCAGCTCGTCGAGGCTGCGGGGATTCTGGCGGTCTTCATAACGAAAGGGAAGGTGGTAAAGAAGGTCTTCAGCCGTCAGGATGCCCTTGGCGGCAAGCATCTCCGCCACACGCGGACCCACGCCGCGCACATACATCACCTGAGTATCGAGTCCGGGCACAATCTGGATGCTAAAGCATTTGTCCCGGTCGCGGGGGGAGGCGGTGGTGCGCTACATGTCTGAGATGGCCATGCGCGCGGTGCGCACCTCGGCCGCCAACACACGCAGAATCATCACTGAAACGTGCGGCTCCGTCAGCATCATGCGGGAGAAATCGTCCTTGCTTACGTAGCTTATCTCAGCGCCCATGCGCGCATAGGCTGAGAGGGTATAGGCCTGGTTGCCCACCAGCCCCGGCAAGCCGAGCAGCGAACCGGGGGCGGCCGCCATGCTCAACACCTGGTCGCCAAGAGGCGACTTCATGGTGAGTCTCACTTCTCCACTGTGGAGAATATACAGGCCAGTCGGCACGTCTCCCTGGCTGAAGAGCACGCAGTCCTGCTCGCAATCGATCGGCGTCGAGCGTTTCTTCAAGGCGTTGATTAATTCCTGGTCGGCGACAAATGCGGCTGAGTCCAACTTCACGGTACATCTCCGAAAACTGTGCCGTTCTTCCGGCTCCAGTGGATTTAAAAAATACCGGCCCGCCTACGACAGCCAAGTCTGTCTTCCGATGGGCTTATGCTTGTTTTTCCCTATGACTGGCGACACTTGCACCCCGGGGAAGGTGGTGTGCCGGGGATATTTCTATGACAGGAGCTATCTTTTCACCTCCGTTGCCGCTAATAATGTGAGCCTCATCACAAAAGGGGGGTTCACCATCATTCCGGAGCCCCCTGCGGGAACGGCGCTGACGTTCGAGGCTTCGGTCTGCGCGGACGCGACCGGGCAAATTGTGTGACAAGATTTTTTGCTACACTGCTCGCATTTCCGCCGCCGGAAGGAGACAACCATGCCCACGCTCTCGTCGATCATGACCGACCTAAAGAAGAAGGGGACAGCGCAAACCCGCAAGATTTATTCCCGCCACGGAATGGACCCCGACCGCGTATTGGGCGTCAGCATCGCGGACCTGAAGGTGATTGCGAAATCGGTCAAAGGGCAGCAGGCCCTGGCGCAAGAACTTTACGCGACCGGCACCATGGAAGCGATGTATCTGGCCTGCCTTGTCGCCGACGGTGCCCGGCTCTCTCGCGAACAATTGAACGAATGGGTCGAGTGGGCGGCCGGCCTGCAAACGATCTCCGAATACTCGGTTCCCTGGGTGACGGTTGACAGGCCGGACGCTCGCGTCGTGGCGCTGGAATGGATGAGGTCGAAAGAGGCGCACATTGCTGCCGCCGGCTGGAACACCTACTCCGGTCTGGTGTCGGTGCTGCCGGATGAAGTGCTCGATTTTGCCGAGATCCAGAGCCTCCTCGACACGGTGGTCGAGGAAATCGGCTCCGCTCCCAACCGTGTGCGCTGCACCATGAATGGCTTCGTGATCTCGGTGGGTGGCTACGTCAAGCCGATGCTGAAACAGGCGAAGGCCGCGGCGGGCAAGATCGGGGCCGTCCAAGTGGATGTGGGCGATACCGAGTGCAAGATTCCGCTGGCTCTCGAATACATTGAGAAGATTGAAGGCAGGGGCAGTGTAGGCAAGAAGAGAAAGACGGTGCGCTGCTAGTGTGGTGAGTCTGAACTTCGCGGCAAAACTGGAAGCAGAGCAGCTGCAGCTAAAATCCACGAAACGCAGATCCTTCGACTCACCACACTAGGTCTCTGACCGCGTGATTTCGTGCCTTGCGATGGAGGGCTGAGGTATCCCACCCTAGGCGCAGAAACAAAGACGCGCCGAGGGTAGGGCACCCAGCATTGGTACAACATCAAGCGGTCAGAGACCAGGGCAATTGTTCAGGTACCGTGATCGGAATGCAGCGTGTTGGCTGGGAGGGGGATGATCCATCCGCTGCCGTCGCGCCCGTGTATGGTTATATGCGGAAACCAATTGCCTTATGGAGGCACGTGTGCAGGGGTTGAATCGCAGAAACTTTCTCAGGGCCGCAGGGGCGGCTTCGGCCGCAACATTGATGCCGGGCATGCATCTGCTGGCCGCGGAACAGAATGAGCCCGCCAAACCGGTTGCGGCCAACGATCACATCCAGATCGCGCTGATCGGTGCGGGCGGGCAGGGAATGGGAGACACCAAAACGGCGATCCAGGTTCCGGGCGTGAAGCTGGTGGCGGTGGCCGACTGCTACAACGGCCGACTGGCACGGAGCAAAGAGTTGTGGGGCGACGACATCTTTACCACCCGCGACTACAACGAAATTCTCGCCCGCACAGACATCGACGCCGTGATCATCGGCACGCCGGATCACTGGCATAAGCAGGCCTCCGTCGATGCCATGAAGGCCGGCAAGGACGTCTACTGCGAAAAGCCCATGATTCACCTCTACTCCGATGGGCCGGAGATGATGGAGACCGCGCGCTCTACCAAGCGCATCCTCCAGGTTGGCAGCCAGCGCGTCAGCTCTCTTATCTACGCCAAGGCCAAGGAACTGCTGGCTGCGGGCGCGATCGGCAAGCTCAACATGGTCACCGCGCGGTGGGATCGCAATTCGTCGATGGGCGCGTGGAACTACACGGTTCCGCCCGACGCCTCGACCGAGACCTGCGACTGGCCGCGCTTCCTGGGCACAGCGCCCAGAATCCCGTTCAATGCGGAACAGTTCTTCCAGTGGCGCAAATGGAAGGCCTACGGCACCGGCGTGGCGGGCGACCTGTTCGTCCACCTCTTCAGCGGAACCCACTTCATCACCGGCTCGCACGGACCCACCCGCGGCATGGCCACCGGGGCCATTCGCTACTGGAAAGATGGACGTGACGTGCCCGATGTGATGCTGGGGCTGTTCGACTATCCCGAAGGCTTCAACCTCAGCCTGCGCGTCAACTTTGTGGACGGCGGCGAAGAGAGCGAGGGTCTGATTTTTACAGGATCGGAAGGGACGATGGAGATTGGCTGGGACGGCGTGACGGTGACCCGCGTGCCGCGCGAGACGGCTCCTGGTTACACGATCTCTACTTTTCCCGAGGCGATGCAGAAGACCATCATCGAGGAGTANNAAGTACTCCGCGCCCAAGGGCTACAGCGACAGCTACGACCACTTCAAAAACTTCTTCGCCTCGGTTCGCTCCCGTCACCCGGTGGTGGAAGACGCGGTGTTCGGCTACCGTGCCGCCGGAGCCGCCCTGTTGAGCAACCTCAGCATCGAGCGTGGAGCCGTTGTGGGCTGGAACCCCGAGACCATGAAACTGGCGTAGAGCAAAAAAGTGGGCGCCGCATCCTCTCCATTTCTTCACAGCGGAAAGGATGTGGCGCCCGGATCTGGTATCTCTGAAAGTTTTATATCGGGAACTGTCACAGCCTTTATTGCGTAAAGGCAATCAAGTCTCAGTCTGTCTTCAGTGGCCTTTGCTAAACTGCACGCAGACCGTCCGAGGATCGCTAAACACCACGAAAAAGCAGGGCAGGAGAGTCCATGCCAGTTGTTGAACTCGCGGGAGTGACCAAGGCCTACGAGAGCAAGGTGGCAGTCGACCACCTTAGCCTGTCAATTGAAGCCGGCCAGATGTTCGGGCTGCTGGGGCCGAACGGCGCCGGCAAAACCAGTTCCATCCGGATGATGATGGGCATCACCATGCCCGACTCCGGCCAGGTGAGCCTTTTTGGCGAGCCCTTCGAACGCAAAAACCTGCAACGCGTGGGCTACCTGCCGGAAGAGCGCGGCCTCTACAAGAAGATGAAGGTCGTTGAGCAACTGGTGTTCTTTGGAGAACTGCACGGCCTTACCGCCGAGGAAGCGCGCAAAAGGGCGATCGCCTGGGCCAAGCGTCTTGAGATTTCCGAGTCGCTGAACAAGAAGACTGAGGAACTCTCGAAGGGGATGCAGCAGAAGATTCAATTCATCGCATCGCTGCTCCACGACCCCGGCCTGATCGTGATGGACGAGCCCTTCAGCGGCCTCGACCCCGTCAACGCCAAGCTGCTGGAACACACGCTGCTCGAACTCAAGGACCAGGGCAAGGCCATCCTGTTCTCGACGCACCGCATGGACCAGGTGGAGAAGCTCTGCGACTCCATCTGCCTGGTGGACAAGGGCAAGGCGGTGCTGGCGGGAAAGATGCGCGAGATCAAATCGCGCTACGAACGCAACCGCGTGATTGTGGAGTTCGAAGGGAACGCAGGGTTCCTTAACAGCCCCGAAATAGCGGAGGCTAAAAACTTCTCAGGCCACGCCGAGATACGACTTCATCCCCACGGCGATGCGCAGAAGCTGTTGCACGAGGCCGCTGCCATGGCCACCATCTACCGCTTCGAACTGGTCGAGCCTTCGCTCGAAGAGATCTTCATTCAGACCGTGGGAGGCAAGTCCGATGCGTAACATCACTCTGATCGCAAGACGCGAATATCTGGAGCAGATTCGGGGGCGCTCCTTCCGGTTGACCACCATCCTGGTGCCCGCGTTGTTCGCGGTCATCATCGGCATCATGTACCTCGCCGGCCGCAGCGCTACGGGCGTCAAGCACATCGTCATTGCATCGAACGATGCGGTGCTGGCCAACGATATTCGCAGCCAGCTGATGGAGCGTAACGACGCCAAGTCCAGCGTCGAAGTGCAGGCGCCGGCCAGACCTGAGGATCGTGCCGCGCTGGTGGATAAAGTGCGCAACAAGGCCATCGACGGCTTCCTGTGGATTGAAACCGCGCCCGGCAAAGAACCAACCGCGGTGTATGAATCGCAATCGTCGGGCGACTTTATCACCGACGCCAAACTGGGCGGGGCCCTGAACCACGCGGTCGTACGAGAGCGCCTTGCAGGCACCGGAATCAAGACCGGCGACGTGGATGCGCTGCTCAAATATGTTGACATTGAGACCCGCCAAGTGAACAAGGAAGGCAAGGAAACGAAGAGCAACGCCATGAGCTCGTTTTACAAGGGCTACGTGATGGCGCTGCTGCTCTCAATGACCACCATGATCTACGGCATGAACGTGGCCCGCTCGATCATCCAGGAAAAAACGTCGCGCATCTTTGAGGTTATGCTCGCCTCAGCCAAAGCCAGCGACATGCTGGCGGGCAAGCTGATCGGCGTAGGCGCCGTGGGGCTGACGCAGATTGCCATCTGGGTAGTCGCGGGCGCGGGGATTGCCAGCACCGCTCTCGCCGGCCCGATCCTTTCGGGAAGCCTCTCCCTTCATTTTTCGTGGATCGAGGCAGTGCTGTTCCCGGTGTATTTTGTGCTGGGCTACCTGCTCTACGCTTCGCTGTTCGCGGGCCTGGCCGCCACCTGCGAAACCGAACAGGAACTGCAGATGTACACGCCGCTGGCTGCGCTGCCCATCTGGCTGAGCTTTGCGTTGATCATCATGGTGGTCAACAACCCCGACTCGTTCCTCTCGGTCGCGGCGTCGCTGTTTCCCGCGACCGCGCCCATCATCATGATGCTGCGNNCGTTCTGTGGTTCTCCTCGCGCCTCTACCGCGTCGGCATCCTGATGTATGGCAAGCGCGCCACGCTGCCTGAGCTTCTGCGCTGGCTGCGGTACAGCTAAAATCGGGAGAGTGACTGCAAAGCCAACTCCAAACCGGATGCCCCAGGTCTCGACCCTGAAACCTGGGGATCTGCGATTCACGCTCGGCCAGCGCCTTGTGCTGGCAATCGTTCCGCGCATCGTGTGGGCGCTGTTGTGGGTCGTCGGCCTCACCTGGCGTTTTGAAGTGATCGCCGACGAGGGCGTCACGCCCGTCGTGTTTGGCCAGAAGGCAGGGCCGGAGATTTACTGTTTCTGGCACCAGTGCGTGCTGCCCTGCACGCTCTACTTCCGCCGCTCCAATGCGGTGATTCTGATCAGCCGCAGCTTCGATGGCGAACTCATTACGCGCATCCTGCGCATGTTTCGGTTCGATGCGGTGCGCGGCTCCAGTTCGCGCGCCGCGCGCCAAGGACTGCTCGGGCTTAAGAGCACGATCGAAAGCGGCAAGACCGCGATTTTCACCGCCGACGGCCCGCGCGGTCCCATCTATCAAACCAAGATGGGCCCCATCAAGCTGGCGCAAATGACCGGCGCGCCCATTGGCGCATTTCATCTGCAACCCGAACGCGCGTGGGTGATGAAGTCGTGGGACCGCTTCCTTGTTCCCAAGCCGTTCACGCGCATCTGCGTGAGTTGGGCGCAGTGGACGCATGTGCCCGCCGATCTGCCGCTCAAAGACTTCGAGCCCAAGCGCGAGGAACTGAACGCGGCCATCGAACGGGCACGCCTGAGGGCGCTCGACTACTTCAAACAGGCGCAGCGATGAGCGAAAAAGTACAGGACAAGGCTGGCCTTCGCGTCGCCGATTTCGATTTCGAATTGCCGCCGGAGCTAATTGCGCAGCAGCCGCCGGCGCAGCGCGGCCAGAGCCACATGCTGGCGATGGACCGCGCAACGGGCGCGCTGCGCGACGACAGCTTTTCCAATTTTGCGGCCCAGCTTCGCGCGGGCGATCTGCTGGTGCTCAACGACAGCCGCGTGATTCCGGCGCGCCTCTACGCGCATCGCACAACGGTGCGCGAACGCGCGCAGTCTACGGCTCTAATTGAAGTGCTGCTCACGGAGCCCGGTGCGGAGAATACATGGCGGGCGCTCGTCAAGCCCGGAAAGAAAGTTGCCGTTGGCGAACGACTCGCTTTCCCATCGAAATCCGGCGAGGTCGAACTTGAAGCGGAGGTGCTCGATCGCGGCGAATTTGGCGAACGCATGCTGCGGTTTGCGCCGGTCGATGATTTCTTTGCGGTACTCGACCGCATCGGCCACATGCCGCTGCCGCCCTACATTCGCCGCGACGATGCGGACGCCGATCGCGAGCGCTACCAGACGGTGTTTTCGCGCGAACGTGGTTCGGTTGCCGCGCCCACAGCCGGTCTGCACTTCACGCCGCAGGTGCTGGATACGCTCGCGTCGCAGGGCGTCGAGATTGCGCGCATCACGCTGCATGTCGGCCTGGGAACGTTCGCGCCGCTGCGTGTTGAGCGCTTGGATGAAGTCCACCTGCACCGCGAGCGTTACACACTTTCATCGGCCACGTCTGAGGCCATCAATCGCGCCGTGGACGAAGGCCGCCGCATCGTCGCCGTCGGAACCACCGTCGTGCGCACGCTCGAACATTGCGCAATCCATGCANNGAGCGCGTCCTCGCCGCGTATCGCCACGCCGTCGAATCCCACTACCAATTCTTCAGCTACGGCGACTGCATGTTCATTGCGTAACCACTGTCCCTATTCCCTAGTATTGCGACCGCATGGATATGTAATCTCCCAGACCGTCATGAGTTAAATTTCCAAATCACACGGTCACGGTACTAGTCCCTGTTCCCGGTACTGATAGACTCTGTAGCGTGCCTGATCAAGCCAAGCCGCCCGTCTTTCTGCTCGACACCATGTCGTTCATCTTTCGCGCTTACCACGCGATGCAGCGCAGCCGCCCCATGTCCACGCGCTCGGGGCTGCCCACAGCGGCTGTCTACGTCTTTGTGAACATGATCAAGAAGCTGCGCCAGGATTTTTCGCCGCAATACTTTGCCGCGGTCTTCGACGTGAGCGGAGAAGTGTTCCGCGACGCGCGCGCCCGCGACATCGGCATGTTGCGCAAATGGAACTCGAAGACCAAAAGCTTTGATGATGTAAGCTACGACGGCTACAAGGCCAAGCGCGAAGCCATGCCCGAAGACCTGCGCCGCCAGATACCGTACATACGGCGCTCGCTTGAAGCCTTCCGCATTCCCATCCTTGAAGCCGAAGGATTCGAGGCCGACGACGTGATCGGCACACTCGCCTGCAAGGCATCCGACGAGGGCCACGAAGTGTTCATCGTCTCCGGCGACAAGGACATGATGCAGCTGGTCACGTCGCGGGTGAAGATGCTGAACCCGCAGAAAGATAACCTGATTCTCGATCCCGCCAAGGTGGAGGAAACGATCGGCGTGCCGCCGGAAAAGGTGATCGATGTGATGGCGCTGCGCGGCGACACGATTGATAACATTCCTGGTGCGCCCGGGATTGGCGACAAGGGCAGCGTTGACCTGATTCGCGAATTCGGCAGTGTTGAAGCGGTGCTCGATCGCACGGCGGAGGTCAAGCGCAAGAGCTATCGCGAGTCGCTGGAACAGAATCGCGAGACTGTGTTGCTTTCAAAGGAACTGGTCACCATCGACTGCCACGTGCCGCTCGACCTGGACCTGGCCGCGATGGAAACGCAACTGCCCGACGTGGAAGCCTGCCGTGAGTTGTTCACCGAGCTTGAGTTCACATCGTTGCTCAGGGAACTGACGCCGGCCACGCCCACCAATGCGATCGAACTGATCGATAACCCAAACGACGAGCAGGCCGCAGCCTTCTACGCAGCCGCACGCAAGAACGGCTTTGCTTTCGCGCTCGACGCGAAGGAGCCGGCCGCGGAGGAACAGGAAGACGAACCGCGCCAGAGGACGATGCTCTCGCTGCTGGATGCCGTGGAAGCCGCCGAGAGCAAAGCACACTCCAGCGTGGGTGTGTGCGCGGTCTCCGGCACCGCGTTGTGCCTGCCGCTCACGCACGAACTGCGAGCGCTGCTGGAAGATGCGTCGGTGGCCAAGAGCACGCACGACGCCAAGCTCGCTTACCATGCGCTGCACGGCCTGGGCGTGGAGTTGCGCGGTCGAATCGACGACACCATGCTGCTTTCGTACGCGCTCAATCCCACACATTCCACGCAGTCCATTGCAGACGTGGCCGCGCGGCACGGTCATGCGCCGCCATCGTCGCTTCCATCCTCCGCGGCCATCATTCACGCACTTGCGCCCGCCCTGCGCGCACATGCGGACGAGGCGGGCGTCATCAGCGTCTACACCGATATCGACTTACCTCTCGCGCCCGTTCTCTATCGCATGGAACAGGCCGGAGTGCACATCGATAAAGATGTTTTGAACAGCCTGTCAACGCGCTTTGCGGCCGAGTTGGAACGCGTGGGCGAACGCATCTTTGAGCTGGCCGGACAACGCTTCAACATCAATTCGCCGAAACAGCTTGGTGTTGTGCTCTTTACGCACCTGGGTCTTCCTGCGCCCGTGGTTCGCGGCAAGGGAAAGGCGATCTCGACGGCGCAGGACGTGCTGGAGCAGTTTGCGGAGAAGCACGATGTGCCGCGCCTGGTGCTCGAGTATCGCCATCTCTCCAAGCTCAAATCGAATTACATTGACGCGCTGCCTCTGCTGGCCGATGCCGAGTCGCGCGTGCACACGACGTTTCAAGCCGCAGCGACGGCGACGGGCCGCCTGTCGTCTGTCAATCCGAACCTGCAGAACATTCCGATCAGGACCGAGCTGGGACGCGAGATCCGCGCCGCCTTCACCGCCGCGCCCGGCAACCAACTTCTTTCCGCCGACTACTCGCAGATTGAACTGCGCTTGCTGGCGCACTTCAGCGGCGATCCGCTGCTGATGCGCGCCTACCGGAACAACGAGGACATCCACACGCTCACGGCCAGCGAAGTTTTCGGTGTGCCCGCGGAGACTATGGACAAAGAGACGCGTGCGCGGGCCAAGGCGGTGAACTTCGGCATCGTGTATGGCATTTCGCCGTTTGGTCTTGCGGCGCAGTTGGGCATTCCGCAGGC
>PLXP01000273.1:22921-51823 GCA_003151435.1 Acidobacteriaceae bacterium
CTGAAGACGCGCATGGTGCTCCAGGTGCACGACGAATTGCTCTTCGAGGTCCCCACGGATGAAACAGAAGAAGTGGAAGCGCTTGTGCGCGCGGAGATGGAGGGAGTGGTCAAGCTCAACGTGCCGCTGGTGGCCGATCTCGGTTTCGGGCCTAACTGGCGCGACTTGTAAGTTATCTAACTGCCGTGGCATGGATGTCAGGAAGTTATGTTGGAGTTAGATCGTACACTTGCTTGCGGATACACGCCAGGTCTCAGATCGCATGATTTCGTGCCTTGCGATGGAGTCTGTGGTATCCCACCCAGCATTGGTACAACTTCAAGTGGTCAGAGACCAGTTTGAAGAATCTTCCGCTGCGAAATCGTCATCCAACGCAACGGAGACGTTCCGATTCTGGTTTTGCACGCAAGGGAATCTGCATTCGAGCGAACGCAATGTATGGGAGTGAATTTATGAGCACAACGCAAGCTATTTCGGCCGCAGCCGCTGGCACTTTCACCATCGGAGGCGATCTCACTGTGAACCGTCTCGGTTACGGCTCCATGCGTATCACGGGCAAAGGCGTATGGGGCGCGCCCGCTGACAAGACAGCCGCGCTGGCCACCCTGCGCCGGGCTGTGGAACTTGGCGTCAACCTGATTGACACCGCGGATTCGTACGGACCTGGAACATCAGAGGAACTGATCGCGGAAGCGCTCTATCCCTATCCTGCCGGCCTGGTGATCGCCACCAAGGGCGGATGGGAGCGCCCCGGTCCCGGCCAATGGACCCACAACGCCAGCCCCAAGCATCTGGCCGAAGCGCTGGAAGGCAGCCTCAAGCGTCTGCGCGTCGAACGCATCGACGTTCACCAGCTTCACGCGCCGGATAATGCGGTCAGCTTCGAGGCGTCGGTTGAAGCGCTGGCCAAGCTGCGCGAGCAGGGCAAGATTCGCCACGTCGCGCTCTCCAACGTCACGCGTGAACACATCGAGCGCGCCCGCAAGATTGTGCCCATTGTATCCGTGCAGAACCGCTACAGTTTTGCCGATCGTGAGTCGGATTTCATTGTGGACTATTGCGAAGCGAACAACATTGCGTTCATGCCGTGGGCTCCGCTGGGTCAGGCAAGACTGGCGAGCGACGCCATTGAGAAAGCGGCGGCGGAATTGAAGGCCGCTCCGCTGCAGGTGGCGCTGGCGTGGCTGCTCAAGCGGTCCAGGGTGATTCTGCCGATTCCAGGGACGTCGTCAGTCGCGCACGTGGAAGAGAACATCGCCGCCGCGGGCCTTGAACTGCCGCAGAGAATCTACGATGAGCTTTCGTCGGTGACCCATTCGCCGGTGAGTCTGCGCGGATAACGCTGAGTCGCAGGCGGTGAAATCCCAGGTCTCAAAATCGAGACCTGGGGCACCCACGGTTGAGGCTTGTGGTTGATTGCGAAATAGAGACCTGGGACAACCCACGGTTGAGGCTTGTGGTTGATTGCGAAATAGAGACCTGGGGCAACCCAGATACGATCTTCGACTTCAGATTCCCAACTCGCGCTGGATGGCGTTTGCAATTGCGTCGGCGTGGCGTTGCATGGCGTCTTTGCTCTCGGCTTCGATCATGACGCGCGCCAGCGCCTCGGTGCCGGAGTAGCGAATGACGACGCGGCCGGAATCCTTCAACTCCTCTTCGGCGGCGCGAATGGCGGCGGCCACAGCAGGAATCGAGTTGAGCGGCTTCTTCGCGCGCACCTTGACGTTGACGATGACCTGCGGGAAGACTTTCAAGTCCGCGATCAGCTCGTCGATGTTCTTGCCGCTGCGCGCAATAAGGTCGATCACTACCAGCGCGGTCAGCAGCCCATCGCCGGTGGTGGCGAGGTGAGGGAAGAGCAGGTGGCCCGATTGCTCGCCGCCCAGCGCCGCCTTGTTCAGTTGCATCTGCTCAAGCACGTAGCGATCGCCAACGGGTGCGCGCAACATGCGAATGCCGGAGCGCTTGAGCGCAGCTTCGAGGCCCATGTTCGACATGG
This sequence comes from Acidobacteriaceae bacterium, assembly GCA_003151435.1. Taxonomy (GTDB): domain Bacteria; phylum Acidobacteriota; class Terriglobia; order Terriglobales; family Acidobacteriaceae; genus Telmatobacter. The sequence continues at coordinate 24,924 of PLXP01000273.1, forward strand.
TGGTGGCCACCACAAGCTCGCCGGTCAGCAGTCCGCGCTGCTTCAGGTCGCGAGCCGCCATGAGCAGAATCGCATCGCCGTTGATCACGTTGCGGTGCGAGCCGGCCAACATGCAGCGGTCGGCGTCGCCGTCAAACGTCAGGCCGAGCCCCGCTCCGCGGGACTCCACTTCGGCGGCAACCCACGCCGGGTGCAGTGCGCCGCAGTCCTCGTTGATGTTGCGGCCATCGGGAGCGATGTTGAGCAGTGTCACGTCGCCGCCCAGACGGCGGAACAAGTCCGGCGCCACCGACGATGCGGCCCCGTTGGCGCAGTCAGCCACAATGCGGAGTCCCGCCAAACTCAACCCAGGCACGCAGTCGATCAGGAACTGAATGTAATGGTCACGCAGCGCGGCATTGTCCTGAACCTGCGGCAGAGTGGCCGGATCGGGCGCGACCACCGTGGCGGCGTGATGCAGAATGTCGTCTTCCATTGCAAGCTCGATGGCATCGGCCAACTTGAAACCGTCAGCGCCAAAGAGCTTGATGCCGTTGTCGCGCCACGGATTGTGCGACGCGGAGATGACCACGCCCGCAGCAAAGCCATGGGTGTGCGCCAGAAAGGCTACAGCCGGTGTGGGCACAACGCCCGCGCTCTCGACCTGCGCCCCGGTTTTGCGCAAACCGGCAGCGAGCGTGGCTGCAATCCACGGCCCCGATTCGCGCGTGTCGCGGCCCAGAATCACGCGCGGCGAGGCGGAGATTTTGCGCAGCGAGTGGCCGAGAGCCAGCCCGGTGGAGTAAATCGTGGTTGCATCCAGAGGCATTTCGCCCGCGACGGCGCGAATGCCATCGGTTCCAAAGAGCTTGCGTGCGGTTGCTGTAGTCATTTTTCTCGCTTCTTATTTTGCTTTTTAGGATGCGCGGCTTCAACGCGGCTGGTAAAGGAGCCGTCGCTGAGACGCGTCTGAAGGGTCTCGCCCGGTGTGAGCTGGCGGGTTGACCGCACCAGCGCTCCGTGTGCATTGTGTACCAGGGCATAGCCGCGATCGAGAACGGCGAGGGGAGAGAGCGTGTGCAGCCGTGCGTCCAGCGCACTGAGCCGCACCGTCTGAGCCTGCATCACGCGCTCCATGGCACGGTCAAGCCGCGCNNGCCGGTCACTGCCGCATCCATGCGGAAGGTGACATCGTCGAGCCGCTGTTCCTGCCGGTGGAGCATCGTCGCCATACGGGATTCTGCCCGATCCGTGTGAATCTGCGTTAAATGCTGCCGCGCCTGCAAAAGCTGGAAGTGCATGGCGCGGTCGAGGCGGGAAGATTGGGCCGCCAGGTGTTCGGCGATTTTGTGCTGAGCCTCGGTAATCAGTTCGGCGGCGGCTGAAGGCGTGGGAGCGCGGAGGTCGGCGGCAAAGTCGGCGATGGTGAAGTCCGTTTCGTGCCCGATGGCGGATACCACCGGCACGCCCGATGCGACGATGGCGCGGGCCACGCGCTCGCTGTTGAAAGCGGCCAGGTCTTCAAGCGAGCCGCCACCGCGCGCCAGCACAATCACGTCCACCATGCCGGAGGTGTTCAGGCAGGCCAGCGCAGCTTCCACCTCTCCCGCAGCCAGGTCTCCCTGCACCGAGGCCGGACAGAGCAGCACGTTGAGGCCGGAATGACGGCGTCCGACGATGTTGAGGAAATCGCGAATGACAGCTCCCGTAGGCGAAGTGACAATGCCCACGGTGCGCGGGAACGCGGGCAGCGGGCGCTTGCGATCCGTCTCGAACAGGCCCTCCGCCTTGAGCCGCTCCTTCAGTTGTTCAAAAGCCAGTTGCAGCGATCCGGCGCCGACCAGCTCGATGGTCTCGGCCACCATCTGCATCTGGCCGCGCTGCTCATACACGCTTACGCGCCCGCGCACCAGCACGTGCAGGCCGTCCTCGGGGCGAAAGCGCAGCAGCAGGGCCTGGCGGCGGAACAGGACCACGGGCAACTGGGCGTCGGCGTCCTTCAGGGTGAAATAGACATGGCCAGAAGCCGCGGGACGGAAGTTGGAGATTTCTCCCTCCACCCACACGTCGCCGTACTCCTGCTCCACCAGTTCGCGAACCTGGCCGACGAGCTCGCGCACCGGCCAGATGCGGCGCGTGGGGCGCAGCGCTTCAAAGCTGAGGTCGAGCTGGGACGCAGATGAATCGTGCCGGATCACTCACAATAAGTGTAATGGTTGGCGAGGAGGCCTATTTCCGGCTGGCGACAATGGCTTTCAATTGCTCCGCGATCTGGTGCAGCCGCGACGCCGCCTCAGGGTCCGTCTCCGGTTCGCCGGAATAGATGATCTCTGCCTCACGCGCCAGGATGGTGCCTTTGGTGAGGCCGAAGGTGCCCAGAACGCCGGCCAGCTTGTGCGCCGCGGAGTTGGCCGCTCCCCGCTGATCGATGGACAATCTTCCCGCCGCGAGGGCCGAACTGGCGGCCTCAAGGGCCGCCACGCGCTCTTCCATCTGGGGCAGAAATTGCAGCCACAACCGGTCGAGCGCCTCGGTCAAGAATGGCTGTTGAGTACTTTCCATGCCGGCGCAACCTCAGTTCCAGCCAAGGATACCAGCAATCTGGGTGGAGAGCGTGAGGGGGTCAAAGGGCTTGAGGAGCACCGCGTCCACGCCCAGGTCGGCGAAGCGCCGCTGATCGTTGCTTTGCACCTTGGCCGTCAGCAGCAGGACCGGGATCCGTGCCGTGATGGGGTTTTTGCGCAACTCACGAAATGTGGATGGGCCGTCCATGCCGGGCATCATCACATCGAGCAGGATGGCGTCAGGGTTATATTCGGCGGCGCGGACCAGGCCCTGGGGGCCGGAACTTGCCACCGCGACGTCCCAGCCTGCCACGGTCTCGAGGCTGAGCGCCGCCACTTCGCGGATATCGTCTTCATCGTCAATAATGAGGATGCGGTGAGACATGGTTCGACTCTCCCACTAGCTTCCCGCACGGTTTAAAATACGCGGTATCCATAGCCTGCACGACTCCGGGGGTAGAGTCTGTGCCGTCAGGCACACTTGTTTGCCCTGACCTGGGCCTTGGGTTTTATAAATTCCGGTTGGCCGAAACAATGGCGGATGCTTCTTCCATCTGACGCGAACTACGGAGCATGGTCAAGATCAGGGCCTCAAGCTGTTGCGGCTGGACCCGGGTTTTGGTGAGGAAATGGGTGGGGCCCAGCTTGAGTAGCCGGCGCTCGGCGGGGCCCAGGTCGCGGCCGGAGTAGACCACCAGCGGCAGCCGGGCGAAGTTCTCATCCTGCCGCAGCCAGTCCACCAGGTTGAAGCCGTCGCCGTCGGGAAGGCCGATGTCGAGCACCAGGAGGTGAGGCTGGAAGCTTAAACATGCGTCCAGCGCCGCCTTGCGGGCGTTGGCAACCCTTACCTCGATGGTGTCGCGCGCAAAGATGTCGGCAATCACGTGAGACAGGTCCACATCGTCTTCAACGATGAGAATGCGAGCCTTTTCGCCGGGCCCGCAGAGCACCCTGGCCAGCTCTGCCAGCAGCGCATCTTCCGCCACCGGCTTGGTGACCCATCCCTCGGCATGGACGGGCAAATCGGCCGGGCTCTGCGGGCCGGCGACGCTCAGCAGCACCACGGGAATCCGGCTTTCGGGGTCACCGCGCCGCAGCAGGGGCAGAATCTCCCACCCGTTCATCCCATCCAGGGAGGTATCCAGCAGGATCGCCCGCACTCCATCGTGCGCGGCCGCGAGAGTCTGTTCCACAGTGGTGGTTTCCAACACCCGGTAGCCGTTCCGGGTCAGGTGCTCCACAACGATGGGCCGGGTGGCGCGGTTGGAATCGGCCACCAGGACCGTACCCTGGCCGGTCAACTCACTCCCTGGCGGCAAAGGCGCAGCAACAGGCTTGTAGGGCAGAAACACGCGGAATGTGGAGCCGCGCACAGGATTGCGTTCCGCCCAGATGCGGCCTGAGTGCTGGGTGACGATGGTGCGGCAAATGGCCAATCCCAGTCCGCTGCCGCCCTTCTGGCGCGAGTCGGAGGCATCCACCTGCTGGAAGCGGCCGAAGATCGCCTCCAGCTTGTCCGCGGGAATGCCGCGGCCCTGGTCGATGACGGAGAGGATGACCCCCGCGACGCCAGGCCGGAGCATGACGGACACAGTGGAATTGGGAGGCGAGAACTTTACCGCGTTGGACAGCAGGTTGGTGAGCACCTGCAACAAGCGATCGGGATCGCCGGCCACCTCCACCTGGGTGGTGTCGTGGATCAGTTTCACGGCGGCAGCGTCGGCCACGGGCTGCATTCCATCCATCGCCTGGCGGATGACCTCGGAGAGCTGGAGGGGGCGGAAGGCAATCGGTTCGCGTCCGCTCTGGATGCGTTCCAGGTCGAGAATGTCGTTGATGAGCCGCACCAGACGGTCTGAATTGGTCACCGCGATCCGCAGCAGGTTGGCAGCCTTGTCGTTGATGGGCCCCAGGATGCCGGAGGTCAGCAGTCCCAGCGCTCCGCGAATGGAGGTCAGGGGCGTGCGCAGTTCGTGGCTGACCGTGGAAATGAACTCGTCCTTAAGGCGGTCGAGGGCATAACGCTGGCTGATGTCGCGGAAGCTGAGCACCGAGCCTGAAAACCGTCCCTGGTCGGGGATGGGGGTGAAGACATATTCCGATGGAACGGCGGTTCCATCGCTGCGGAAGATGGTGTCTTCGCCCGCGGTCGCAATCTGGCGCTGCGTGGCCTTGCGCAGCGCGCAGTCGTCTCCGCATCGGTAACCCTCCGCAGCGAAGCCGTGGAGCAACTCGTGCACAGGTTTGCCGGTGAGGCTGGCCGCCGCGGCGCCCAGCAGCCGGCCAGCCGCGGGATTGGCAAAACTCACCATCCCGTAGCGGTCCACGCCGCAAATTCCGTCCGCCACCGAGTCCAGCAGAATCTCCCGCTGGCGATAGAGTTCCTCGGCACGCCCCCGCTCATGGCTGCGGGCCAGCATCTGTCCCAGCGAGGCCGCTACGGTCTCCATGGCCGCCGTGGCTTCGTGGTCTTCGCACACAGGGAAGTGGCAATAGAACTCCAACACCGCCAGCACCTTGTTGCCAACCCTCACCGGCACTGCCCAGCCCGACACCATCTCGTGGCGCAGGGCCGACTGGACCCTCTGGCCGGGTGGCGCGGAAGCCAGGCTGGTGATCCACGCCGGACGGCCCTCTTTCCACACCCTGCCCGGAAGGTCGACACCGCTGGTCAGCGCCAGCCCCATGCTCTCCTGGATCATGGCTTCAGTGTGGCGGCCGGGCGCGCCCCAGGCGGAGCAAAATTCCAGCCGGTTGCCCTCAGGATTTACCTCCCATTTCACCGCCATGTCCCAGCCTTGCGACACGCAGAGGGCTTCAAGTATTCGCATGGCGGCCCCGTCGGGCGAGGTGTTTTCGCCCACTATCTGGCTGACCACCACTTGCAGGGCCAACCTCAGCTCGCGCTGCTTCTGCTGGGTTACGTCGCGCAGCAGGCAGCGCACCGCCAGGGGGTTGCCCGCCTTCTGGCGCTGGCTCAGGCTCAGCTCAAGCTCCATCACCCGCCCGTCGGCGGTGCGATTGCGCAGCGGAACGCGGTCCACCATCTCGCCATCGAGGGCGCGGCGAAACAGCCCCGCGATTTCCGCGCGGCAATCGGGGCCGAACACTTCGTCAAAGGAATCAAGCGCCAGCAGTGTGGGGTTGGCCAGCCCGAAGCACCGCTTCCATGCGGGATTGGCATAGAGAAAGTGCCCGCCCGTACTGAGCGTGGCAATCATTTCGCTGGAATTTTCGAAGAGGTCGCGATAGCGCTCCTGCGACTCGCGCGACGCCTGTTCCTGGCGAAGCGTCGCGGTCCGGTCCAATGCCACCACAACCAGCCCCTGCAGCGTTCCATCTCCGTCGCGAAGGGATGAAATGTGGAGCGCGACAGGGAAGGTGGACCCGTCTTTGCGCCGGAAATGGGCTTCGAAACTGGGAACCTGGCTGGGCGGCAGCGTCCGGATTGTGTCCATGAGGGCCGTCAGGCGCTCGTTGGGCGTGAGGTTGGTCCGCGGCTCAATTCCGCTTACTCTCTGCAACTCGGCGATCAGGCGGGGACCTTCGTTGGGGCCTAGAATCTCCGCCGTGTTGGAGCGGCCCACCAACTCCGCTTGGTGATATCCCAGGAGCCGTTCGGCAGCAGGATTCATGTGCGTGATGCACCCATCGCCGCCGATGGCGATCACCATTGGCCCGGCCGAGTCGAAGATGTGCTTGAGGGGACCTGCGGAGTCGGGGGAGCTTGAAGGATGCGGGAACCGCCTCAATGCCACGATAACGGCCAGGGCACTGGCTGTGGCTGCGATAGCGATGATAAGGAGTGAATCGTACCGCGCGCCGCCAATGACGCGCGCCGCAATGGCACCGGTGGCGGCGCCTATCACAACCAGGGACGACAATATCGCCCAAAAGTCAAGGAAACCGCTCCGATCCGCGGATCGTGCAGTAGCTCTCGTCTGGTCTCTGCTGGCCCGGTCCCGCATCGGTCTCCTTGAGGCAGCCATCGCCCGCCGGCGGAGTCTTCTCCATCCCTTTCAGCGCATGGCGAGGACCGGCAAAACACTTCGCCCCAGGGGTGAAACGCTTGAGGCGAAAAGTTAGGCTGGTCGTCACTACAATACACCTAATTCTCCAGAGTAGGTTAGCCCTATTCGCTAAAAACATGCAGGCGCACCCGATCCTGCACTCCGCAGTTGCATGGGGTTGGAGGGGGATGCGAACAGGCCGAATGTGGTGAATCTGAAGTTCATTTCAGCATTGAAAGACGATCACTCAAGGAGAATGCCTGGAAACGCAGATCCCCTTCGGCTACGCTCAGGGCAGGCTTTCGACTCCGTTGGGCGCAAAAAACGCGCCCAACTCTGCTCAGGATGACATTCGTTTTTGGTACGGACTTCTGAGACACCGCACTAGGGCAGGACGCGCTGGATGTGGAGGAACAGGACCAGGTTCAGCAGGAAGGAGATCACCAGCAGACCCATCAGCAGCAGAGCGAAGACGTTGACCTTGTTGCTGACCGCCTTGAGGTCTTCAATCAGCTCCTGTTGTTCGAGCGTATTGCGGTCGGTGGCTTCGCGCACCATCTCCAGCTGATCTTCCACCCGCTTGAGGGAGGTGTTTTGCTCCATCACCTGGCCGCGGAGATCGCTGTGCTGGAGTTGCAGTTCCGTCAGGCCGTTTTCGATCGGAGTGAGGTCCACCTTGGCGGCAGGCGGCGGACTGAGCGGATGAGGCGTGAGCAGATTGGCAACGGCCGAGGTGAAATTTCCATCGATCAACGGGAGGAGACGCTGCACGAAGGGCTTGAAGGCGCCGAGGGCCCTCTGTATGGCAGAAAACGGGTCCAGTTCAGAGGAGGCGGGCCCGGTAAGCGCCCTTCCTGGAGGCGCCGAGGCCGACCTGAAAGGCTGCCCCTGTCCCTGCAGCGCTCTTCCGCTGGAACCCATGGGCAGCGGAGATCCGACCGCCCGAGGCATCGGCTCGCGCACGTCGTGGACCGGCTGGCCCTCGCCATTCCCGGCCAGATCGTTTCGGCCCGGTTCGGTCCGGTAGTTATCGATGCGATACGGTTCGTTCCGCTCGAATTGTTCCGCCTCGCTCATGCATGTCCTTTCCCATTCACTATATAAGGGAATTGCGGGTCGCGCCGGGAGTTTCCAAAAGCACGCGCGAATTCCTGGAGCGGCGGAGGTGTATCCCCGCATCTTCGTGGATAAGAGGGAGGCGTCAGACAGCCCCAATCGGGCGTCGGGCATCGGACCCTATACCGGTTCAAAGGAGAAGTGTTTGAATCCAGTCGTCAAGCGCACGTTGCGCCACTCACAGCGCCACATCGTGGCCGGCCTCATTACCGCGGGGCCTCTCTTTATTACCTGGCTGGTCTTCACCTTTGTTTTGGGTGTCCTGGCCAACGTCGGACTGCCCCTGATCAAGCTGGCGGCCGCCGCGTTTCCCGGAGGAATGCTCAGCGAGCCGTGGCTGCAATATGTCCTGGCCGTCGTGCTGACGGTCACGCTGTTTTATCTTGTCGGCCGCATTACGTCCCAAGTGGTGGGCCGCCAGATGTTCGCGCTGTTTGAGGCCGCGCTGGAACGCCTGCCGCTGGTGAACAAGATCTACACATCGGTGCGCCAGGCCGTGGACACCCTGATGGGCAAAAACCAGACCGGGCAACGGGTGGTGCTGATCGACTTTCCGATGCGGGGCCAAAAGTCCATCGGCTTTCTGACCCATATCATCGCCGACGAAACCACCGGCATGCCGATCGCCGCGGTTCTCGTTCCGCAGGCCATTAACCCCACGTCGTCCTATCTCCAGTTTGTTCCTCTGGACATGGTGACGGAGACGGACCTGACCATGGAACAGGCCATGAGCATGTTGATGACAGGAGGGGCGGTGTGTCCGGAGGTTATCCGCTATTCGCGCGCCCTGCCGACTGCGAAAGACAAGGACGGATCGACGGTCGGCGTCACCTACGCGGTGGAAGGGGAATCGCAAGCCGTGGAGCCTTGAGGGAAGGCCGGGGCGCCAGGTCGACCCTTCACTATGCAGGCTCTGGTTGTGACTAATCCAAGCCAGAGCCGGGCGCTGGGTCGCTGGCGATTTCCTCGCTGGCGTGCTCGCTTTCCTCGGCAACGTGGCGCAGGCTCACGTGCTCAATCTGCGACCAGATCAGCCCCACCGGCACAATGCTGAGGAACGTGACCAGCAACAGCGTTGCGGCACAGGCCAAGGCCGCCTCGGGCGCGACGGCGAAGAAGCCGGAGATTGCCGCGGCCACGATGCCGATCTGCGAAAACCATCCCAGCACCGGCAGTTGAATAATGCTCGCGCCACCACTGACCACCATCAGCAGCACGCATTTGGCGGGGCTGATGACCGCCAGTTGTGGGCTGGCGACAAACGCCCGCATGGTTTCAAAGTAGGCTGCGGCGATAAGGGCCCACATCGCGATGGAAAGCGAGGCAGTGGTGGCAAAGTCGGAAAACGATCGTATTGTATCCAGCCCGGTGCGGAAGGTGCGTATCTTATGCCCGACAGCATGACCCAACTTCCTCGATACCAATCCGAAAGTATGCTCGAACACGCTGGCAATGACGCCGCCACTCAGTCGAATAAAAACCAGAAACAGGGCCCCGGCAAACGTCAACAACAGGCCGCCGAAGCGAAACAGAAACTGGGCAGCATCCGGATGGCTCTGGCTCAGCGCAGCGAGGTGCTTTGAGTAGTTGATGGCCGCGACCACGTCGCTGTCGGGAAGCTGCATGATCGCTACTGAAGCAATCAGCGCCATCGAACCAGCGTCAAACAGGCGCTCCACAATGTAGACAGCGATCTGCGAACTCAATTCCAGGCCGGTTTTTTGGGAGACAAGGTAAGGACGAATCAAATCGGCTACCCGCCCGATGAGGGCTACGCCGGTGAACCCCATTACCTGGGTTCCGAGCAGGGAAAACACCGGCACCTTCTTGTTATGGCGCAGCAGCAGCGCCCAGCGCACCGACCGGAACGCGTAGCCCAGGTAAATGCAGGCGGCGGCGATGCCGATCCTGCTCCACTGAGCCAGCGCCAGTTGAGAGCGGAAATTGGCAAAATCAAAGTGAATCCGGGTGCGCCCCCACATCACGAGCGCCACCATCGCCGCCAACACCACCACCCCAAGAATCCACTGATTCTTCTTCAAAACTGCCCCCGCTGCGTTCTTTTCTGCCCTACCTAGTCTAACGTGCTGTGTGGGATGCCCATTGTGATCGTTACGTCTTTTTGCCGGGCGAGCACTTTTGAGACGCGTTCACATGCACCTTGCATTCCGCAACGAAATCCGCCAGCATGGTTTGCAAGCTCAATGCGTAAATCCAGCGATGTACCTCTGACTCTGCTTGCGGCCCTGGCCCTGTTCGTCACCGGCTGCCACGACACCCCTGAATCGCGGAACTGCGTCGATGCGCAAGGCCGTATTGCGCCCGATGGCAACTGCCAGACGCACTCGTCGGGCGGCGGCTACGGCTACCACTACATCTACGGCGGCAGCAGCGGTGGACACGTGGGTGACGCAGTTGTCGGCGGCAGCAGCACTTCCAGCGGCGTCTCGCGCGGAGGATTCGGACATGCCGGCGGCGGCGAAGGCGGGGGCGAATAATGCGCCGTCATAGCATCGCCCCGCGCTCCGGCTGGCAGGCTACGGTGGCCAGCACCGGCCTGACCTGCCACACCCTCGCCGATGGTGCGCCCTACTGGGACGAATCGGCCTACTGGGAGTTCACGTCCGTTGAAATCGACCGCCTTGAGGCCGCCACCGCCGAAATCCAGAAGCTGGCCCTGGCCGCCGGGGATGCGATCCTCGACCACGACCGCCTCGCGGAGATGAAGATTCCGCCCGAAGCCGCCGCGAGGATCCGCGAAACCTGGAACTCCGAGCCGCCCGCCCTCTATGGCCGACTGGACCTGGCCTATGACGGCCGCCAGATCAAGCTCCTCGAGTACAACGCCGATACGCCTACCGCCCTTGTGGAGGCGGCCGTAACGCAGTGGTACTGGCTGGAGGACTGCTTTCCCAACGCCGACCAGTTCAACTCGCTGCACGAGAAGCTGGTGGCCAAATGGAAAGACCTGCTGCCCTACCTCAAGCAGCCGGTCTACTTCGGCCACGATGGCAGCGAAGAAGACTTTATGACCATCAGCTATCTGCGCGATACGGCAGAGCAGGCCGGCCACCGGACGATTCCCATCCCCATTCACGAGATCGGCTGGGAAGATGCCCAGGCACGGTTTGTCGATCTCGACCTGCGGCCCATGGAGAGTATCTTCAAGCTCTACCCCTGGGAGTGGCTGCTGCGGGAGAACTTCGGGTGCCACGCCCTCGAATCCATGGGATCGGCGCAGGCCAATCCCGTGCGGTGGGTGGAGCCCATCTGGAAGATGCTGTGGTCAAACAAGGCCCTTCTGGCGATCCTTTGGGAACTGAATCCGAATCACGAGCTGCTGGTTCCGGCCTATCTTGACGGTCCCCGAAACCTGAAAGATTACATCAGAAAACCGCTTTTCGGGCGCGAAGGATCAGGGGTCACGGTTTTTCGCAATTGGGTTGCAGAGCAGGGAAGCGCCGCCCCTGCGGAGCCGGAAGGCGTTGTTTACCAGGCACTTGCCCCCATGGCGGTTGACGGAAACACCGCTGTGCTGGGCAGTTGGCTCGTTGACGGAGAACCCGGCGGCATCGGTATCCGCGAATCCTCCGGACTGGTCACCACGAACACCAGCCGCTTCGTTCCGCATCTTTTCCGGTAGCAGGCGGATTCAGGCCCTGAATGAGATGTGTCGATCTTCGAGAATCGGGGCAGCCGCGCGGGTGGCTTTACATCTCTCTGACATCAAGCAATATATCGTCTGATTACTTTGGCACCGTGTCAGCTTCAAGTGTTGCATGAGAATATGAATATTATGTGATTGATAAATATAGACGTATCCATACAGATCCGACGAGTACTCTTAAGTGTGCAGGAAGAATTACCCTATTGATCAATCAATAAACACCCCGATGGCGGAAGCTAACGACTTGGCTTGGGTATCGCAGCCGCAGCGGCCAGCGCGTGGCGCGCCTGTGCTTCGCGCTCCAGCACCCGGCGATTGAACTCGTGGATGACGCGGGCCACGTAGAGCCGCGTCTCGCGGTAGGGCGGAATCCCGCGGTACTTGTCCACCGCGGCCGGTCCGGCGTTGTAGGCGGCAAGGGCCAGCGCAAGATTGTCGTGGTAGCGGGTGAGCAGCGCGTCAAGGTAGGTGGTGCCGCCGCGCACATTCTGTTCGGGACGGAAACTGTCTTCGACGCCCAGGCCAGCGGCGGTTCCGGGCATCAACTGCATCAGCCCGCGTGCGCCGGTCCGGCTCACGGCGCGCACATTGCCGCCGCTTTCGGCCTTCACCAGGCTCGCAAGCAGATCCACATCCAGGTTGTGCTCGTGGCCGGCGTAGGTGAGCATCTCGTGCAGGTCCGCGGCACTCAGCTTCGCATCGGGACTGGCTTTCGGGACGGCTTGCGACTGCGTCTCCATGGCTATGGGAGGGTCGGGAACCGTCTCGACTGCGGCAATGTCTTCCGGCGCCACCTCAATAAAGTTGTCTTCACCGGCAGACAGATAGAGCCGCACCCGTCCGTCCGCATCAGCGTGACGATTGCAAGAGACGTCAAAGCCGTTGCGCAGGGTGACACGTTCGGCGGCCCGTGCGGGCAGAATCAATGCCGCCAGGGCTCCCGCCGCGATCACCAGATGTCTGCTTCTCAGCAAATGGCTTCCCTTTCCCATGTGCATTCATTATCCGCGTGTCAGCCGCAACTAACCTACCACGTGTGCCCGNNGCCGCCTCCAGCACGACGGCCACGCCGTCCTGGTCGTTCGGGGGAGCCTGTTTCCAGCCCCGCATTTTGGCCATGGCTCGCAACTCGCCCGCGGCATTGCCCATCATCACGGCCTGGCCGGCCCACTCCAGCATATCGACGTCGTTCCAGTTATCTCCAATGGCCATGGTCTCCTTGCGGTCCACGCCGAGCCGCGCCGCCAGCCGCTCCAATGCCCAGCCCTTCGAGACTCCGGGAGGCAGCAGGTCAAGAATCGACAGGTCGCGTGCCGGGTATTCGGTCCGGATGCACTCGCAAGACCCGCGCCATTCGCTTTCCTTCAGCGCCCGTTCGGCCTGCTTCATCTTGTCCAGGCTCCCGGTCACCATGCCCTGAATGGGGTCGTCTCCGTCCTCGAGCGCTTGTTCCAGCGGCCGAACGATCTCGATAGCGCCGCGGTTCGCCTCCACCCACATGGAAATGCGCATGTGCGCCTGTTCAAGGTCTTCGAGCACCAGTTCGCCCTTACCGGGCCGGTCAAATGTGAACACCAGCGTGCCGAAAGGCCGCAGCAGCCCGCAAATGCCGCGCGCCACCCGCGCCTGCAACTGGCACCGGTCAATCGGCTGGCCGCCCAGCGTGCGGGTCACTGCTCCATTGGACGTGATGAGGGGCATATCCGCTCGCAGACCGAGCCCGTCGAGCAGCGGCACGGTGTAGGCGGTGCGCCGGCCGGTAGCGATGGCCAGGGTGATGCCCGCGGCCTGGGCGGCCTTGAGTGCCTGCGCGGTTCGCCGGCTCACCGCCTGGGCGAAGGTCGGCAGCAGGGTTCCGTCCATGTCGATCGCCACCAGTCGAACAGGAGGGTGCATATCCCCAGTGTACCGGGCACCTGGCACCTGCGGTGCGGCCACCTGCGGTGGGGCCAATTTCCGGCCACTTGCGGGCGGGGGGCGGCGTGCACACCGGCGCTGGGGGAGACCTGGAGTATTGTTCAAATATGGACCGGATCTGTACCCATTGCCACGCCTTGCTTGGCGAAGAATCCGTCGGCGACTGGTGTCCCGCCTGTGGCGGAGCGCTGATGGAGCGAGCCGACGTACCCGCTCTCGACCGTCCCGCCGGTCCCGGGCCGGAAGTGGATCATCGCGGCATCGTGCTGCCTCGCCGGCACGCGCTGGGCGGCATCATTACTCCGCAGTGATACGAAGTGCGCGACCGCCCGCCGCGAAATGAGCAAACCGCCGGTTAGAGACTGGTGTTGAGCCCGACGGCCTCTGCCAACCGTGCCTGCCGCTCGTCAAAGGTCCAAAAGCGCTCCGCCTTCAATTCCAGCGCACACGCAACATGGAGCGAGTCCAGCGTGCGAACGCCAAGGGCAGGACCGTAACGCCTGGCGAGATCGCTGCTCCGCATAAAGGCCAGATCAGGGAAGCCGGCCTCGCGCCATACACCAGCACGGCAATCGCGATCAAGGCCCGCTATCGCATTCTCGGCTTCACTGACGGTTGCTTTTCGCCAGAAAACGTGCTGGAACACTGCGTGGGTAAATTCAGCGCGATTCAGGGCGCTTATCCATACCGCAGGGCGTCTGGACATCCGGTCCCACGCCTCGGGCGAATACCGGTCAATCAAGTGAAGTGAAACGAAGAAACTGCTGTCGGCATAGATCGTCAATAGCGGCTCTTCTCTCTTTCTTCAATCAACAGATCGGCACCCGGTAGAACCCGGTCGCCGAAGATCTTCCGCGCCCGAGCTTCGAAATCGGGCCACTCTGCCGGAGCCTGAGCAGCCGGCTCTTCGGGAACAATCCGAGCAAGAACACGGTTTCTCTCCCTGAGTTCGACTGTTTCGCCCGCCGCCAACCAGATCTTCAACTGGCGAGTGTCGCGTAATTGGCGAAGATTCACACTAGGCATGGTTCAAATGTGTCACAAAATGTGTCACAATGTCAAACTTGCCAATCCGGTCAGAGGCCCCTACTTTGCCGGATCTTGCATACCCACACGGTTCCCATTCTGAACGAGCCGCATTACGGCCTTGACCTTCCACTCCGTGGGAATCCTGGCCAGTTTGTAGTTGGGCCACTGCGTGGGTATCTGCTCGATCTTCGCCTTGGGCCAGTCGATTGGAAGCAGTTGGAGATTGGGGTACAGGTTTTGCGCCACCAGGGTGCCCGGCGGCTGCACGCCCAGGCTCGACTGGGGCGGATGGACGATGATTTTAGGGTCGATCGCCGCACTGGAGCGGAGCTGGCCGGCTGCGGTGCGAGGCAAAACCAGGGTTCCCCGCGGCTTCACGATGACCAGGTTCCAGTTTGGCGGGAGCTGGCTGAAATCCATTCCGGGCTGCGTGAACTCGGGGGTCAACTGGCCCAGCGTGTCAGGGTTGATTGGAGCCGGCGCACTCGATTGGCAGAAAGCAGTCGTTGCGGCACAGACGAAGAGAGCGAGGGTCATAAGGCGCATCGCACACCCCCATTTCAACGGACGCTCAATTGCCAAGAAGGATAGCAGGACTGAGCCCGCCGCTACTCGTAGCGCAGGGCCTCGGCCGGCAGCACGCGAGAGGCGGCATACGACGGATAAAGCGTGGCCAGCAGCGAAATCCCGATGGACACCGCGGACACGATGACGCCATCGAGCACGCGCGGCGCAAAGGGCAGGGTATCGATCGAGTAGACCTCGGCGGAGAGATGAATGAAGTGGTAGTGTCCGCCGGCCCACGCGGCAAAGTAACCCAGCACGAGGCCGACCACGGTTCCGATGAGGCTGATGAGCAGGCCCTGCACCAGGAAGATGCGCCTCACTTGCGCGGGCTCGACGCCGAAGCTCATCATCACCGCGATGTCGCGGGTCTTCTCCATCACCATCATGGTGAGCGCGATGAGAATGTTGAGCGCTGCCACAATCACGATGAGCGCGATGATGATGAATGTGACGTACTGTTCCAGCTTGAGCGCTTTGAAGAGTTCGCGGTTCTCCTCCATCCAGTTGTTGGTCTGGAAGCCCTTGCCCGCCTCCTGCTCGATGTCGCGGGCGATTTGCGGGGCGCGGTCAAGGTTATCTACCTTGAAGCTGATCACCGACAGTAGATCGGGCTCGCCGAAGAGCCGCTGCGCGTCGGCCAGGCGCATGAAACCCATCTGCGCGTCGTACTGATAAAAGCCGGAGTGGAAGATGCCGGCCAGCCGAAACGGAACCCACTTGGGGATTACGCCGTAGGGTGTCATCTCGCCTTGCGGGCTGATGAGGGTCACGCGGTCGCCCACGGTGGCGCCGACGGTCTCAGCCAGGTCTTTGCCCAGCAGGATGGGCGGGAGTTCCGCGTTGAGTTGCGAGGCCGGTTGCGGCTGCGGTTGCAGTTCCTGTAGCGATCCGGGAGTGGCCGTCTTGAGCAGTTCGCTGACGGTAAGTTCCTGGTCGGGCAAAATGCCTTCAATCAGCGCGCCACCATCGCGTGCCCCGCGTGCTACGAGAACTTGTTCGTAGAGGCCCGGGGATGCCGCGGTGACGTGCGGCACGTGGCGCAGGCGCTCCAGCAGCGGCTGCCAGTTGCGAATGCCGTCGCCCTCCACGCGCATCAGCTGCACNNACGACGCCCACCACGGCTTGCCGCCGCTTGGCTTTCAGGTAGCGCGCCGCCACAAAAAGTTCAAAGCGCATCAGGCCTACTTTGCTCCGGAATCGGAGGATGCCGTTGCGAAGACGGTCTTGGCCAATCCCGCGTTGTCGTGCCGGTCGTAGGCGCGCACCGTGAGCAGGTGTTCGCCCGTTTTGCCCGTGAATGCCTTGGCCGGTAAGTGAATCTCGTAGTGCTCGCGCCTGGAGTCCGACAGGCCGCCTACCGGCTCGACATACTGCCACGGGCCCGCATCCAGCGAGTACTCCGCGTGCGCAATCGGCGACACCGCATCCTCGGCGTCGAAGGTTACCAGCACGGCCCTGGCGCACGGCTTGGGCGCGCACGGTGTGTCCTGTTCCTCCGCCTTGAGGTTGCTGACCACGGGCGGGGTGGTGTCGACTTCGAAACGGTCGCTCGCCTTCTCGCCGGTGAGCGCATCGCCGGGCGTATGCGAGGGCGCATCCGACGCCACCACCTTGATCTGGTAGCCGCCGTCGGGAATCAGCGTCTGGTCGAAGGAGTAGGCCTTCTCAGCGATGTTGTCTTTCAGCAGGCGCCACACGTGCTCGCCATCGCCGCGCAGATAGAGCGCGTACGTCAGGTCGTCGCCGTTGTCGTCGTGCGCCGCCCAGCGCGCGGTGATTGCGGTGCGGTCTTTCACGGCGTTCAACGGTGTGTTGGCCCCGGCGTCAAACGTGATGGTCGGGGCCTGGTTTGGGGAAGACAGAGCAATGTTCACCGTTTGCGGCTGACCGACGGGCTGAGGCTGCGCATTGACGCGAGCGCCCGGCACCACCACCAGATCGTCTACCACTGGCGCCGCATTCACAGGCAGATAATTTACGCCGACGCTGCCCAGGCTTCCCTTGGCGTGCAGCACAGCTTTCCATTGCAGGAATCGGCCCGCGGGTGAAGCAACTTCACCGGACTTGAGAGGTTCCCAATCGGACCAGCCGCGCACGGGCTGTTCCACGTTGCCGGTGCGGGTCCACAGCTCATAGCCGGACGAATCGGGCTCCACTTCAACGCGGCCAAAGCGCGCAAACGCGCCCGCATCGAGCACATCACTCGAGTACTCGTGCTTGTCCTGGGGCGCCAGAAGAATCAGCTTGCCCGTGTTGCCGGTGCCGATGAAGACGCCGCCCTTGCGATCGGCACTTTCCGCCACCGCCATGCTCAAACCCTGCTGCGCATCGAGATGACCGATGTCAGCGTACGTGCCGTCGTCCTGGATGCGGAAGATGTGACCGCGATTGCCGGCGATCGCCAGCAGGCCATCGGCCCGCGCCGCCAATGCGTACACTACCTCGTCCTTGCCCGCCCACAGCTTGCGCGGCGCCTGCCCTTCGGCCACGGCATAAATCTCCGTTCCCTCGGGAGCGGACGCGCTGGAATTCGCAGCCTGCAGGGAGCCCGGTTGAATCATCGTAAAGGTCACCACACCGGCGCCTTGAACAGGCAGCGGTGGGAGCGGATTGTGGCTCTTGTCGCCGACGCTGGCGGCGTAGATGGTGCCGTTGGCGCTCACGGCCACGGCGGTAATCTCGCGGCGGGGCGCTTCGAAGAGCACATAGCCCTTGCCCAGCGAGTTGATGCGGTACACAAGCCCGCTGCCGTCGGAGCCGGCAATCAGATTGCCCTTTGCGTCCCAGGCCAGGGTGCGGATGTGCTGCTCGTCGCTCTTGAAAAACTCTTCGGGCGCGGCAGACGGCTGGGCCGGATCGACGCGGTATACGGCTCCCGGCCCGCCCGTGGCGATGTAGAGCCGGCCCTGCTTGTCGAATGTGAGATCCCACACGTAGTGAGACTTGTCGTCGTGCTTGTCGGGGTCCTTCGGATCGCCGTCTTTCGCATCCGGATCTTTTTCGTCTTTCTTTTCGGTTTTTGGCTTTTTATCCGCCTTGGGCTCGGTGCTCTTCAGCGCAGCCAGGCGTGACGCGTCGAAAACCACCGTGGCGCTGGACTCATCCTGTTGGGCCGCAGCGTCTGCCTTGAGCTTGTAGACCTTGCCGCTGGGCATGGTGGCCACGTAGAGCGCGCCGTCGGGCCCCAGCCGCACCACCTGCACGCTCAGGTCCCGGGTCTCGAACAGCGTGAAGGGCTTGCCGTCGGGTGAGACGCGGAGCACAATCGCCGGGGATGCGGTGCCAAGGTAGGCGGCGCCGGTTTTGTCCACGGCCACGGACCATACAAAGGTCGCGGGCGTGATCAGCACTTCGTTCAGGCCCGGAGCGCCGCGCAAAAAGCCATCGCTGGTGAGTGCCACGCCTTGTGGAGAGCCTTTTTCGAACTCCTCGAGCCGCGACTGGGTCCACAGGCGGGTTCCCTGGGCGGGGGCGTGCTGGCAGGCTGCCCCGAGGGCCAAAGCGACCGCGAGCGGAGCGATGCGGAATGCAAAGCGGAAGCGCGAGATGGTGGAGGCGACATGTAACATGCTGCCGTTGAGTCTACTAAAGTCGGGGCGGCTGGGCATATGCCGCTGCGCTCATCTTGCCTGCCCTGAACAGCTTTCCGTCGTTTGCGCATTGCCTTGCGTCCCCGGCTCAAGCGAAAGCAGAGCGGCCGGCGTCCAGTACGGTAGAATCGCAGCTCAATTCGATGGTCAGGTTGAACGATATGCTCACTCGGTCCCTCCGCATTATTTTTGCAGGCGTATTTGTCTGCGTGCTGCCGATGGCCGCGCAGGTCCGTGGTCCACGCCATTCGCGGTATCCCAACTCGCCGTCCAACGATCCGCAACTGCAAATTCCAACAGACCAGGCGCAGTCCTGCTATTCACCCGGTGGCGATCGCAGCCGCGACGAGCAGTTTCAGCAGTTCGATACCTTTCCCCAGCCGGCAGGCAAGGGCTACCTGTGCATCAACATTCCGCCCGGTGGAACATTTGTCATCGACCATCTCTTTGCCGAGGCGGATTACGACACTGCTACAACGGGGCGGCCGGAGTGGTATCTCGATACAGTGATTGGCGGCTACGAGGCGATGACCGGATTCGCGGCCGACCGCGTTGGATCGGCGACGCCCAATGCGCATTACGTGCTGTCGCAACCGGTGCACCTGGCGGTGGCCGGAGGGACGCGCGTTACGCTGATCATGCACAGCTACTATGTGAATACAAACAGCTCGATCGGCGAAACGCCGGGAACAGCGAGCCTGCTGCTGATCGGGCACTGGGAATAGGCGCTACTGGCCGCCGCGAAACTGGATGATGCGGCGCCGGTCTCGTTTGCTGGGGCGCCGTTCCGGCAAGGGGGCGAACTGCTGCATCGCCTTGCGCTCTTCGGCGGCCTTCAGGCGCAGTTCCTTGCTGGCCTCGGTCTCGCGATAGAGCTTCTGCGCCACCGCGGCCGGCCCACGCATTTCGCTCAGTTCCAGCACTTCAATCTCGAAATCGCCGCCCTCGTTTTTCACGTGGAGCATGTCGCCGACGCGCACTTCACGCGCCGGCTTGGCTTCAATGCCTTTTGACCGGATGCGGCCGATGTCACATGCCTTGGCCGCCAGCGCGCGCGTCTTGAAGAAGCGGGCTGCCCAGAGCCACTTGTCCATTCGAACTGAGGTCATGGCGCCCCTGCCGCGAGAATCAAAGCAGCGTACTCAACGTATCGCTCAACTGACGTAAGACTATTCTACGTAACCGATGATGCAAACGACCGGGTGCGGCAGCGAGACCAGGCACCTTCAAATTGTGGCGCTGGAGCCGCTCCCTTTTAAAGAACAAATTGCTGTGTCACCAGGATCAGTTCATAGGCCTTTTCCGGCTCGAAACTCGCGCACCACATCGGCAGGGTCGCGGTGCCGGCCGTCGATGGCCTCATTCATCGCGCGCATGTCGTCGGCGGTAACTTTGCCCGCGAGCGCTTTGAGCGCGACTTGAATCTGCGGCCAGCGGGCCAGCGCTTCTTCGCGGACAAGGGGCACAGCCTGATAGGGCGGGAAGTAGTGCTTGTCGTCTTCAAGGGCGACAAGGCCGAATGCCTGGATGGGGCCGTCGGTGGAGTTGGCGGCGATCATATCGACCTGGTGCGCGTTGAGCGCGCGATAGAGCAGGCCGAGATCCATGGTGCGGGGTTTGCCGGCGAATCTGAGCCCGTAGGCGGCGCTCAAACCGGGCAGCCCGTCGGGGCGCTGCTCGAATTCGTAGCCGACGCCGAGTCTCCATTGCGGAGTGTCGGGCGCGGCCTGGCTCAATGTTTTCAGGTTCAGACTGCGCGCGTCGTCGCCGCGGATGACCATCGCAAAGGTGTTCTCAAAGCCGAGCGGGCCGGCGACGGTGACGTGGTAACGCGAGGCGTACAGGCTGCGCACCGTGTTGAGGACCGAGTCGGGGTCGCGGTCAACCGGCTGCTTGAGGATGGCGGTCAGAGCCGTGCCGGTGTATTCAACGTAGGCGTCGATGCGGCCCGCGACCAGAGCTTGCTGGCAGATGTAGCTGCCGGCGAGGTAGAAGCGGCGTTCGACTTTCAGGTGCGACTTGGCTTCGATTTCCTGGGCGAGTAGTTCGCCGAGCACGACCTGTTCGGTGAAGTTTTTGGCGCCGATGACGGGGTGGCCGGGACGTGGCGGAGAACACGCAACGGCATTGAGGAGCACAGCGGCAATCAGCAAGATTGCGCATTTGCGAATCGTGGCAACCCAGGTCCCAGAAGCGGGACCTGGGGCACCCGGAATGTGCCGCGCGCTCATGAAGCGGGGACCTTGAACCAGCGCTCGAGGAGGCCGAGGGCGGCGTCGGCTGCCAGGGCCAGGAGCGCCGCGGGAATGGCGCCCGCGAGCACGAGACGGTTATCGACAGAAGCGACGCCGCGGAAGATCAGCTCGCCCAGGCCGCCCGCGCCTACTGCTGCCGCGATGGTCGCGATACCAACGCAGGTGACTGTCGCGGTGCGAAGCCCGGCAAGGATGAACGAGGCGGCAAGAGGCAACTCGACTTTGAAGAGCCGCTGAGAGTTTGTGAGGCCAAGGGCACGCGCCACTTCCACAACGGCCGGATCGATGCCGCGAATTCCCGCATAGGTGTTGCGCAAAATCGGCAGTAGAGCGTACGCGGTGAGCGCGACAATCGCGATGCGCGCGGCGCGTTCGCCCAGCCACGGCAGCGGCAGCAGGAACCCGAACATGGCGAGCGACGGGATGGTCTGCAGCACGTTGGCGGTCGCGATGACTGGCTTGGCCCAGCGGGGCGCGCGCGTGAGCCAGATTCCGGCGGGCACGGCAATCGCGGTGGCAAACAACATGGCCGCGCCGGTGAGCCACAGATGCTCGACGGTCAGCGTGGCGATTTCGCCGCCGTATTGCGAGAAGAATCCCGCGCTCATGCGGCACCGCCTGTCGCGGCCCGTTCATCCTGCCCCTTGTGCTCACCCTGCGCGTTGCGTTCGCCGCGGTGGAAGGCGCGCACGTAGGCCACAATCTCCGCCTGCTGCGACTGCATGAATTCTTCCGGCGTGAGGCTGGCAATCAGCTTGCCCTCGCTGAGCAGCACGATGCGGTCGCCGAGGTACAGCGCTTCGTCGAGGTCGTGCGTCACCAGCAGCACGGTCTTCTTGAGACGGCTCATGAGGCCGCGCAGCATGTCTTGCATCTCGGCGCGCGTCAGGGGATCGAGTGCTCCGAAAGGCTCGTCCATCAGGAGGATTCCAGGCTCCGCCGCGAGGGCGCGTGCCAATCCGACGCGCTGGCGCTGACCTCCGGAAAGCTGATTCGGATAGCGACTCGCGAAGGTGGCGGTGTCGAGCCCAACGGCGGCAAGCAAAAGCTCACTGCGACGACGGCGCTCTTCGCGCGGCAGGCCCTGCGCTTCGAGTACCAGTCCCACGTTGCGTTCGACGGTGAAGTGGGGAAAGAGGCCCGTCTCCTGGATGACGTAGCCCATGCCCCGGCGCAGTGCGATGAGGTCGGCAGTGGCGACGTCGTGCCCATCGACCAGCACCTGGCCGTCGGTTGGCTCGAGCATCCGGTTGACGGTGCGCAGCAATGTGGTTTTGCCCGACCCGCTGCGGCCAAGGATGGCCGTTGTCGTGCCTTCTTCCAGTGCGAGGGAGATGCCGTCGAGGAGCAGGCGTCCCTGGGGAGTTTTGAAAGAGACATTCCGGAACTCGATGGCTGCGCCCATGCCCTCGCCTTCTGTGCCTCCCCAGTGTAAGGGCGAAATCCCGGCGGCGGGAGTTGCGCTTGCCGCTTTCTCTATTTGTCTCAAAAGGCTACGCCCCGTAGAATCACTTGAGGGCATGCGGCGCACCGTCGCAATGTCATCAAGGTGTCGATGAGCGAACAGCAACCAGGGAACACGGTACAGCAGCCAGCGGTTTCGCCGGCGTGGATTAGAATCGAGCGGGCACGGCATCCACAGCGGCCCTACCCCATGGAATTCATCGAGCGGATCTTTACTGATTTCAGCGAGATTCACGGGGATCGCGCCTATGGCGACGATGAGGCTGTGGCTTGTGGAATGGCGCGGCTGGCCGGCGAAGAGGTGCTGGTGATCGGCAACCGCAAGGGCGGGTCCACCAAGGAACGCGTGAAGCGCAACTTTGGGATGCCCAACCCCGAAGGGTATCGCAAGGCACTGCGGTGCATGCGCATTGCCGAGAAATTTTCGCGGCCCGTGATCAGCTTCATCGATCTGCCCGGCGCTTATCCGGGGCTGGGCGCAGAGGAGCGCGGGCAGGCTGAAGCCATTGCGCGCAACATTCTGGAGATGTCGCGGCTGCGCGTGCCCACCATCTCAGTGATCAGCGGCGAGGGCGGATCGGGCGGCGCGCTGGCGCTGGCTGTGAGCGATCGCGTTCTGATTCTCGAAAACGCGCTTTACTTTGTGATCACGCCGGAGTCGTGCGCGGCCATCATGTGGCGCGACTCGGCCCACAAACAACTGGCTGCCGAAGCCATGCGCATCTCCGCGCCCGAGGTTTCAAGGATGGGCTGCGTGGACGAGATCATCGCCGAGCCGCCGGGAGGCGCGCACGAAGACCACGAGGCCGGCGCCGGCTTGCTGGGCAGCGCGCTGCAGAGGCATCTTGCCGAGTTGAAGGCGATGCCGGTCAACGAGATGATCGCGGCACGCCAGGCAAAGTTCCGCAACATTGCGCAGTTCTACACGGAAGGTTAGTTTCTTGGCCAACAGGATGGCGAAGCAGCCGGACAACCTGGATTTCTCGCCGGCTCGGTCCGCACGCGTACCGTACGCGCGAGGCAGGTCGTCCCGGAGGGTGGCGTCATGATCCCAAACCGCCCCCCTGACGGCCGCCTTCGCGCCTACGCCCAATTCATTACCGCGATCTTCTACTACTTCATGGCCGGTGCGCTGGCTCGCCGCGGCGCGCAAGGGCTGGCCAGCGAGCAATGGGCGCCGTTGGTCGATCAGGCCATGCTGGTGTTCCTCCTGCTGGCGGGATACGCGGGCCTTGGGTTCATGCTGAACCGCCAGACGCACCCGATCAGCGAGCAGGGTTTGCCGCGGCGGCAGGGCTGGCCGGGCGAGATCGGCATTGGCCTGGCCATCGGGTGGACCATTGCCCTGGTGTGCGTCGTGGCAATGGCCGTCGCCGGAGGCATCCACATCGGGCTCTCTCTTGGTGTTTCCTCCTGGGGATGGCTGATTGCAGATGCGCTGTTCTATGCGCTGGGCACCCTGGTGGAGGAGATCGCATTTCGGGGCTATGGGTTTCAGCGCTTCTGCCGCGCCGTTGGACCCTTTGGTGCTGCGCTCGGTTTCGCGGCGCTCTATGCATTCCTGCAGGCGTTTCTGTATGGGTCAAATCATGCCAGCCTGGCCGTCTCGTTCATCCTGAGCCTTTTGCTTTCCATCGCTTATCTGCGCACCCGGGCGCTGTGGGTAAGCTGGGGTCTGAACTTTGGCTGGAAGGCGAGCCGCGCTCTGATCTTCGGACTGACCGTCAGCGGGGCCAACGGCCATTCGCCGATCGTGCAGGGCACTCCGATGGGGCCGTTGTGGCTGACCGGCGGCGGATTTGGAGTGGACGGAACGTGGTTCGCCTTCATCCTCCTGCTGGCGGCGCTTCCGGTGGTCTATCGCGCCACCCGGGAGCTGGATTTCCGCTACAACGCCCCGGAGATCATTGCAGCGGGGGTTGCGGTGGATCTGGATGCCGCCGCCCGCCGCCAGCATGAAGCAGCGATGGGGCCGGCCGAGCCCGCGCCGCCCGTCCTGGTGCAGATTCTACCCATCATCACGCCGCCTCCAGCGCCCACCTTCGACGCAAAACCGGAGACGCCCGCGCAGATATCAGGCAACAAATCGGAGTAGAGACGATTCCCACTATCTACCAGGAGCAAGCCTGCCGATCGCTCGTAGTAGCCGTTCCGGCTCAAATTTGATCTTTATGCTTGCTTAGGTCTACTGTGAGCGCAATGCTGTATGCAGGCATGGGAGGGCCACCCATGAAATCATCCTTCGATTCGATCGCCACGCCGCCGGCGTTTTCAGCACAAAAACACTGCACGATGGACCGCGCCCGGCACCGGGTGGTGCTGTGCGCCATGGCAGGACTGCTGGCAGCAACTTGCGCCGCGGCCCAGGTTGTGACCATTGATACGCACGGCAACGCCAGGACCGGTCCAGGTTCGGCGCCCGTCGACCGCCGCTACTCCCAGATTCAACCCACCCATGTGGCCCTGACCCAATCCGAACTGGATGCCAAGACGCGCCTGGAGCTTATCCGGGTGATGCAGTCGGAGCAGGGCTTTGCCATGCGCCCCTTTCCCAGGGGACACAAGGGCCTGACGCTGGTTGCCAACGGCAAGCTGGAACCTGCCGGCGAAGCCTATCTCGCCATGGCCACTGAGCAAGGGCTCTGCGCCAAGCCCGGCGACCGGCTGGTGCTGAGCGACGTCAAGTTTGAAAAGAACAAGATCGTCTTCGATCTGAATGGCGGTCCCGATCCCAAACACCGCTTCCTTCGCCACATACAGATCGGCACAGGCGCTGGGACGAACCCGGTGGTGCAGGACAATGGGCAGGAGGCGATGGGCGCCCGGTTGACCCTGGCCTTCCAGAATCACGTCCCGGAACTTACGGGGGGCGATGTCAAGGCTCTGCTGTCACCTCTCATCTCGTTTGACCTGAAGACGCCGATCCAGGCTTTTACTGACACGCTGCCACCCAAGCTGAAAGAAGCGATCCTGAACCACCATGTGATGGTGGGGATGAGCACGGACATGGTGCTGTTTGCCATGGGATCGCCCCAAAGCAAGTCGCGCGAGATAGAGGGCCAGATGCCCTTTGAGGAGTGGATCTACGGCCAGCCACCGAAGGATGTGCAGTTCGTAAGAATCAACGGCAATCGCGTCATCCGGGTGGAAGTGGCCAAGATGGGTGAAACGCCGCTGATTTTTACCAACGACGAAGTGACAGGCCTGATGCGCACCGATGGCACGCCGCTGATTCCCGACAAGACGACGCGCACTGTCGCGATGGGCGACGCGGAGCGCGACCCCAATACGCAGGCGCCGACGGCTCCGCCGAGCCTCAGGAAGCCCGGCGAAACTCTGCCCCAGAACGACCCAAAGGAAAGCACGGGTGTCATGAGGCCGGTGCAGTTCCCCAAACCGAAGCCCACGGAAGATTCGGCGGGGCAAACCGGGGCCACGCCGGCTCCTGCTGCCGAGCCGGCCAAGCCGCAGACCGATACGCCGGAGGACGCGCACCCCGCGCCGTCGTCCAGCAGCCAGCAGCACACCGGGTCGAACTGAGGCCGCGGCGGCCGAGTGCGGGTCTGATGTAAACTTGGGGGAGCGAGTCACGCTCCCTCAAGTGGCAATCTGTTGCGATGAGAGAAGAGCAAACGACCGCGCCGTTGAAGCCGCGTGCAGCGATCCTGCGCGTGTGTGCAGAGACACCCCAAGAAGGAGAAACACCCACCCGATGGCCAAGATTGCAAAAACAGGTGATCGCAAGAAGGAAATGGACACGACGAAGTCGACAGACTGTCCCAAGTGCAGCAAGCCGACGCGCATCGTCAAGCGCGTAAAGGACCGCGAGCGCGGCATCCCCGGCGGAGTCTATATTTCGTGTTCCGCGTGCGACTTCTACGAGAAGCTGTAAGCGACGATTGAGAGATGGACGCAAGAAAAGCCCGGCCATCTGGCCGGGCTTTTCTATTGGGGAAAGAATCTGTGTTGAAGGTAGATCTCAACAGCCGAGTCGGGTACTTTTCGGGCTAGATTTGGGTGAAGCAAGCCCCAAAAATCCACCGCAGCGAGTTTTTCCGCCGCCTATTGAGCCATTTTTGCACCGATTATGGGGCATTTCAATTTATTAAGTTATTGATTATAAAGTACTTGACTTTTTGCCCCCGGTGGGAATTATTGATGTAACCTGTTTATTGTGTTTGAGTTACGCCTAGATTTTTCCAATTTGAGGATGGGAGGGAGGGGGGAGGGGGGTACCCGGAGGATCGGGTCGATCTCCTCATTCATTCCGGGCAAAATCCCTCAATCACCATTGTGCGCTGCGGGCGGGCTATTTTCTGCAACGCATGTTGTTTGCGGAGTGGTGCGGTCTCGCGTCGAACCGGAAATATTTAGATTTGCTTCGCCTTCGGTTTTCGGTGAGTGCGTTCGCGATGATCCCCGACTGAAATTAGGGTTTCGGCGGAATCAGGTCGAGGTTCGTGCTGTCCCAGGTCTGAGAATCCAGACCCTGGGGCACCCTCGGGCGGTGGCTTATTGAGGTTCTGAGATATGGGCCACCCGCCCAAGGTCGCAGATGGAGAGAATCCGCGCCCTGGGCCGGAGAGCACAAAGGCCCGCGGCTGACCGTGGGCCTCTGTCTTTACGAATCGGGCTTCAGCGCTACTAGCCCTTTGGCCTGGACCCCTCCTGCGGCGCGGCATGTTGCTGAGGTGCGGCGTGTTGCTGAGGTGCGGCGTGTTGCTGAGGTGCTGCATGTTGCT
>PLXP01000125.1 GCA_003151435.1 Acidobacteriaceae bacterium
ATCGAGACGATTCAGGGCAATGCCTTTGACGCAATTGCCAAGCCCGAGTCATTCTCGCTGCTCTATCTGAATCCTCCGTACGATTCTGAGATTGGATCGGTTGGAAACAGCCGCATGGAGCGCCTGTTCCTGGAGCACACCTTTCGCTGGTTGGTGATGGAGGGCGTGTTGGCGTTGGTCATCCCGTTCGAGCGCCTGCACGAGTGCGCCGGGGTACTGAGTTCGCACTTCTCCAGGCTGAATATCTTTCGCATGACCGATGAAGAATCTGTCCGCTTCCGGCAGATCGCTGTGCTCGGTGTTCGCCGCAACGTGCGCGGAGTAGCTGTAGAGGAGGCGAGGCGGCAACTCCAGCGCATCAGTCCATATGGCAGCTTTACGGCGTTGCCGGAGTTGGCGCCGGAAGCGTGCGAGCCATATCTCGTACCACTGACGGGCGAAACCGCGCTGAGCTACCGCGGGCTGCCGTATGACCTACTGGAGGATCTGTTGCCGCTGTCGGGTGCATGGAAGCAAACATTGCCATTTTTGATGCCGCGAGAGGACATGGCCACAGGGCGTCCGATCACGCCGCTGCATGGAGGCCATGTGGGGCTGTTGTGTACGGCGGGCCTGCTGAATGGAGTCTTCGGCCAGGGCGATGACCGCCACATCGCGCGATGGAGATCGGTCAAACATGTAACCACCTTCGTTGAGGAGGACGGGGATGAGCAGATCATCCATCATCGGGAACGGTGGGCAAACGAACTGCGATTGGTCTATGCCGATGGAAGGACCCTGAAGCTGACCGAGACGCCGGCGAAACAGGAAGGAGAGGCCGATGCAGAATGCACACCTGAGGCTCGGGTTGCTTGAATACACGCGCATGACCGAAAAGACGTCAACCAGAATAAGGTTGCGGGTTGACCGCTATGTGGGGGAAGACGAACAGGCACATCTCATCAGCGTTTTCGGCAACGATTCTGACGTGGGAGCGATCACAGCGGCGGTTCACGAAAAAGCCACGTTCACTCTGAGTTTTCCAGACGGCGAGGTGAAGGAAGTCTCTCTCGGCGAACACGCCTCCTGCTACAAGGGAGCCGTGAGCTTGTCGGACCGGAAGCATCCCGTGCGGCACCTGGTGGCTGTCTCGAAAGAGTTGTACACGAACGGTGGTGTGGGGCGAACGATTTTGCTTGGTTATGAGCGGGATCAAGCATGGGCAACGCTGGCGAGCTTTCTTGGGCTTCCTGCCGAACCGGCATGGGCCAAGCACGTTCTCGGCGTTGTCGAGGCGCTAGAGCGGATCAAGGCTCTTGACGGCATTGGCTTTCGGCCAGTTCTAATCTCGGCGACAACTGAAGAAGTGCTTGAATGGATAGGGGAAGGCTTACGGTCTCAGGCGCTGAGCTTTCCAGAGAAGAATGGCCCGATTCTCTGGCCGCGATACTCCGTCACAGCATCCATAAATCCTTCTCCAGAGGTCGACGCTTCGATGTTTTGGTAGTATGTCAGCTTTCGAATAGTCCGTAATTCATACCGAACGGATCCCAAGGGTACGGACTATGCCCGCGACAAGCCGATTACTTGGTCAATCGAACATAACGGCGAATGAATGGCGGCGGATCACCAGCGGGCTGTCGGCTTTTAGATCCCCTTCATCACGGCTACAATTGATACTTGATGAAGCCGTCACAACGATGTCCTCTATTCAACCATGAGCTTGAGTCACCGTCGGCGTTCAAGCCAGAGGAACTGGTGAGCGCAGTCCGTGCGACCAAGGGGTTGCCGAAGTTGAGCGTTCCCCAAATTTGCGTTCTCGACTTTGATGGCGATCTGACCGATTGGCTCGTGAGCCATGAAAAAGCAAACTCTTTCGAGTCGTGGGCATGTTTTCATACCAAGATGTACTTGGTGGAAACTGACGGCGTCAGCTGCGGCGTCATTGGGCGGACAATCGGAGGCCCTTATGCAGTGCTGATTGCCGAACAGCTCAGTGTCGCCGGTGCACAACTGATTTTAGGACTCACTTCTGCCGGGCGAGTATCACCATCGCTGCAGCTTCCGGGGTTTGTTGTCGCCACCAGCGCAGTGCGTGATGAAGGCACATCGCTTCACTACCTTCCATGCAGCGATCAAATCGCTTGCCCCACGCCGATTAGTAATTTATTGACGAACGAACTTGGCCAGTTAGGCTTGACAGTCGTTCAGGGATCAGTTTGGACAACCGACGCACCTTATCGGGAAACGAAACAGCAACTTCAGCGACATGCTGAAGCTGGCGTCCTCGCCGTCGAAATGCAGGGGCGTCACTCTTTGCTTTTGCCACCGCCCGTCAAGTGAACATTGGGATCGTCGCGCATGTCACCAATGCGATGGACAATCAAGCCGAGCAGTTTGATAAAGGAACTGACGAAGATAGTTTTGCAATCCTGCGGGCCATGCTTCGCGCGGGTCGTAGGTACTTAGGAAAGGCGGCTATTCCAAATGAATAAGAAAGAACATTGGGATTCGATCTATCTGTCCAAGAGCGATGAGGACTTGAGCTGGACTCAGCTTGAACCGCTCATGTCTCTGAAACTTATTGGCGAAGCGCGCTCTTCCGGTCGGGTTATTGATGTGGGTGGCGGGAATTCGGTTCTTGCGGAAAGGCTTCTGGATCGGGGCTACACGGTTACCGTCCTGGATATCTCTGAGGCGGCACTTGAGCGAGCCCGCAAACGGCTTGGTGCCAAGGCGAGCCAAATCCACTGGATTGCCGCCGACATATCGT
The DNA here is from genome assembly GCA_003151435.1 of Acidobacteriaceae bacterium. Taxonomy (GTDB): domain Bacteria; phylum Acidobacteriota; class Terriglobia; order Terriglobales; family Acidobacteriaceae; genus Telmatobacter. Next base: position 2,753 of record PLXP01000125.1, read on the forward strand.
CCGAGCCAAATCTTGAGACCTTCGATGTATGGCATGACCGGGCTGTTTTCCACTTTCTTACCGCTCCGGGCGACCGGGCGGCCTATCAGAAATTGTTGCTGCAAACACTTCCGGCTGGCGCGCATGCAGTGATCGGTTCGTTTGCACTCGATGGACCGCAAAAATGCAGCGGACTGGAAGTTCAGCGATATGATGGGCCGATGTTCGCCGCGGAACTCGGTTCGCAGTTCAGTCTCCTGAAGACCGAATCGGAAATACACATTACTCCGTGGGGTAAGCAACAGTCCTTTCAATTCAGCCTATTCAAGCGAGTGTGATCTCTGCTCGGCGCCGTAATGCACACAACTGAGCTGCCCCTGAGCGCGGTTTGCATCCTGGTCAGTCGGCGATCCGGAAACTAGCATTCAGACCGCGTGAATAGGTGAGCCACGGAATCGCAGTCAAAGGGGTTCCGAAGAGACGCAATGAGCATGACCATTTGCCCAATCACCCGGTCGCAGTACTAGTTCACTTCCGGGGTTTGTGCTGTTCCCTACTGCATTGTCTGCAACGCCCTTCTAAACAACCTCAAATCCTAATTCCGCGAGGCGTCTCGATGGAAACCACCTTCTCGTACCTCAGGGCACATGCCCATGAGTTGGGCACCCGCATTCTTGAAACCTATCCTCCTCTTCAGAGCACGAAAGACCCTGTCGCGCCGCGCATTGCAACGCTTCTGCGCAAGGCGCTCCCTGCTCAGGCGCTCGCCATCACGGGCACGGCGAAGTATCTTCGCAAAGCCAAGGCAGCGCGAATCGTAGCTGAGTGCGGGGCAGGCAAGACCTATATGGCGCTGGGCGCGATCCATGTGTTGGCGGATGGGAGGCCCAGCACAACGCTGGTCATGTGCCCATCGCACATCACGCACAAGTGGGCGCGTGAGGCTCTGCTGACAGTGCCGCGCGCCAGAACCTTTCTGATCGAGGACATGCGCAACGGCGGCGATCCAAAGAAGCCACACGGCATCTGCGAAGTCAAGCTGCGCAATGGCAGGATCGTATATGAGGGTATGCGCCTGTCGCTCGCCGAGTTGCGGCACATGGGCCGCAAGGGGTGGCGCAAGCGTTGCTCCGGTCCAGCCTTCTTCATCACCGGAAAGGACAAGGGCAAGCTGGGCTACTACTGGGAGCACGTGTACCTCAAAGCGAAATCCGGGCCGAACCTCGGAGGCGTTATCAATCCCGACACCGGCACTGCGATCATGGACTCGGAGAGGCAGAAGCTCACTCATCTCGACTTTGTCGACAAGATCAAGCTCTCGGAATCGCTGACTCTTCCCCATGGCGGCACGACGCGCTATTCCGCACTCTGGCAGGCGGATCGCAATCGTATTCAGCGCATGGCGCCGATTGAGTTCATAGGCCGGTTTATGGGCGGATGGTTCGACTTCGCCATCGCGGACGAACTGCATCAACTGGCCGGCGACACGGCGCAAGGAAATGGCCTGGGAGTGCTGGGACGCGCGGCAAAGAAGCTGATCGCTCTCACAGGCACGTTGATGGGCGGCTATGCNNGGCCAGGGCAGGCGCGACTTCCAGCAGCAGTACGGGGTGCTTGAAACCATCGAGAAGGTGCGGGATACGGACAACGCCTGTTCACGGGCAACGAAGAAGACGATCCAGGTTCTGAAGAAGCCGGGTGCATCGCCGCTCCTGTTCGGCAAGTTCCTGATGAACACGACGGCGTTCCTGTCGCTCGAAGACATTGCGGACAAACTGCCGCGATACGACGAGAGCGTGCTTTCGGTAGAGATGGACGAGGAACACGCCAAGGCCTACGAAGAACTTGAAGAGGACATCAGGGCTG
>PLXP01000109.1 GCA_003151435.1 Acidobacteriaceae bacterium
AGACGGCCATGCGTAGACGCTTACGTTAATCGCGATTCAGATACACATCCTTCTTTCCAGAGCCTAGTCAAGCCATCGGAACGGGTGCCCAAGAAAATCACTCAGATTACAGGGATCACTCAGGCAATGGTAGACAGCGACGGACTACCCCTCTCCGACGTATTGGTTCAGTTCAAGGAGTTCATCGGAGACCTTCCCATCGTTACGTTCAACGCGGCCTTTGATATGGGGTTCATTTGGCGAGCGGCCAAGAAGCATGGAGTCCCGATAGAAAACCGTTATGCATGCGCTTTGAAAATGGCCCGCCGAGCGTATCCCGATTTGCCAAGTCATCGGCTTGCGGACCTGGCGAAAATGGGGAATCTTTCCGATGATAATACCCATCGTGCCTTGGGCGATTGCAAACGGACAGTGCCGGTATTCATGTCTTCGGTGATGAAGATTGGCGAGAGAATCATGTGGGAAGTTCCGCCAGTAGATTGGCGAACTTCAGCGCAGTACAACGCGGAACGCGACGCTAACCGCGCCTTTGTTGCAGAGACGCGCGCTCTCGAAGCTACTGAGCCTGAACTGACGATTACCCGCTACCGCCAGGCAATGGCTCGCATGTATGAGTATGAGAAATTGATCTACAGCTGGCACGGAGACGAACGCATACTAGACCGAATAACGCTCGTCCTGGGAAAGTTGGGCCGGTACGAGGAACTCATAAAATGCGTGGATGAGTTCGTAGCGAGATTTCCCGAAGAACAATCCAGCATGATGACAGGCATTCTAAATCGGAAACGAAAGGCCGAGAGCAAATTAGAGTCGACATCCGGCCTCGTTGTCCAATGAGATTTTTGCTTCGCCTGCCACGAACTTCCGCGCTTTCAGTAATGTGAGTCCCTCTTCAAAACCGTGAAAGGCACTTGCCACACGAAACGAAAGCCCCCGGCTGGTTGGCCGGGGGTTCTTTTGTTGGTCATGGATGCGATTTAAGCGCTGAAGAGGAGGATGCCTTCGGCCTTCTCCTCGGTGGCGTTTTCGTCGGCGCTGACCGGGCGATAGAACAACTGGTTAAGGTTGAGGTAGACCTCGAGGAAGGCTGGCCTGTCGGTGATTTTGCCGGCGATCAGCGCTTCGGAGAGCGGGTCTTCGACGTAGCGCTGGAGAGCGCGGCGCAAGGGGCGAGCCCCGTAGCTGCGATCGATCAGCGTCTTGTCGAGGATCCACTTCTTGGCTTCCTCGGTGACGGAGATGGTGATGGCCTTCTGAGCCAGGTTGGCATTCAAGCTCTGGACAAGCAGTTCGACAATCTGGATCAGGTCGGCATCGTTGAGCGACTGGAAGAGAATGACCTCGTCGAGCCGGTTGAGAAACTCGGGGTTGAAGGTCTTCTTCACTTCCTGCTTGACCAGTTCCTCGACCTTTTCGTTGACCAGGTCGTCGCGGTCGCTCTGGAAGCCAAGGCCCTGCTTCTTCATCAGGTGGCGTGCGCCGATGTTGGACGTCATGATGATAATGGTGTTCTTGAAGTCGACTGTATTGCCGAGGCCGTCAGTCAACTGGCCATCCTCAAACACCTGCAGCAGCAGGTTGAAGACGTCAGGGTGCGCTTTCTCGACTTCGTCGAGCAGGACGACCGAGTAGGGCGAGCGCTTGACGCGTTCCGTCAACTGGCCGCCTTCCTCGTAGCCCACGTATCCCGGAGGCGAACCGATGAGCTTGGAGACTGAATGCTTCTCCATGAACTCCGACATATCGAAGCGGATGAGCGCCTTGTCCGATCCGAAGAGGAACTGGGCCAGCGTGCGTGCCATTTCTGTTTTGCCCACGCCCGTGGGGCCAAGGAACAGGAAGCTGCCGATAGGGCGCGCAGGCGACTTGAGTCCGGCACGCGAACGGCGGATTGCGCGAGCGAGAGCGCTGATCGCCTTCTCCTGCGAGATAACGCGCTTGTGGAGCTCTTCTTCTACGCGAAGGAGCTTCTGCGTCTCTTCTTCCTTGATGCTGGTGACGGGCACGCCGGTCCAGCGGCTGACAACATCTTCGATGTCTTCGCGGCCTACAATCCCTGCGGCGGAGTCGTCGAGGTGGTACTTGTCCCTCAGGGCGCGCAGGCTTTCGCGCTCCTTCCGCTCCTCGTCGGAGTAGAAGCGGGCCTTCTCGAACTCGTGATTCGCGATGGCGGAGTCCATGCGGTGGACGATGAACTTGATTCGCTTCTGGACTTCGGTAATCTCCTCGGGCAGCGAGGTCTGACGCAGCTTGACGCGGGCGCCGGCCTCGTCGATCAAGTCGATGGCCTTGTCGGGCAGGAAGCGGTCGGGGATATAGCGGTTGGAGTGCGATACCGCGAACTCGATGGCCGCATCGGTGTAGCTGACCGCGTGGAACTTCTCGTAGCGGTCCTTGATGCCGTGGATGATCTTGATGGCGTCGGCCTCGTTGGGCGGCGGAACCTTGACGGCCTGGAAGCGGCGTTCGAGGGAGCGGTCCTTCTCAATGGATTTGCGGAACTCGGCCGGAGTGGTGGCGCCGATGCACTGGATTTCTCCGCGCGACAGCGCAGGCTTGAGGATGTTGGCCGCGTCGAGCGAGCCCTCAGCCGAGCCCGCACCTACGAGCGTGTGCAGCTCGTCGATGAAGACGATGGAGTTCTGATTCTCCATCAGTTCCTTCATGATGGTCTTGAGCCGCTCCTCGAACTGGCCGCGGTA
>PLXP01000065.1 GCA_003151435.1 Acidobacteriaceae bacterium
TCTGGTTCTGGAAAGCGCCGAAGGGGTTCGATTCAGCTGAGGGATTACATCCTTCAAAGTCTTGTACTTACAAGGGATTAGCCGTGTCTATTTTCAAACAACGCAAGTTGACCTCTTCCCTCATTTGACCTCTTCTTTTTCACTCCGCCGAGGGTTCGATTAGGGTGCTGAAGGGTGTTTTTAGGTGGTTATGTGCGCTTTCTGAGCCATCAGTGCGCTTTAGAATCAATGGGTTACAATGGCATAAATATACTTGACTAACCAGACGTGTTGCGCTATCTTCAATTTATGGAACACCCTAAGACGCTACTCGAAGCAATCAAGTATTTCAGCGATGAGCAAGTTTGCATTGATGCCGTGGCCCGAATGAAATGGTCCAATGGTGAGGCTATCTGCCCCCAGTGCCATGCCAAAGAACCGTACTACTTGGCCACTCAAAAGCGGTGGAAATGTCGCAAATGCAAGAAGCAGTTCTCTGTGAAGGTGGGAACTATCTTCGAGGACTCGCCTATCAGCTTGCAGAAGTGGCTCCCGGCAATGTGGCTGCTCTGCAACTGCAAGAACGGCATCAGTTCGTGGGAGATTCACCGTGCCTTAGGCGTCACGCAGAAGACGGCATGGTTCATGCTGCAACGTATCCGGCTGGCGCTCGAACGAGACAACAAGCATAAGCTAGGCGGTTCTGGTGGGGGTCCTGTTGAGGTAGATGAGACATTCGTAGGCCCGAACCTGCAAAAGATGCACCGGGCGCGTAGGCTCAAGATTAAGGCTGGAGAGTGCGGCCAAACCAAAGCCATCGTGATGGGAATGCTGGACCGGGATCTGCGCCAGGTTCGCGCCAAGGTCATCCCGAATGTGAAGCGGGAAGTCCTGCAAGGGGAGATCATCGAAGAGATCGAGAAGGGCTCAACCGTGTACACGGACGGCTACACCTCGTATGACGATCTAGCGCGGCGGAACTACATTCACGAAACCGTAAACCACGTTGAAGAGTATGTGCGCGGCGAGGTTCACACTCAGGGGATTGAGAACTTCTGGTCACTGCTCAAGCGTGGCCTGAAGGGAACCTATGTTGCGGTGGAACCGTTTCACCTTGACCGCTATGTGACCGAGCAGATTTTCCGGTATAACAATCGCGCCACGAAGGACAACCCCCTAAACGATTCTGATCGCTTTCTATTGGCCCTCTCTCAGGTAGCCGGAAAACGGTTGACGTATGCCGAACTCACAGGCAAGGTGCCGCAAAGACCGGAAGTATCCTAACTGGCCACGCTGGATGGATCGGCAGGGACGGGGGAAACGGAAGGGGCGTTAAAGCGCTTAATCGATTCCTTCCGTTGCAGCACTAATGGCAAGCTGTTTAAGATTTTCGTTCAACTCCTTGAGTTCCTCAAGCATCCCTCTCACTCGGGCCAATTCGCAAATATCGGGAGCCGCGGCAACGCGCTGTAGGATTGCTCCAGGCGAGGCTTGAACAGAGGTGCTGAATCCGATTTCTCGGAGTTCTGTACCAATGCTATAAAGCGATGCTCCCGCAGCCCGTAGCTCGGTCTCAAGGAGATTCTTTCGCTTCTTGGCTTCCGCTCGGGTCTTAACTAAGCGAAGAATTGCGGCATCGCGCTCGGCGTCACTCATAGTAAAAGCATATCAGGGGGTGAGAAAATCGGAGAATGGGAACAGTTCTGGGGTGCATTGCCGCTTTCATTTTCATCGTGATCACGTTCAAGTTCGGCCGGAAATGGTGGCGTCGGCACAAGAGGCGCCGGATCGCCATCCCTTATATGGGGGCGCACTCCACGCCGATTTTTACAGGATCAGAGAAGATTCCCGCGCTTCGCCAAAACTTGCTTCGCAAAGTGGTGTGGGATGAGGCAGTCTTCGAGAGGCTCATAGAATTCGAGCGGACCCGGTTGCCTAATGCGCCACTACACACACTGTTGGAATCGGCTATCGAACGATGGGAACGGGACAACCGTTAAGCCCTGGGCTTGGGTCCGCGCTTGGCTTGTCCGCTCTGGGCTCTCTCCGCATCCCGTTGGGCGTTGTCTTGCTCAACCAGAACATCCATCTTCGCCGGGGAAATCTTAACCGCGCGGCGTAGTCCTGCGGTGAAGTTGCTCATTGCTTTTTGGGGATCAGGCGCGACGAATTGGGTAGTGGTGTTCATGGGTTCGTTTTTGTAGTAGAATCGCCGTGTGCCAAGAGCTATAGCTTGACCCCATAGAGAGTCCGACAATGGGGCTGGCCTTAACTCTAAAAAGAGTAAACCCCTTATTCCTGCGCAGGCTTCAGGGGTTCGGCTCGGTGTTCGGACGACTACGACAACTTCAACCACTAACCACCGGTTCCGCTTCAACGGGGCCGGTTTTCTTTTGGTGGGAAATTACCACCACGCTTGCTATATTCTCACCAGTAGTGCAGTTTTGCAAGCGTGACGTCTGATTCAGTGTCCACTGGCTCGGAGGTTGGAGCGTTTTCCCTCATCCGAGCAACAGGTATATTCGTAGCAGAATTGTAATACCATGTCAAACTGTAAGCCTAGTTAAATGAGCGTTATAGGCCTATATTTTGGTTAGTCAGATATATTGACCCCGTTACAATCCTCTTCCTAATTGACACGGAAGAGGTCGCTGGTTCGAATCCAGTCGTGCCTACCATATTTATCAATAACTTACGACGATTTGGTTGATTTCTCCAACCCGAGATTCAACCCGAGATTTCTCAATCCTTCCTGCACACAATGCCAGGTTCGCGGTGGGAGATTGCCGCCATTTAAGATCGGGGCATGGCCCGGTTCACAATAGCTTCGGTCGCGCCAAGTCTCGCTGAATTCCGGAAGCTGCCACAGCACGTCCAAGGTCGCGCCTTATTGAAGGCGCTCAGTGATCGCTTTCCGCGAGATACCTTCAATCGCGAGAATCTGCTGCTCGAGCCCTACAACACGAAGGACGCCGAGGGGTTCGCGCTAGGATTGCCGGAGGACGAACGCCACGACGCGGTGAGGTATTTGTTCGGCTCTCCTTGGCGATTCCTGATCAACAACGGGTTCGTCGCGGTCACCAAGAACGACTTCTACGAGATCACGCCCGAGGGGCATGTCGAGGCTGCAGACGATATCAAGGCGGTTCGAGTTGATCGCATTATCGTCGACGCGCTCCGTTTCCTACACCCCGACCTTCAGGGCTACGAGCACTACTTCCGCGAGGGAAGCCGACGACAACGGCGCTCTACATGCACCGAGTCAATTCGGCGCAGTTGGAGGCGCAGGCGAAATTCCTCGAAGCGATCAACATCACCCGAGCTACCGAATAGGCCGCTCGGGTTGTGCAATGCATAAGTGAATTGAAAAACCACTACTCAAACGAAAGGCGGCCTCATGGCCGCCCTCTTATTTGGAGAAGCCAATGAAGAAACAATCAGAGAAAAGAGACTCGAATCCGCGCTCCAGGCGCGACAAGCGGTCATACCGGGAACCGATGGAATGGACAATCCGCTTTGCTCCACCGCCGCTGCCAGGGCTGTTAGGATTCAATTTCGGCTCAGAATCGAACGAAGAGAGGGACAGCGATCAACGGCGTATTGGTTCTTACTCAAGTGCTGGTCGGAGTAAATCCATTGGAACTGGCCGCGTAGGTTCCCGCCACGGCGCCAGTGACTTCGATTTCAGAATCCAGCAGGTCCCTCAGAACCGAGGCATCGCCGCTCACCACTTCGGCGTCGATGTTTCCGCCATCCATGAGAAGTTGCAGGTAAACGTTTTTCAATCTGACGTCAGAAACGAGGTTGGCGCTGCGTACAACGGCGCGAAGAGTCACTCTTCTACAATCCAGTTCAGCACGGATCAGCTGCCTGAAAGCGGCGGTCACCGGGTCAGGCGCCGCGCCGTGGTGGAGGAGCGTAACGGACTCGCTCAGGATCTCAGGGCGAAAGCTGTCTCGCGTCTTTCCAATCACCAGGACACGATCGCCGGGAATCAAATTGGCGTTCATGACCGTCTCAACGTAGATCGCGACATCGCCATCCTGTACGAAGAGATCGACATTGCCTTTCCGGTAGTAAGTGACAGACGCCTCGAAAGCAACGGGCAGTCCCTGCGCCGCCTCTGCGTGGGAGAGGGCGTGAACAGCGGCCAGCGATGTAAGCGGGGCGGCCGACACTGCGCGGGCACTTGCCGCGCACCCCAGGGCAAAGGCAACGCAGAGGATGGCGCGAACGATGATATGACGCTTCGTCGAAAGACTCGAGGGAAAGGGACTGGCAGAGCCCGAAGGCCCTGCGAAATATATCGGCTTGATCGCCGGATCCTTAATTCTAGGCTTAAACATAACATTACACTCTGCGCGGCTAACCCGTCGCCCACAATTAACCGGCCTCAATCAATTCGGCTTGATTCGCGCATTGCGCGAATCAAGAATTCATTAGGGAAATGATTTATTTGGCTTGACATGGTCGATTATGGGCACCTATAGTTCGGCTGGTCCTCGCGGGAGCGCCGGATTCCCTTGTGTGTGCGCGCTCTCTGCACACGTCGCTGTCGCCGGGACACAAGCAACCTTCAACTGCCGGGAGAGAAAAACATGGTGCGTTCATGGAACAAGGCCTTTTTATATGGGATGGCTCTGCTGGTTGTGGGGGCTGCTGCTTCGTTGGCACAAAGCTCAGGTGACGCGCTCAAGGGCGGGTTTGAGAATCCGCCCAATGGGGCGCGGCCGCGGGTATGGTGGCACTGGATGAACGGGAACATCAGCCAGGAAGGCATCAAACTGGACCTTGAGTGGATGCACCGGGTGGGGCTGGGCGGATTTCAGAATTTTGATGCCGCCCTCCAGACGCCCCAGGTAGTAGAAAAGCGGCTGGCCTACATGACGCCGGAGTGGAAGCAGGCATTTAAATACGCAACGACTCTCGCCGACCAGCTTGGCATGGAAGAGGCGATTGCGGGGTCGCCCGGGTGGAGTGAATCAGGTGGGCCCTGGGTGCCGGGTTCCGATGGCATGAAAAAGTATGTGTGGAGCGAAACGGTCGTTGAGGGCGGCAAGCCTTTCACCGGAACACTGGCCCACCCGCCCGCCAATACGGGGGCGTTTCAAAACATGGGGATTCATGACCAGCAGCCGCCGCCGGGAACGCTTCCCATGCCGCAGTTTTACGCCGATGCGGCCGTTGTCGCCTATCGAAGAACAGCGATCGATGTGCCGGTTGAAGCGCTGAACGCCAAGATCACATCCAGCGGAGGCGCGCTCGACCCGGCGATGTTGTCGGACGGAGACCTGGAAAAGACCACCAAAGTTCCAATTCCTGAAGCTGGTTCCACCTCTTGGATTCAATACGAATTCTCTGCGCCGCAGATGATCCGCTCCATCACGTTTGTAACCAAGGACCCTGACTGGATCACGGCGATGGTCGCCGGAATCAGCGCCCCGGAGAAGAACCTTGAAGCCAGCGACGATGGCCAGACCTTCAAGGTGGTCGCCAAACTGAGTGGAGGAAGCGCCCCTGAACACACGATCTCATTTGAACCGATAACGGCAAAGTATTTTCGCGTGACCTTCAAGCGCAATCCTCCGCCGCCCAAACCGGACTGGGCAGCCGGGATCGATCCCGCGTCGATGGGAATGAAGATACCGCCGCCCCCCACCGATTACGAGGTCGCCGAACTTGTACTTCATCCCGGAGCGCGCGTGAACCGCTTTGAGGAGAAGGCGGCCTTTACTCCTGAAGCAGATCTGTACGGTTGGGCCACACCCAATGTTGCGGCAAGCGAAGCTGTAGCCAAGGCCGATGTGGTCGACCTTACGTCGAAGATGAGCCCTGACGGGAAGCTCGACTGGACGCCTCCAGCCGGCACCTGGGTGGTCCTGCGCATCGGTTACTCTCTGCTGGGGATCACCAACCATCCAGCGACCGCCGAAGCGACCGGCCTTGAAGTCGACAAGATGGATCGGCGCTTTGTGAAGAAGTATTTCGACACGTACCTGGACAGCTACAAAGCGACGGTCGGCGCAGACCTTATCGGTAAGAAGGGCATACGCTACGTCATCAACGATAGCTGGGAGGCGGGTTCGCAAAACTGGACCGATAACATGGTGGCTCAGTTCAAGAAACTGCGCGGCTATGACCCCGTGCCCTGGATGCCTGTTCTCGCAGGCCAGGTCGTGGAGAGTGCAGAAGCCAGCGACCGGTTCCTGTGGGATTTCCGCAAGACCATCGCCGACCTCATCGCCAACGAGCACTACGGACAATTGGAAACGACCCTGCACGAGCGCGGCATGGGCCACTATGGGGAATCGCACGAAGGCGGACGCGCTTTCGTAGCCGATGGCATGGAAGTGAAGAAGTTCAACGAAGTGCCGATGAGCGCGATGTGGACCCAGACGCCTGGAGTGAACAACGAGCAGTTCGGCTACAACGCGGACGATCGCGAATCGGCTTCGGTGGCACACATCTATGGCCAGAATATTGCCGCCGCGGAGTCAATGACCGCGGCGGCAGCTCCGTGGGCCTGGTCGCCGGCAACGTTGAAGCCAACCGCCGACCAGGAATTCCTGAATGGCATCAACCGTTTTGTGATTCACGAGTCTGCCCATCAGCCACTGGTGGACAAGGCGCCGGGAATGACACTTGGGCCATTCGGGCAGTGGTTCAACCGAAACGAGACGTGGGCGGAAGAAGCCGGCACGTGGATCAACTACCTGGCCCGAACCAGTTTCATGCTGCAGCAGGGCCGCTTTGGCGCAGACCTGGTCTATTTCTATGGTGAAGACTCGAATCTGACCGCGATTTTCGACAAGAAATCGCCGGACGTGCCGGCGGGCTACGGATTCGATTACATCAATGCCGACGCACTCATTCATGAACTGAGCGTGTCGAACGGGCGGATCACAGCCAAGAGCGGGATGAGTTACCGCGTTCTCGGACTTGATGCGTATAGCAAGCACATGTCGCTGCCTGTGCTGCGCGCGATTCATAAACTGGTGCAGGACGGCGCAGTTGTTGCCGGGCCCAGGCCGACCGATGATCCCAGCCAGGCCGACGATCAGGCAGAATTTAAGAAATTGAATTCGGAGTTGTTCGGCGACGGAAGCGGTGTGCATACGTTAGGCAAAGGCAAGGTGTATGCAGGCCAGAGCCTCGCTGATGTCTTCGCCGCGTTAAAGGTGCCGCCGGATTTCGACTACACCAAGCCGGAGAGCGACGCACGCCTTCTGTTTGTGCATCGCAAGCTTGCAGACGGCGATCTGTACTTCGTCGACAACAGAAACAATCGTGACGAAACAGTCGACGCCAGCTTCCGCGTGACGGGTAAGGCGCCTGAACTTTGGCGCGCGGAAACAGGCGCCTCAGAGCCCGTTTCCTATAAGGTGGCGGAAGGGCGGACGACGGTGCCGCTACATCTGGAACCTTGGGGAACGGCGTTCGTAGTATTCCGGAAATCGACGACGGAGACTTCGCACAGCTTACCGAAGGTGACGGAGTCGAAGGTGGCCACGGTCGAAGGTCCGTGGAAGGTAAGCTTCCAGCCTCAGCGCGGCGCACCCGAGTCGATCACGCTGGACACGCTGGCCTCATGGAGTGACAACTCCGACGCGGGCGTGAAGTATTTCTCGGGATCAGGCACATATACCAAGACGATTCAGGCACCTTCCGATTGGTTCAAGAAGGGTGCGACACTGTGGATCGACCTGGGCGATGTGAAAAACCTCGCCGCGGTGACGGTGAACGGTAAAAACCTCGGCGTCGTGTGGCATACACCGTATCGTGTGGATGCAACGTCGGCGCTGAAGCCGGGCGCGAATGAGGTAACGATCAAGGTGATCAATGCCTGGGTAAACCGGCTGATTGGCGATGAGCAACCCGGCGCAACCAAGATCACCTTCGCCGACGTGAAGCCGTACAAGGCGAATTCGCCGTTGCTGCCATCGGGCCTCTTAGGACCTGTAGCGGTGGTGAGAGCAAGTACGGAATAGAATTAAGAACGCGAAAACGGATCAAGCATTTCATCGAAGACTATGCTCTGTCAGTCGAAGTGAGTTCGCTGGTTCCTGGTGAACTTACTTCGATTCGTCCGCTCTCTTCCTGGTTGTGAGATAGTCCGGCCACAAGATCAGCTATCGATCGAGGAATTCACAGCGGAGACTTCCAATCATGACAAGCCACACGATCCGCCAGGTGCGCGCATATATTTTTCGCGGCGGTGGCGGCGATTATCACGACCAGGGCTCAGGGCATTGGATTGACGATCATATTGCAACGCCCATGGCAAAGTATCCCGAATATCGCGAGAGCCGGCAGTCGTTCGGACTGAATGTGCTGGGCACGCTGGTCGTCGAGATCGAGGCGGATAATGGCGTGGTCGGCTTTGCGGTATCCACAGGAGGCGAACCGGCAGCATGGATTGTCGAGACGCACCTGGCGCGATTTGTGGAGGGCGCTCCAGCCGAAGAGATCGAGCGGATATGGGAGCAGATGTATCTCTCGACGATCTTCTACGGACGCAAGGGACTTGTTCTGAACGCGATCAGCTGCGTCGATCTTGCTTTGTGGGATTTGCTGGGCAAGCTGAGGCAGGAGCCGGTGTCTCAGTTGCTGGGCGGACCCGTTCGCGATGAACTCCTCTTCTACGCCACGGGCGCCCGACCGGATTTAGCCCGGCAGATGGGGTTCATCGGAGGGAAGCTGCCGCTCCACCATGGGCCCGCGGAGGGCGAGGAGGGAATGAACAAAAACATCGCCCTGCTCGAGGAGATGCGATCGCGCACCGGCCACGAATTCTGGCTGATGTATGACTGCTGGATGAGCCTGGATCTGGACTACGCAGTCCGCTTTGCGCAGCGAGCATCGCAATATGCACTCAAGTGGATCGAAGAGGCGCTCCCACCCGATGATTACTGGGGCTACGCAGAGTTGAAGCGCAGAGTACCGGCCGGCATGCTAGTCACCACGGGAGAACATGAAGCAACGCGCTGGGGATTCAAAATGCTGCTCGAGATGGAGTGCGCGGACATCCTTCAGCCCGATGTAGGTTGGTGCGGTGGAATCACGGAACTGATCAAGATTTCAGCACTTGCCGACGAACGCGGCGTCCTGGTAGTGCCGCACGGTTCCAGCGTTTATAGCTATCACTACGTCGTCACGCGCCACAACAGTCCCTTCTCTGAATTTCTGATGATGGCGCCGAAGGCCGACGAGGTGATTCCCATGTTTGCGCCGCTCCTGTTGGATGAGCCCGTCCCTATAAACGGGCGCCTGACGGTGCCTGACACGCCGGGATTCGGGGTTCGGCTCAATCCGGACTGCAAGCTTCATCGTCCGTATAGCCGTTCCAACCGATAAGGGTATCGCGCATCGCCGATGAAACGACAAACCAGGGACCAGCGGGTCTCAAGAGGAGAATCGCATTGGAGCGAAGAGCCTTACTTAAATCTGCGGCGGCATTGGCGTTCGCGACCGCGGGGGAACCCCTGCTTCAAGCAGTCAGCCCTGCCATTCCCGTTGTGGATGCGCACATCCATCTGTTCGATCCGACGCGGCCTGGTGGCATTCCCTGGCCGGAAAAAACCGATTCGGTTCTCTTTCATCCCGCGTTGCCGCCGCGATATTCGCGTCTCGCGCAGCCTCACGGGGTCGTGGGCGCGATCGCGGTCGAGTGCAGTTCGTGGCTCGTCGACAACTTCTGGCTGCTCGATGTTGTGGAAAAGAATCCCATCATGCTGGGCTTCATCGGCGACCTTCTTCCCGATACGCCTGACTTCGCTGCGACGCTTGACCGATTGCATCGGAGCCCGTTGGTTCTAGGGATTCGCTACGGCAATCTGTGGAGCCGCGACCTGGGAGCCGCCGTGAAAAACACGGAGTTTGTATCGGGGCTCAAATTGATGGCCCAGGCAGGACTCGTGCTGGAGACGGCCAACCCCAATGCCGCGCTGATTGCTGCCGTGCTGCAGGTAGCAGATCACGTTCCCGATTTGCGCATCGTGCTCGACCATCTTCCTCACGCCGAAGTTCCCACAGACGACGCCGCGCTGGCGGAGTATGAATCAAACCTGCGCGAGTTATCGCATCGACCGAAGATATTTGTGAAGGGATCAGAGATTGTGCGCCGCATTGATAGCCGCGTATCGCTCGACGTCAGCTCCTACAAGGGCGCACTCGATCGGCTTTGGGATCTATTTGGGGAAGATCGCATCTTCTTTGGAAGTGATTGGCCCAACAGCGATTCACTCGCTAATTTCGACGATACCTTTGGAATTGCGCGGAAATACATCGCTACCCGAAGTGTGGAAGCACAGCAAAAATATTTCTGGAAGAACTCGATGACCGTGTATCGGTGGAAGCCGCGCACGCCCGAGCAACGACAACTTCGCCCGAAAATCCCTGCGACCCCCTGACCACAGTTTTTTCGCCTTAGGAGTTCGATGGATAAAACGCGCGAAGATTGGACTGCGTGACCATCTCGTGACGAACAAAGGTAGCTGGAGGGACGGCTCGGCCAGCCAGCAAATCGAGTGCCAGCGGTATTACGCCTTCACCGTAGCGCTCAGGAAAGTAGCCGACCGAGCCGATCAGGCGCGAGCCCTTTCTGCCCAGTTCCGCGTGTGCGTCCGGAGATGCATTGTGCCCTACGATGGCGCAGTGCTCCTCCCTGCCCGCATCGCGAAAGGCTTGCAGTGCGCCGAGAGCGCATGGATCGTTGATGGCGGCGACAAGAATCCTTTCCGAGCTACTGCGGCGAAGATGGGCGCGCGTGAGCGCCACAGTATTTTCGTAATGGCCGCTGGTGCGCAGAATCTTGATCTGCCGCTCGGACAACCACACCAGCCGTTCGATCACGCCGAGCATGCTGCCCAGAATGCGCGTGTTGGGGACCTGTCCGGCCTTGGGCAGTTCAAGGAGCAGTAATTCATCGACGTGACCTTGCCAATGGGCTTCCGCCCACCGTGCGAGAAAGCGTCCGGCAATCAATCCAGCCTGGCTGTTGTTTGCGCCATAGAAAATGGTTTGCGGATGTGGAATCTCGAGGGCGATCACGGGAATCGATGCGGCGCGAAAGCGGGTGCTGATCTGGCCGGCGATGCGCGTGTCAGTTTGCGACTCGACAACAAGATCGACACGCTCCCGAACAAAGGTATCGGCGTTGCGCAGGGCAACTCTGGAGCTGTCTTCGTTGTCGAGGATCAGTAACTCGATGTCTGCCGCCGCCGCGCTGCGTTGCAGACTCTGAGTAACAGCGCGGCTGAAACCGAACTCTGCGCTCTGCATTCCGTAGCCAAAGCGATAACGCGGGCGCCCCAGCGGCCTTATGCCCAATTTGTACTTGGTGTCACCGACACGGATCAACAGCTCGCATTGGACAAGGGTTGAAAGCATGCGCAAAGCGGTCGTTTTGTTCAATCCGGAACGCACCACGATATCGGTGAGGCGGAGACACTCGGACTGGTCACGAAATGTCTTGAGGATGTGACAGGCGCGGATAAGAGATTGCATATTCTTAGGTCCACATGGTGAAACAAACGCTTTCGGAAGTGTAACGAAAGATCGCAACTCTGACCACATGCTTCTCACAACAACCTGTTTTTGCGCGGAATTGTTGATTAGATGGTTCGCGCGATGGAACTTTATAGTCCCGGCCGCAAATATATTTGCCACCTATCCCTGGATAGGACTAGGGTCCCGCATGAGTTCCAAGACGGGGGTGCGTGTGTTCAATTTCTTCATTCGTCGTTCAGCGATATCGTGCTTGTCTGTCGTTTTGCTATCGACCACAGTGCCCGGATCGCCGATATTTGCGCAGGATGCCCAGCAAAAGGTCGACATTGATTGGGCGAAAACGGTAATCGTCTCAAAATCGACGCCCACGCTGCAGGTCGTGACGAACCCGATGCTGAATCCAGGCTCCCCGATTCACGACGGCGCGTTTTCGGCATTAAAGTCGCTCGGTGCGGATTATGTCCGCTACGTGCCATGGCTGCCCTATCCAAAGATCGCGGTAGCAGAATTGGAGCCGCCCACCAAGGAAAAGACGTCGTGGGACTTCACGTATATCGATCCCGTGACCAAGGATTTTCTGGCGGCGACAGATGGTCACTCGACCATCGTGAATTTCAGCACGATTCCGGCGTGGATGTTCAAGACCGATACACCGGTGAAATATCCTGACGACCCGAACCAGGTGTTCTGGGACTATACCAAGGGCACCGAACTTCGCGATCCTTCGGGCAAGGAGTTAGGCGACTACTTTGGCCGGCTGGTGAGTTGGTACACCAAGGGCGGTTTCACCGATGAAAATGGCAAACGTCATGAGTCCGGCAACCATTACAAGATTCCCTACTGGGAGGTGCTCAATGAGGTGGACTTTGAGCACAACACCACTCCTGAGGACTATACGAAACGGTACGACGCTATTGTCGAAGGCATTCACAAGGTAAGTCCAGATACAAAATTCATGGGAATCGCGCTGGCCATGGCCGGCGGTAATCCGAAGTACTACGAGTATTTCTTAAACCCCAAGAACCACAAGGCTGGGATTCCGCTGGACTTCATCTCCTTCCACTTTTATGCATCTCCGGCCATGGATGAAACTCTGGATGGATGGCAGCATTCGTTCTTCAACCAAGCGGAAGGTTTCCTGGCCACGACGCGTTTCATCCTGGCGATACGCGATCGCCTGTCCCCCACGACCAAGACAGACACGGATGAACTGGGCGTGATCTTGCCGACAGACGGCGTTGAGATTCGCGCGTCGAAGGCAATGCCTGATCACATTCCGCACCGCTACTGGAACGCGGCTGGGGCTCTGTACGGATTTCTTTTCGTTGAGCTGTCGAAGCTAGGCGTAGATGTGATTGGCGAATCGCAGCTTGTCGGTTATCCGTCGCAGTTTCCGAGCGTGTCGATGATCGACTACAACAACGGCAAACCAAATGCACGCTATTGGGTTCTGAAATTGATCAAGGATAACTTCCATCCTGGTGACAAGCTGGTAGGCAACAAGGAACAGAAGGACGGGTCGTCTGACGTGATGGTGCAGGGATTCATAACACCGCGGGGCAAGAAGGTGTTGCTGATCAACAAGACCAACACCGAGAAGACAATGAAGGTCGGTTCTGACTTGGAGAACGCTGCCTTATTGACAGTCGACGAAGCTACCGGCGATGACGAACCGCGATCCGGCAAGGTGGATGGCGGCGAAGTGAAGATGGCTCCGTTTGCCGTAACCGTTCTCAGCGCGCATTGACGGTCGAAGTTGAATGAGTGACTCAATCATTGAGGAGCACAGTGGCTCATGGCAGACAATGGATTGCGCGTTGGCTTGTGCGGGATAGGCCTTGAGGCTTACTGGTTGCAGTTTGACGGGCTTCAAAATCGGTTAGAGGGCTACGTCCGGATGGTAGGGGCGCGCCTCGAAAAGGCCGGTGCCACTGTCGAACACCTCGGAATGGTCGATACATCGCAGCGTGGCAGGGAGGCAGGCCATCACTGCCGGCGCGCCGATGTGGATCTACTCGTCATCTATGTCACGACTTATGCGCTCTCGAGCACCGTGCTGCCGATGGCGCAACATGCGCGAGTACCGGTGCTGGTGCTTAACCTTCAACCTGATGCCGCAATTGATTATGACGCGTTCAACCGACTCACCGATAGAACGGCCATGACCGGGGAGTGGTTGGCCTACTGCTCGGCGTGCCCGGTGCCGGAGATCGCCAACGTCATGGCGCGGGCCGGGATCGCATTCCACCAGGTTACCGGCGTCTTGGGTGATGAAGCGACGTGGAACGAGATCGAAGAGTGGGTGCAGGCTGCCCAAGTGCAGAAGGCTCTTGCGGACAACCGGCTGGGTCTCCTGGGCCACTACTACAGCGGAATGCTTGACATCATGACCGATGTGACGCAAGTGTCGATCACCTTCGGCAGCCAGATCGAACATCTCGAGGTGGATGAGTTGAGCGGTCTGCGTCCTGCTGTAAGTGACGGCGATATTGAAGCACGAATGGTCGCGTTCCGGGATCATTTTGATGTGCAGGAGGATTGTTCGCAGGAAGAATTGGCGCGGGCTGCGCGCACATCGGTCGCGCTGGATCGCTTTGCCGCAATGCACGATCTGCAATCACTTGCGTACTACTACATGGGTAGCGGCGTGCCGGCGAACGAAGACACGATGAGCTCGATCATTCTTGGAACTTCGCTTTTGACGGCGCGCGGAATACCCGTTGCGGGGGAGTACGAGGTAAAGAACGTACTGGCCATGAAGATTATGGATTGCCTGGGAGCAGGCGGCTCGTTCACCGAATACTACGCCCTGGATCTCAAGGCCGATCACGTGCTGATGGGACATGACGGGCCAGGACACATCGCAATTGCGGAGAGCAAGACCAAGGTGCGCCCCCTGAAGGTGTATCACGGCAAAGTCGGTCGCGGCCTCTCAGTCGAGATGAGCGTGAAGCATGGACCAGTGACCTTGTTGTCAGTCGTAGAGGACGGGACACACGGCTTCAAGTTGCTGGCAGCTCAGGGAGAATGTGTGGCTGGCGAGGTATTGCGCATCGGAAACACCAACAGCCACTATCGTTTTCCGATCGGCGCCAAGGGATTTGTTGAAGCATGGAACGCACATGGCCCTGCGCATCACTGCGCCATTGGAGTAGGTCATCTTTCAAGCAAGTTGAACAAACTGGCACGGCTGCTGGAGGTCCCCTTTGCCCAGGTTTGCTGAATCATCCGTTCAAGGCAGATAGAACACTTCGCGCATCATCGGAAAGCGCTCCCCCTCACGCCCCTCAGTCAATGGCGCGAAGTAGGCGCTCATGGCCTGTTGCCATTTGAGATTCACTGGATCCTGATCGATTCTGTCCCAGACGGTATCGAAGTCATCTTCAATGTGCATGGTGAGGAACAGAAGCTCGTTGCGGCGGAAGATGGAATATTCGGAGATGCCGGCGCGCTTCAACAGGTCGAGCATCTCGGGCCATACGGCGCTGTGCGACTTGTCATATTCGGGTCCCATGCCCGGCTTAAGGCGAAGTAGAAATGCGATGCGCTGCACGATAGCATCCTCCTGCAAATGGTTTCATTCTGATTCGGAATTTCTAGATTGTTTGCGCCGTTAAGGCTGAACCTGGTTAGCGAGCTGCTG
The DNA here is from genome assembly GCA_003151435.1 of Acidobacteriaceae bacterium. Classification (GTDB taxonomy): domain Bacteria; phylum Acidobacteriota; class Terriglobia; order Terriglobales; family Acidobacteriaceae; genus Telmatobacter. The sequence goes on from PLXP01000065.1 coordinate 15,131, forward strand.
CGGAGTGATCTCGTCGGCAGCCGGCGGCTTATTCGCTACGCTCGATGCAGCATGCAACCTGCGGAAGGTGTCGAGCGCTTTCTGCGCGGCATCCCGATTGCCCGCTGCGCGCTCGGCTTGAGAAAGCCGATACCAGGCCACTTCATCGCTGGAATCGAGTTTTGTCGCTCGCTCCAGCGGTTCCACGGCCTTCGCCGCTGCCTGGCTCTGAAGATAAACGCCGCCCAGACCGACAAGCGCCTGCTGAAAATCTGGAAAGCGCGTCAACACGGCTTCAAATTGCTTCACTGCCTGGTCGAAGTTGTTCTCGTCTGCGGACAACTGCGCGAGTTCATAAAGCGCATTGACATTATCAGGATCGATTTCGAGTTCGGCTTGGAATTCACGCTTCGCTGCATCACGGTCCTCTGACTTAGCCGAAACCTGAAAGCGGGATAACGCGATCCGTCCGAGGCGATAGTGAATGCCGGGGCGGCGGGGATCGAGGGTCAGAACATGATTGAATGCAATTACCGCCGCGTCGTAGTTCTTCTGGCTCTCATTGGCCTCGCCCTGAGCCTGCAACATCCAGATCGAACCGGGCGCCCGGTCGTGAAGCTTCTCCATCACAACATACGCGTAGTTCCCATAGATACGGCCTGTGTGATAGAGAACCTCGGGATCTTCAGGGTATAGCTTGTTCAACCCCAACGCTGTTTCGACCGCATCGGAGTCGCGACTCAATCCTGAGTAGGCTCGCAGCAATTGCAGGCCGCACATGCGTCTGACTTCGATGTCGGTTGTCTGTTTGAACCCTTTCTCCAGTCGAGGCAGCGCTTCAGCGAAGTGCCCCTGTTCTGACAACGAAAGGCCGAGCAGGCTATCGAGTTTTGGGAGGCTCGGTTTGAGCTTCTGTGCGGTGCGAATCTCGCGGACCGCCGATTCATAATCGCGCTGTTTAAAGTAGATAACGGCGAGAGTTGCGTGTACTTCCGCAATACCAGGTTGGAGTTTGGCTAATTGCTCAAAGTTGTTGCGGGCGTCTGCGTACTTGCCCTCAGCCAGGGCCCTTTGGCCAGCCGCGGCAAATCGTTCCGATTCATCCTGACCGGCACCCTGCGCCAACGTTGGCAAGGCCAGACAACCAAACGCCAATGCGCAAGCCAGTATTGATCGCACGTACATCATCGTATAAGTGTATCTCCGGCACAGAAAACTCCGCCACGCTTGAGGGCGTGGCGGAGCCAATGAAAAGCAGCGACAAGACTAGAAAGTGAGCTTCCCGCCCAGTTGGATGATGCGGGGCGCCGAGGCGCCGGTTATCCTTCCCGCAGTGGCTGCAGAGGAGTTCACACTGGCGTCGATGGTTGAGCCCCCGCCCGATCCTCCGACCGTCAGGCCGCCTACATCAACGTTGTACTGGTGATGGTTGAAGGTGTTGAACGTGTCCACCGTCAACTTGAAGTTCAGGCTTTCGGTGAAGTGGAAATTCTTCGCGAAGCCAATATCAAAGTTGTTGATGCCGGGCTGGCGAAGGAAGTTACGCGAAGTATTTCCAAACGTGCCGGGTAACGGTTGTGAGAAGCACGCCAGGTTCAAGCGCTGGAATTGCCCTGTCAAGTGCGCTGTCGGGTCGCAGCCAGCCACTCTGCTCGCGCGCGGAGCAACCGTGGCCTGAACGCCACCGATGTCGCTCGCACTCACACCGTACGGAAATCCGGTCTGGAATGTAGCGATGCCGGTCATTTCCCAGCCGCCAACAACCAGGTCGGCTGCCCGACCGATGTTCGATGCCAAGTTCTTGCCACGGCCCATGGGCACGTTGTAGATGAAGCTCGAAACAAACCGCTGATCAACGTCGAAGTCCGACGGCCCGTAATCGAGATTCGTATTGTGGTTGTCCATGAAGCCCTGGTAGCCGGTGCCGCTCGCGCCTACTCCGGCAGCCGCCGACTTATTGTCCTGGCTGTTTGCCCAGGAGTACACGGAGGTTAATGCCATGTCACCGGCACGGCGTTCGAACTTCACGTTGACGGCTCTGTAGTGGGAGTAGCCATGGAAGTCGCTGTCAATGTAGAAGTTGGTGAAGTTCCTGTAAGGCAACCGAGGGAAGTTGCCGCTTGCATCCGCAACGTGCGGTGCGCACGGTGACACGCCAAGGTTGTCGTAGTTACCGTTTGCGTCCTTGTGTTGGCAAAACGCCTGATCGGCAGTCGCAAGGGCATAGGGTTGGGCGATGTTGCGGCGATTGAGCAGGTGAACTGCATGGGTTCCGATGTAGTTGACTTCGAGGGTGGTGTTTCTCGCGATTTCGCGCTCCACCGAAGCCGTCCATGACTGGACGTACGGGTTCATTGGATTCTCCGACTCGATGACTGCGATGAACGACAGCGTCGATGCGGGGAACGGTCCCAGAGTGCTATAGGCGGGGAACATCTGGTTGCTGAGCTTAGGCACAGTTGGATCGGAGCCTGGGTTCAGGCTGTTACGGATGCTGTACGGATAAATATCCGCCGAGTCATCGATCTCGCGGCCCTCATAAGAGTCGTAGAAGATGCCGTAACCGCCGCGCAATACAGTCTTGTCGGTCAGGCGGTAGTTCATGCCGAACCTTGGCGCGAAGGGCATTTTGGAGCCCGGATGGGGTACAGACCCGCAGTAGCGCAGGATGGGCCCGCTGTTCGCGTCGCCACCAGGGGCTACCCCGTCGGTGCTGAGTTTCGGATCCGCATAGCAGAGGCCGCCGTTAGCGTTTTTGACATCGAGCCAGAAGAAGTGGTTCTGCTTTTCACTGGTCGCGGCGCGATAGTCCCAACGCAAGCCCATGCTCACCGTGAGCTTCGGAGTTACCTTCCAGTCATCCTCGGCGTACGGCGCGAAATAATGGAAGATGTGCGTTTGCGGATTGCCGGCCTCTGTGGTCGGGCTCAAAGGACCGGGTACAAATCCACCCACCGATGAGAAGTATCCCAACATCATGTCGGCTATGGCGTTGCCGGTGCCGCACAGAGGTGCAGACGTGCCGCCATTGACCGAGACAGATGCGTTGGTGCAGCTTCCTGCTGACGAGTTATTCCGGACGTTCGCCGCCCCGAAGCTCCAGTCGCCGTAGAAATCGTCATCCAGGTTTCGGGTCAATGAGTAGGTGCGATAGTCGATGCCGAATCCAAGCGTATGACGACCGTGAACCGAGGTGAACGAATCAGCCCATTCCCACGCCGGGCTTTGCGATCCGCTGTAGGAGTTGACCGGGCCACCGCCGCTGGAGTACGAGGTCAGGCCTACGTTGGGCCAGGTTTCCTGCAATGCCCCGAACTTTGTAAAGACGCCTGTCTCTGCCAACTCGCCTGCCAACGAAGAGGGCGGAGTTTGTGAACTCTCGGGAGCGTCGGCGTTCAGATAGCCGAATCGGAAATTGTTCACGTTTTTCTGGCCGATGTTAATGGTGTGCGACACCGCCCACGCTTTCTGGTTTTCAAAATACGATTCAATCCCATAGTCGAGGGACCCGGAGTTGTACAACGAGTGGTTGATGTACTTGGAATAGGTGAAGCGGCCGAAGACTGAACCCAACTTGCCAAGGTTCTGGTCTCCGCGGTAGGTCTGCTGGTTGGTGCTCAATGCTCCTGCGTAGCCCTTGGTGAAGTTGGAGATGCCTTCAGGCTGGTTTGCGACCGTTGGAGCTGCCCAGAAATTGTGCTTGACCGCAACCTGCCCGATGCGGCTCGTGAAGCGGCTGGCAGGAATTACGTTGCCTGGGAAAGGCTGCCCAGTGAGCGGATCGACCGGCATGCAATTGCGCCCGTTGTCGAGCAGCGTCGAGCAGGCAGCTGTTCCGTAGGCAGGCAATGGCCCGCCGGGCAAGCCGGCGATAGCCGCATAGGATTCGGCCGAGAAATCACCCTGTAGAGTGGCCGGGTTGGGGACCGTTTCGACCGCGATGCCGCCGTTATTGATGCGCCAGCCCTCGTAGTTGGCCATCCAGAAAGTCCTGTTCCGTCCGTCGTACAGCTTCGGAATGAAGACCGGGCCGGAGGCGACGAACCCGAACTGGTTCTGACGCAGCTTAGGGTTCAGAGTCTTTTGTCCACCCTGGATAAACTGGTTGATCGTAGGAAACGGCAGCGCATCATATGCATCGTTGCGGTTGTCTTCAAAGAGCGCCCCATGCAGTCTGTTGGAGCCGCCTTTGCTGACAATGTTGATCTGGCTGGCCGAGAAGCCATATTCGGCCGGATAGTTACCGCTCTCCACTTTGAATTCCTGGATGGCGTCCTGCGACAGAATCACCGCCGGAGTCACGAGCGCCGGGTCGGTGTTGACCAGTCCGTCGAGAGTGTAACTATTGCCTTCGGGGCGCCCGCCGTTAACGCTGATGGCGTTACCTTCGCCCTGGCGCATGGTGCCTTGTTCGCCGCCGACGGTCACCGCGCCGGCACCGATCAGCAGCAACTGCATGAAGTTGCGCCCGTTCAACGGAAGCTCTTCCACCTGCTGCTGGCTGACCAACTGCGAAAGAGCTGCGCTATCGGTGTCGAGTGTTACGGCTTGTGCCGTAACCTGCATCGTCTCGGTTACCGCACCGGGCTTGAGCAGCACGTCGACGCGAACTTTTTGATCGACAGTCAACGTAACGGTATTCGTTACAGACTTCTGAAAGCCCGGCGACTCAACCGTGACCTTATATGGACCGGGGTTTAGAGACGAGATGTAATAGTCGCCGGCGGTGCCGCTCGTGGTGCGAACCGCGACGTTGGTTGACGTATTCGTGATCGTCACATTCGCACCCGAGACAATGGCGTTGGAACTATCCGTCACCGTCCCGAGGATTGTGCCGGTAGCGCCGCCCTGTGCGAGCAAGCTGCCGGCCAACATGAGCAGAACGGTAAAACAGAAAAGTATACGAACTGATCGCATCTCCTGAACCTCCTTAAATTCTTGCTTTGCGTGGCTTGCATTTGGCTTGGCTGAAACGCTTATGGGATTCCGCCCAGGGAAATCGGGAATGGCGGGAAAAAGCCTAATCCAGATGCACGGCGAGGCTAGCCATGCACGTAGACAGTTGTCAAGTAGAATTTTGTTTCTCTTTTGAAAAACCGGGATCGAAATCGCGGTCAGTGCGAGGCAAAAAGGAAAATCGCTTTTCTTGACGGTGAACGCTCTTAAATATGCATAAATGGGCGGTTTCGCTGGTTTTTCGGGGCGCGCGAGTCCTGCGACATCCGGGGCGAATCCGACTTCCGCGCGGAAGTTCGTTTCAGTCATGGGTACGACGGTGCAAGATTCCGATAGAAACAAGTTGCATTAGACAAATGTTGGTGGAATGGTCTAGGATGCGATTTCCCCAGCCCACCGAGGGGACAGGCCTTCGCAGAAACTCTTTGTTTGAAACAGAGGTGAACAGATTCGGGTATCAATCATTTTCGGAGTGGTCCGAATCCTTTTCCTGAAGTCAGGGAATGCCCGGCGCAAGGGTCGGAGCAACCAGGCCGACGTAGAGTTCTGCAAGCGAATTGATACGGGCGAACTTGTAAAGGGGCAACATCTCTGAGGGCAGTGAATGCAGGATTTGGAGCGATGGCGGATACTGGAATCGTCGCGCACTCTCGTGCCGCGTTCCGAGGGACGCATGGTATCGGACGGGGACAGGCCAGTTCATTAGGAGGACTGTTACCTCATGATCATTGGCACTCTCTTTGAACTATGCGCTGGAGCGGTGACCTGGCGGGATGGGCGTCTTTAGCTTCGGGATGAGGGTCACCCAGAGATGGAGTTGGTGGCATGGGCGAATCCCACCGGTCTTGTAACTCCGACCGGCGTCAGAACGCGAGATTATGCGGTGCGCGATGCAGGTGCATCAGATATTTTTTGGGTTGAAATCCACGGGTGAGGCAGAAGAAATGCAATCGGATTCCGCTCTCCAAGACTTGGCCTTCGAGGCACTCGATTCGTTCCAGATAGAGATCCCCTCGTGGGGATTCGCCAATACTGGCACGCGATTCGGAAAGTTTCTCCAGCCGGGAGCTGCTTCTACTCTGGAGGAGAAATTCTGCGACGCGGGACAGGTGCACAAGCTGACCGGCGTGACGCCAACATTGGCGTTGCATGTTCTTTGGGATCTGCCCAACGGAGTCGGCGACGCTGCAACGGTGCGCGCCTTGGAGAGCCAGTACGGCGTTGTCGCCGGGTCAATCAATCCGAACCTGTTTCAGGACCAGGAATTCAAGTTCGGGTCTTTGTGCAATCCCTCGGCCGAGATTCGCGAACGGTCTGTGGCGTATATGTTGGACTCCGTTGACATTGCCCGCAAACTGGGGTCGCGAGATATTTCGCTGTGGCTGCCTGACGGTTCGAACTATCCCGGCACGCAGAATATCCGCAAGCGGATCGGCTGGCTGGAGGAAGCGCTTCAACAGACCCATGCGAAGTTGGGGCCCGAACAGCGACTGCTGGTGGAATACAAGCCTTTTGAGCCGGCGTTTTACCATACCGACATTGCCGACTGGGGCATGGCCGCACACCTTGCCGCGAAGGCTGGACCGCAGGCACGTGTGCTGGTCGACACCGGGCATCACTATGCGGCCCAAAACATCGAGCAAATCGTTGCCTGGCTCTTGCACACAGGTATGCTGGGCGGATTCCATTTCAATGATCGGCGGTATGCCGACGACGATCTGACACTTGGATCGATCGATCCCTACCAAATCTTCCGCATCTTCCATGAGATTCAGTTGTCAGGAAAGGATGCACTGGGACAGATAGCCTTTATGATTGACCAGAGTCATAACCTGAAAGGGAAGATGGAAGCTATGGTGCAAACCGTGGCTGCCGGACAGGAGTTGTGGCTTAAAGCTGCTCTCGTGGATCGTGAAGCATTGGATCCTTTGCAAGAGAAGTGTGATCTGGTCGCCGCCGAAGAACTGTTCCGTGGCGCGTTCTGGCGGGATGTGCGGCCCATGCTGAAGGAATGGCGGCGAATGCGCGGTCTTCCCGTGGACCCTCTGGCGACGTTAGCAGAGAGTGGTTATGTGCAGCGCATCAGCGTCGAGCGGGGTAGCAAACTGGCGCCGGTCACCTCCTACGCGTAAGGGGATGGGCCGGCTGACCGGGTGTGATTGCCGGGAGAGTACGGAGGAACGTCAGGTTGTCGAAACCAAAGATCAAGCGGCTTTACCTGATCCCGATTCTTTCCAAGGCATTGGATGTTCTGGAACTTCTGGAACAGATCAATGGCCCCATCGCGCTCGAAGATGTGTATCAGCAGACCAATATCTCCAAGACCAGCGTCTACCGCATATTGAAGACGCTGGTGCATCGGGGCTATTTAGCTCAAGGTCAAAGCGGTCAATATCGCCTCGTGTCCCGGCCTCGGAGGCTGCGGTTCGGCTTTGCGGCCCAGAGTGCCGAGATGCCGTTTTCGGTGGCAGTGGCGAGCAGCGTAACCGCGGCAGCGGCGGCGGCAGGCGTGGAATTGCTGCAGCTCGACAATCGCTACGACCCCGACGTCGCCATCAAGAACGCCGAGGAATTCGTTCGCCAGCGTGTGGACCTGGTGCTGGAGTTCCAGGTTGAAGAGCACGTGGCGCCGCATGTCGCGCACATCTTCAAAAAGGCCGAGATTCCGCTGGTTGCCATTGATGTACCTCATCCCAATGCAACCTACTTCGGGGTAGATAATTTCGAGGTGGGATATGAGGCGGGAACGTTGTTGGCCCAGTACGCCTGCAACAAATGGAAATGCAAAGTGGACTGGGTGCTCGGTATCGGATTCGCGGAGGCCGGAAGCTTTGTTCAAAGCAGGATTGCGGGCGCTTTCGAAGGGATTCGTGAACGGCTCGACCAGATTCCGCCGGAAAACTTTCTGCGCCTTGAAGGCCGCGGCATGAGGCAGCCAAGCTTCGTCGCGGTTTCAGATTTTTTGCGAACACACCGCAAGGGGCAACGCATTCTGGTGGCGGCATCCACTGACTCCAGCGCCTTGGGCGTACTCGATGCAGCGCGCCAGTCGGGCCGCGAACAGGACTTCGCCATCGCGGGACAGGATTGTATTCCCGAAGTGCTGGAGGAGATGCGGAAAGAATCGAGCGCCATCATCGGTTCGATCTCCCATGGCGCTGAAACCTATGGTCCGCGACTGATCCAGTTAGGAATCGCATTGCTGAGAGGCCACATTGTTCCACCCTATAACTACGTGCGCCATCATATCGTTACCCCGGAATCCTTGGCTTCTGATGTGGCCGCTGCCCCAAAACTCAAGGTTCTGATACCTGAGAATGGCTGAAGATTTTCACGCGATTCGCATCAGAAATAGATTCCCTATTGCTTTTTCGCGATGATAAAGTAAGTCCGATCGAACGAGAACAAGGTGGTGTCCCATGACCGTTGCAGCCGTCGCTTCCCTTTCCCTCAAATTTCTAGAAGACCGTTGGGATCCAGCTCTGGCCGACAAGCTGGATGAACCCGAGTTGCTGCGATATCGCTCCAATCTCCTCGGCTCTGACCTGCGCATCACGAATTTCGCGGGCGGTAACACGAGTTCCAAAATCGACGAGAAAGATCCCCTTACGGGCCAAACCGTGAAAGTGCTCTGGGTGAAAGGCAGCGGCGGCGATCTGGGCAGCATCAAGCGCTCAGGCTTCGCTACCCTTTACCAGGAAAAGTTGCAGGCACTCGAACACCTCTACCAGGGCCAGGACACCGAAGATTCGATGGTGGAGATGTATGCCCTGTGCGCCTTCAGCAACAACCCCGTAGCGGCCTCGATTGACACTCCTCTGCATGGATTTCTTCCCTTCGCGCATGTGGATCATCTTCATCCGGATTGGGGCATCGCGCTGGCGGCTTCGGCAAATGGAAAAGCCAAGATGGAGGAATTCAATCGCGAGTTTCATCATCAGCTGGTTTGGATCCCCTGGCAGCGCCCCGGTTTCGAACTTGCCATGATGCTGAAACGCGCCGTGGAGCAGAATCCCGGTTGCGATGGCATCGTGCTGGGGGGCCATGGGCTCTTCACTTGGGGCGAAACGCAGCGTGAGTGTTACGTGAATACTCTCAGGGTGATTGACCAGCTTGGTCAGTTCATCGCTAATCATGGCCATCGCAAAGGGTCGTCCCGGTTTGGAGGAGAGTCGGTAAAGGCCCGCTCGAATCGCCAGGAACTCGCCATTGAAGTTCTTCCCTATCTGCGTGGTCGCGTGAGCGCGACCCGCCGCTGGATTGCGAGTTTCAGCGATGCGCAGGACGTGCTGACGTTTGTGAATTCCCCGCACGCAAAGGATCTCGCATTTCTGGGTACCAGTTGTCCCGATCACTTCATCCGCACCAAAATTCGGCCATTGTTCGTGCCTTGGGCCGAGGGCGAAGATGTGCAGGTTCTCAAGCAGCACATTGATGAGTCGCTGGCCAAATATCGCGACCACTACCGCAGCTATTACCAGGCGCATGCGCAGCCCGATTCCCCCGCGCTCCGCGATACGAGTCCTACGATCGTGCTGATTCCCGGCCTCGGCATGTTCAGCTTTGGAAAGAACAAGACCGAGTCCCGCATCACCGGTGAGTTCTACACCAACGCTATTCACGTGATGGAGGGAGCGAGTCTGCTCAACGAAGGAGAAGTGTCCGGGAAAGAGAGCGTCGTTCCGCAGTGCGGCCAAGGCATGGACCATACTACGTTCAAAGTCTTCACCAACTACGTAGCGATGCCGCTAAGCGAAGCGTTTCGTATCGAGTACTGGGCCCTGGAAGAAGCCAAGATCCGGCGCCAGCCTGCAGAGAAGGAGTTGAGCCGCAGCATCGCCGTGGTTGTGGGAGGCGGCAGCGGCATCGGGCGCGAAGTGGCGCTGCTGGCCGCCGCGCGTGGCGCGCACGTGATGATTGCCGATCGTGATACTGCCGGGGCCAGCAGAGTTGCGGACGAAGTGGCAAAGATCGCATCGAAGGAATCGGTGGCATCGACAGCGGTGGACATTCGCAGCCGCGAGGCAATTGATAAAGCGCTCAAGGCGACCGTCGAAGCGTTCGGTGGCGTTGACATTCTGATCAATACCGCGGCCATGTTCCCTTCGTCGCCGGACGGCATCATCTCTGAGTCGATGTGGGCCATGACGCTGGATGTGAACGTGACATCGAACTATCTGCTCTGCGACGAGGCCGCCAAACTATTCGCGGCGCAGGGATTGGATGGAACCATCGTGCTGACCAGTTCGGCCAATGCCATTGTTCCCAAGCGTGGCAGCGAGGCCTACGACGTAAGCAAAGCCGCTTTGAGCCACCTGGTGCGTGAACTGGCGGTCGGATTGTCGCCGAAGGTGCGCGTAAACGGAATCTGTCCTGCCACCGTGGTCAAGGGCTCCACGATGTTTCCGCGCGACAGGGTACTGGCTTCGCTCGCTAAATACAACATCGCATTTGAAGAGTCGATGAGCGACGAAGATCTGCGCGGGTTGCTGGCGACCTTCTATGCCAAGCGAACACTGACTCATCAACCGATTGATCCGGTCGATTGTGCCGAGGCAATTTTGTTTCTTGCCAGCCCACGGTCGCGCTGCACTTCAGGTCATCTCATTCCTGTGGACGGCGGCTTGCCGGAGGCGTTCTTGCGGTGAGCCAAACAGGAATGCAGTCCGGGCAATCGACCGCGTCGTCAAATGGATCGGCGATGCCGGCACGCATTGCGATTGATTTGGGCGCGGAGAGCTGTCGCGTCTCCCTGCTGCGATGGAATGATGGGTATCCCTCGATTGATTTGATCCACCGCATTCCAAACGGTCCGGTACACGCGAATGGTTCGCTACGTTGGCCGTTCGACACGATACTCGCTGGCTTGGAAGACGGCCTGCGCAGGGCAGCGCAAGTCGTGCCTGAAGGCATCGCGTCAATTGCGGTGGATGGCTGGGCCGTGGATTACGTCCGTCTGGGTAAGGATAAACGACCGTCCGCCAACCCGTTCTGTTACCGCGACGAGCGTAATATCGCTTCGAAAGAGGCGGCAGACCGAGTTGCGCTTCCCCAGTGGATGTATCGCCATACCGGCGCGCAACCGTTGCGCATCAACACCATTTATCAGTTGCTGGCCGACCGCGCTGCCGGCATCGATCCTCATGCGCCGTGGGTGTGTCTGCCTGAGTATGTGCTCTATAGGCTCGGCGGCCGTAGGGTGGCGGAGTACACCAATGCCACCCACACCGGCCTGGTCGATATCGAAACAGGTGATTGGTCGGAAGGCCTGTTGCAATTGCTCGATATTCCCAAAGATGCAATTCCGCCCATCGTATCCGCGGGCACGGTCATCGGCAAACTTACTGGACCGCTGACGCAACTCGCAGCTTTTGGCAATACGGACCTGATTGTTCCTGCGTGTCACGACACAGCGTCCGCCATCGCCGGGATTCCGATGCCTCTCGTCAATGCCGCCTACATCGCATCGGGAACGTGGTCGCTGGTGGGTACGTTGATCTCCACTCCCATCACCACAGACGAAGCGATGAACGCCGGTTTCACGAACCAGGGCGCGGCAGGCGGAAACTTCTGTTTTCACACCAACGTGAACGGCATGTGGATTCTGAAGCAGTGCCTAGAGAGTTGGCGCACGGCTGGCCGACCCTGGGAATTACAGGCACTCATTGCCCGGGCCGCCTTGTGCGATCACTTTCCCGGGATCGTACCTGTCGATGCTCCACCCTTGCTGTTGGATGGCGATATGCCCGCCCGCCTGAATGAACAACTGCGTCTGCAGGGTTATCAGGAAATTCCAGACACCGCCGGCAATGAGCCATTATTCGCGCGAACCATTTTCGAGAGTCTTGCCAGCCGGTACGCGTCAGTGCTCGGCAGTCTGGAGAAGATGCTGGGACACAAATTGAGTCGGGTTCACATTCTCGGCGGCGGCAGCCTCAACCAGTTGTTGACGCGTCTCACGTCGGAGCGAACCGGACTGCCGGTAGAGACTGGCAATGTGGAAAGCTCGACTGTCGGCAACTTTGCTGTGCAGTTGGCAGCGAGCGAAGCCGGCGGCAGGCCTCTGCAGGCCGACGTGGTGCGCCGATGGGCGCAGAGGCTATGCGAAGAACAGCAATGCTACGGCGGGCAGACCCTGCCGGCGCAGACGCAATCTGCTTGAAAACACGGACAACGCTCAGCTCACGGATGCACACCGAGATAGTTGCCGTAGCCCACAATCACGGTTGATCCGACGAGGGTGAGCAGCGTGAGGAAGACCAGCGTCTTGGTTCGTGTGCTCACGCCGCGCCACTCCTTCAAGGCAATTCCCCATAGTGTGCTGAAGATGATGATGCTGGCCATATGCAGCGTCCAGCTAGAAAACTTGTAGTGGCCCATTTGGGTTTCGCCCATGGTATAGAAAAAGAACTGCATATACCAGGTTGCGCCAGCCAGCGCAGAGAATAGGTAATTCCACGCAAGTGAGGGAGGCGTATGTGGGTGCGCAGTGAATTCCAGCGCCATCTCGGTAGAGGCGGCGTCAGTTACATTTTCAAGCGGTGGATGCTCGCTCGTTGCCCGGCTCATCGCGCCGTCGGGGATGCGCAGGTATTCGCCGTAGCTGCGGTTGCGCAGATTGAGGGCGGCGCACCATACGAAGTTGGTTGTGAAGCCTCCCGCGAGCACAACCACGAGCACTGGAAGCCCCTGCCACATGGTGCTGGTTCCATGCGCAAGTGTGAGCTGCTTTATGGGATTGCCTGCATCAAGTCCGAAAGCGAAGCAGGAACTCATCACGCCGCAGAAGGTAGCCACGCCCAAGCCGAGCTTCAGATTGAATTCGCGAATGCTGGCGAGTTTTTGCTCATGCGACAGTTCTTTCTCTTTGGAAATACCGGCCGCTCCTGCGAACAGAATGCCGAGCACGCAAATTCCCACGCCGACAAGGATGATGACACCCGAGCGCTGCGTCAGGAGTTGGACGAACTGGCCATGAAAGATTGGCGGCACCAGCGTGCCAAAGATGGCGGTGTATCCAAGCGCCACGGCCATACCGAGTGACAGGCCGAGGTAGCGCATGGTCAGCCCGAAAGTGAGTCCGCCCAATCCCCACAACACGCCGAAAAAGTATGCCCAGAAGATGGATGATGCCGGCGCGCCATGCAATACAGGCAACAGATCGTGCGTCAGCAGGCTCGCCATGATCCAAGGCGCGAAGATCCAGCTCACCACGCCACCGGCCAGCCAATACGTTTCCCATGACCATCCGCGTACCTGGCGGTATGGAACGTAGAAGCTGGCGGAAGCAAGTCCACCCAGCCAATGAAGCAAGACTCCCAGTAACGGATTCGCTCCCAAAATGATTTGCTCTCTTTCGGTGATTCAGTGGTGGTTCGGTGCGTTACTCCAAACTGACTTGAAAATCATAAGTTCCGGCGGGCAACTCGAATCCGCTTTCGCCTTCGTGATTGACGGCTTTAGCCTGCGTGCTGTCATGAAGCGAAACGCCCTGGAGCTTGTACTTTGCCGCCTGCTCAGCGTTGGCGCTCAGCCAGCCGGTAGTGTTCGCAGGAATGCTTACGTGCCATGTAGCTACTTTGCCTGCGATCTTCCAATCCGAGTGAATCGGGCCATACGCTGAGCGATAGTCAAATGCGATCGACCCCAGCCGCGCATCAAACACCGGATGGAGCGCCACGGTATGAAAGCCCGCGTTTAAAGGTGTCGCGTCCACGCCTGCTGCATAGCGATAGATCCAGTCAGCGACAGCGCCATAGGCATAGTGGTTGTAGGAATTCATGCTCGGGTCATCCTTCATCTGGTCGCCATTCCATCGCTCCCACATGGTCGTTGCGCCGTGCTCTATCAGGTAGCCCCACGATGGATACTGCGTATTGAGCAGGAGTTTGTAGGCGAGATCGGCGTGACCGGTTTTAGTCAGCTCTTCCAACAGATAGGGCGTGCCAAGAAAGCCGGTGGCGAGCAGGTTGCGATTGGCGGCGATTTTATCCACCAATTTTTGCGCAGCAGCGTTGCGCAGCGCGTCAGGCAACAGGTTCATATGCAAGGCCAGCACATACCCTGTCTGTGTATCGCCGCCTTTGCTCTTGGCTTCGGGATTGTTGATTTGTCCGAAGGGCGAAGGGCTGTTGTCAGCTCCAACGATAAATCCATCATCGTGCACGAATTGTTTTTGAAAAGCTGCACGGATCTTTTCGAACAATTGCGCGTAGCGTGCTTCGTCCGCGGTACGCCCGAGGGCATGCGCCATCTCACGCATCAGTGTGACGTCATAGGCCCAATAGGCAGTAGCGACCAGCACCTGGTCGGTACGCCCCTCCGGTGAGAGCCAATCTCCGAAGGGCGTACCTGAATCGCGCTTCCACACTCCGTCGGTATTAACGGAATTGATCGCGTTTAGATACGTCTCCATCGCGTCCCAGTTCTGTTCGATCACGTTGGTATCGCCCGTCTGCAGCCATGAAGTCCACGGAATGACGACGCCCGCATCGCTCCATCCCGCTCCGGACCCGGATGCGCTTCGCACTGTGCCCGGAGCGAAGATGCCATAAATCGGCGTGCCTGACTGCGTGCCGCGCATATCGCCGGCATACTTCCGCGTGAATGCCGCCAGGTCCATGTTGTAACTCGCGGTGCGCCAGAAGACTTGAGCATCAGCCATCCAGCCCAGGCGCTCGTCGCGTTGCGGGCAGTCTGTAGGCACGCCCACAAAGTTGGAGCGCTGCCCCCAGACAATGTTGCTCCATAGTTTGTCGATCATGGGGCTGCCCGTTTTCAGTTGCGCGTCAAACGGAGCGTCCGTATGGATCACCATCGCGATCACGGCGTCCTTCGCCGGCGCAGACGGGAGTCCCGTCACTTCGGCATAACGGAATCCATGAAATGTGAACTGGGGAGTGAACTCCTCCACTCCTTTGCCTGCAAGGATAAAGTGATCGGTAACCTTGGCGGTGCGGAGATTATCCGTGTAGATGGTGCCGTCATCATTCAGTATTTCGGCAAAGCGCAAGCGCACGTCAGTCCCTGCCGGACCCTGTAACCGAACGCGTTCAACGCCGGCGAGGTTCTGCCCGAAGTCGTAGATGTAGACGCCGGGCTTCGGCTGTGCGACGGATTTTGCAGCAACGGTGCGCTCCATGCGGATCGATGGATAATCCTGCGCGAGAATTTGGAAGGCTTTTGGCTCGATCGCGACCGCAGTCTTCCAGCCACTGGCATTGAATTGCGCAGTGTTCCACCCCGGATGCTGCAGGCGCGCATCCTGGCTTTCGCCATCGTAGATTTCAGAATGCAGAATGCTGGACGTGCTCGCCTGCCACTCCACGCCTGTGGTCACCCACTGCACGCTGCCATCGGTGTGCTCGATACGTAACTGGGCTCTCAGCGCGGGGGGCGTGTCACCATAATTGTTGGGCTGCTGAAACCATTCGAGCGGCGTCGCGTACCAACCCGGTGCGAGCAGGCCCGCGATGGCATTCTTCCCGGTCGTCACCATGGCGGTAACGTCGTATGTTTGATACATCAGCCGCTGGCGATAGTCGGTCCATCCGGGCGCGAGCACGTCGTCACTGATTCGCTTGCCGTTGAGGAACATTTCGTAGGCACCGAGAGAAGTCGAGTAGAGGCGTGCGAATTTCACCGGCGCGCTCACGGTGAATACATCCCGCAGAGCTTTCACGGAATCAGGAATCCACGGATCACCCAGCGGCTCGGCATCACGACTCGGCGTTTGTGTCCATGCCGCCGCACTCTTCCAAGTCGCATCGTCAAAGCTCTTCTGCTGCCACCCGTCGGTTGCATGCACCGCAGATTTCCACTCGGTTCCACTCGCAAAGGCCGCGGTGCTTCCGTCGTCGTATTGCACATAGAGCGTGGCGCTCAGCGGCGGGGCATCGGCAGTAGCCATCCCATTGGGATTCACTACGTAATGAAGACACTCGAGGGCCAATTCATTGGCGCCATTGGTCAATTGTTTCTCCACATCGACGCGCACATACTTCTTCCACGGCATCTGCTTGTAGGGCGGGAGCGGATCAGCCTTCAACACCTGGCTCCCGTTGACCCAGGCGGAGACAGTGTCTTGACATGCCGCAAAGAGCGCCGCGTTGCGTACTGCTTTCTCCAACTTGACGGTGGTGCGAAAGGCAAGGCGTTGCTCCGGTCCCTTCTCCGCAGCAAGTTGCATCGCGTCGGGGCTGGAAATCCAATGCGCCCCCGCGTGGCGGACAGCGGCCTCTTCCGGAGTTTCATATCCTATCCACGCAGAGTGCCATGCACTCTCGTTCATGAGGCCCGTTTCCCACCAGCCCAATTCGCCTGCGGGGTAAACCTTGCCTGCCGCATCCCAGACTCTAACCCGCCAGAAGTAGCACGTAGAGGGCGCGAGAGCAGGACCCTGGTAGCGCACATTCAAAGACTGGTCCGACTCGATGCGGCCACTGTCCCAAACGTCGGCCTTGGACTCACCTGCCGCGAAGGGCTTGGATGCGACCAAAACCTGGTACGCTGTCTGCCTGGCGCCTCGCGCCGAGTCACTCAATTGCCAGGAAAGGCGCGGCGTTGGATCGTCGATCCCCAGCGGCGTCTTGAGATTTTCGACACGCAGTTCCACTGGCCCATGAACCGTCGGAACTTGCGCCCCCGCAGTCAGACCCGCATCAATCCATAGCGCTACACATGCCGCACCGTATATCCACCGTCGTTTCATGGGTTGCCTCGATCTCGATTTGTACCTGATTGTTTGGCCCCGACTATTCATTGCTCGAAGACTCGCTCCGCCATACCGTGACAGGCCCGAGAAGACCTGATTCCAGCAGCGGCGAATCTGCCTTGAAGGGGCGGAAGTCAGTCCACGTGAACTTTTGCGCCGCGCCGGGCAGCAAGTCTCCGATCATGCGGTTCGGCCATAGATTTGTAACTTTGACGCTGAGTTCGTTGCTGCCCGGTTTAAGAGCGCTTGTTACGTCCACCACAAACGGAGGCTTCCATAGGATGCCTCCGATCGGCTTGCCATTGACTGCAACCTCGGCGATCTCCTTCACCGTGCCCAGGTCAAGGATCACTTTGGCTCCGGGCTTGAACCACCCGGCTTGCGCATCGATCTGCTTGCGATACGTCGCAGTGCCGGAAAAATACTTCACGCCCGTGTCCCTGCTCTTTGTCCACGATTCGAGAGCAGGCAAGTCCGCTTCACCCGGCGCCCCGAGGTCGGGGGGAAAGGTCAGCTTCCAATTTCCCTCGACCGTCGCGACCAGCGCAGGTTTTTCCGCAGCCCTCGTGCGCGATGGCGGCGCTCCGTCTCCGTCGAACAGGATGAACGTCGACCCTTCCGCGTCGAAATGCAATGGCACAACCGTCTCGCCATTCTGCGTTGTGTAGCTCACTGCCTCTGTATCACCGCTTTCGGGATGCCACAGCCGCGGCGTCTTGCCTGTAACTCTGAATGTCGCCTTTACATCGAAGCCGTGATGCTTCTGGGTCGCGGCGAAGTATATCTCCCGTGCACCATCGTTACGATGAATGAAGAGAAGATCTTCATCCGAGTCGGCACCAGGCAGTGAATAAGGGCTATCGGCGCTCAGATTTTCCGGTGTGCTCCAAGAAAAGTCCGGCTTCGTCCCTTCAGCATTGAGAACTTCCTCAATCGTCTTGCCAACGTATACCTTTCCTTTGCCGAAGACGTGCACGCCGGAGCCCGCCTCTTCCGGTCCCCACAAATCGTTGGCCAGTTTTCTCACGTCAGCCTGCGCATTCTTGCCATCTGTAAGGCTCGGAGAGCCAACGATCCTGGGTCCCAGCAGCACCGCGCCATGCGCAACCAGTATGTGAATCTGCCGCAGGAGGGGGAGCGAAATCACGTGCAGATCGTTGGGGAGTACGAGAAGCCGATAATTCATGCCGCTTGCCAACCAAAGATGGCCCGGGGTTGCATTTGCGCCATGCAAGAGGACATCTGCATTCACATAGTCGAAGTCGTAATGCGTCGGCAGCGCTGGATCGATCTTCTTCCAGAACGGCACAGTGGCTGGGGCATCTTCCCCGTAGAAATAGGCTACGTCGCTCACGGGCTTGCCCTGTTGCAACAGAAACGAACAACGCGCAAGATAGGTGTTCCAAGCGACGGCCTGTTCAGCCCACGTGATATTGCGGGTATAGTCCTGGCCATAGGGACCAAGGGTCATGCCGGGCTTGTGGGCATTGTCGACAAAAGGCTGCAGGTCGCTGGTGTGAAACACGATGCGATTGATGCCACGCGCAAAATCCTGGTCAGCCAATGGCTTCAAGTAAAACGGAGATTGTCCCCAGGGCGTCACGTTGGGCCGGGTGGTAAATGATTCGGTTGCCGCGATCGGTTTGCCGTAAATGTGCGCCGCCGAAGCCGCCTCCCAAACATCGGCAATGTGGCTGGGCGTGTCCTTCTGGTTGGGCAGCGGGGTCCAGAACTCGCCCATCGGCACCGTCACCTGTCCCTTGTTGAGCAGGCCGTCCCCCGTGGTTGGCATGCCGGTACCCATCGCCTCCGCATACAAACCAATCCCGAACTTAGCAAAGTACCTGGTCGCGATCGCGTAGTGGTTTTCAGCCAGCATGTCCGCCTGCGTGCGCCGAAAATCCCATAAGAAGGCTTCCGACTGGGTGCGACTTCCTACGATCCTTCCCGTAAGAGCGGGCAGGAATTTGGTCATCGCATAGCCGCGCCTGCGTTGAAACTCCGGCATCATTTCTTCTGTCCAGTTTTCCTGTCCCGCTTCCCAACTATCCATCAGAAAATAACGGAAGCTTTTGCCAAAGTAGGGGCCGGCCGCCGAAGAAAACATCTTTGCATACTCTTCTACGTAAGCCTGGACATCTTTTCGGCTTAGCTTGTCCACTTCAAGACCGGTTGCTGAAGGCGTGGCGGGATGATTTACCTCTCCGGTGATTCCATAGCCCAGGCGCAACACGATCCACTTTCCGGCTGGCGCATCCCAATCCAGTTTTCCGTCAGGCCGCAACTTTGCGGTCAAGTCGATCACATTGTCTGGATCGATGGCCTCGCCGGGCTGCACCTCCGCTTCTTGCGACTCGCTTGTCGGGGTGTAAATGCCGAAACTTGCTTTGTCTTCCCAGTGCTGCAAGCGAGGCCCGGAGAGAAATTCCGCTTCCGTGAGCCTCACCGGAGGGGGCCAGGTTAATCCTTGAGGCAGCGGGCGCGCAGGGTCCTGAGGCACAGCAACGAAATGGAGACGGAAGAAGCGAGCCTGCACCGGGGGAATTGAAAATGTGCGCACGGAAAAGTTTACGGAATTCGCACCACGCGGTCCCGGTAGTTCGGTGAGCGTGCGCCACGATTGCCCATCGTCACTGGCCTCGATCTTGCCTGTCGGAATGGACGGTCCGCCAAACGGGACTCCCGCTCCGGCACCGAACAAGACGGCTTGAACAGAATGCGGCTGGGCATAGGCAAACTGGATCCAGGCCGTCCGATCCTCCTTCGAGTACGGAATCTCTATGATCTTGGCGAACGATCCGTCGGTGAGGGCAGCCCCGTCGATCACGCCGCAACTGCAGGTGATCACGGGCGTTGCACGGGAATCGTCGTTTTCCTCCGCCGGGGCGGGGAAAGCAATAACAGCCGCGTCCTCATACACTTCCGGGGTTGGAGGCTGCCCGGGGAGCGACGGTTGCGGATGTGCGCCGGCGAGTGTCAGGTCGGGATGGTTCTCTCGCGGTGGTGCAGGCGCGAGATCCTGGAATTTTCCGACGGTGGAAGGAGGTTTGCGCAAGGTTCCGCTGAAGCGGCCCGGCCCGGTGACCAGGGTCTCGCTCCACACATACTTTTTCATGCCCTGTTCCGGCTTGACCCATGGCCCTGCGGTTTCGCTCCATCCACCGGATGCCGCCATCGACATCTCCATATGCAGCCGGTCCGCTTCGGCGGCGGCGTGGCGCCACGCCGACTTCCATTCGGGAGACATCCAAACTACAGGCTTATCAACGAAAAGGGGAGCTCCCATGTCTCCGTCAAACATCTGCATTCCCGCAATGCCGACTCGATGCATCCACTCCAGGTCGGCCGTGATTCCCGGTTCGGTCACGTTGCCGCTCATCCAATGCCACCAGGCGCGCGGTTTGGCGCTGTCGGGTGGCCGCTTGAAGCCCCGCTCGAGATCGGTTGACGCGGACTGTGACACGGCAAAGGTGCAAGCCGCCATCAAGAGCAAGGCTCCGGTCAATCTGACTGAGAGTGTCTGCGCAGTCTTCATTTTCACCGCCGCATTGAAATGGAACAGGGAAGCATCACTGGAGCCGATTCTCCTCCAATGAAACAATTTCGAGTATGAAAGACCTTATGCAAAACGGGCTACGGTTGTCAAAGGTCTTCTATCAACTCGCGCGGAAAAGAATTTAAATGGTGTTGGATCGACGCGGAATCGGGGCTCTCAACCGGGCAAGGTGGACACGCCGTGGCATACTCGGAGGACATTTCACGTGAAGCGAAATCGTCAAGGCATTCTTGCTGGATTGGGGACAGAGATGCGATATCGACCCGAACCAAGGACCACTTCCAATGTAGTCGCAGCCACTCTGGTGCTCACGACTCCGGGCGCCTTGTCTGCAGGAAGGCCGTCGATGGTGGCTCGATCGGCGGACGATGTTTGCACTTGTACAGTTGCTGTCGCGTTAGTCGGGATTGTCATCTCGTATTCGGTATGGGAGGGACCGCGCCTCCAGGTGCTCTCCACGATGCCCCAGGCAGAAACATACCGGCTGCGTACCCATGCGATCTGGCCTACAAGCTGCGGACGCAAGACGAGTTGCAAGGGACCGGATGCGGTTCTGTCCACTGCGATGCCTCCCAGTCCGCGATAGAACCACTCTTCCGCATCGCCCAGCATGAAGTGATCCTGAGAGCTGTTCGGATTAGCGTCCCATGCTTCCGTCAGGGCGGTCGCTCCCGTGGACAATTGAAATCCATAGCTTGGCGAGTCAGTGCGCTCAAGCATGTCGTAGAGCACATCGGAGCGACCACCATCGAGCAGCGCATCGACCACGTAATGGTATCCAACGTCGCCAGCCGTGACATGGTTGTCATGAGAGCGAATATCGGCAATCAGTGCGTTGAGGACGTTGTTCTGCTCTTCTTGCGGAACCATTCCCAAAGCGAGCGGCATGGCCTGGGCCGTCTGGCTGCCTTTGTCATAACGATGTGTGGAGACGTCAAAAAAGCGCCTATTGAACGCACGTTGAACTTCCTGGGCCTTGTCGGTGTAGACGCCACTATCCTGGTTCCTGCCCGCGCGTGCAAGCGTCTTCGCCAGAACGATCAGATCCTGGTAGTAGATCGCCGTTGCTGTAAGTCCCGCTGTGGTCAGCTTTGAAACACCGGGTTCGCCGGGGCCGATATCGTACCAATCTCCGAGGCCATAACTGACGATGTCGTCATGCGCCCGGCTTGAAAGATAGTCAACGTAGCGCTGCATGACGTCGAGGTGCGATACGAGCGCACCCTGGTCGCCATCGCGCTCGAACACATACCAGGGAGCCAGCACCGCGGCGCTGCCCCACTCCGGTGAGTCGTCAAAGATTCCCCATTTCGGTTCGAAGAGAACATACTGGGGAGCAATTTCCGGAACCCGGCCGGCCTGTGGGCCGCCCTGTTGCTGCGCATCGGCGATATTGCGCGCCGTGGCCGCATAGAGGCCGCTCAAGTCGAAGTCATACAGCAATGACGGCGCGAGCAAATGGGTTTCTTCTAGCCATCCCAGCTTCTCGCGATGCGGACAATCGGTGAGAAGACTCTCGGCATTGTTCTCGATCGCGCGCACAATCAGCATGTGAATGCGATTGAGTAAATCATCCGACGAGGCGAAGCTTCCAATGGCCGAGGAAGAAGTGTGCACCGCTTCGCCTCGCATTTCAATGATGCGTGGTTTCGCGGATAGGGAACTTCCGTGAGGGTCCGCACTCTCGACTTGGACATAGCGAAACCCGTAGTAGCTGAATCGTGGATGCCAATGTTCCGGACCGGATCCCTTGAGCGTGTAGGAGAACCATTGCGGTCCACCGGAACTGCGCTGCGAGACAGTACCGTCGGCATTCAAAAGCTCTCCCGGCGTGAGCCTGACCGTGGCCCCGGCGGGCCCGATGATCTTGATGTCCGGCCACCCGGCGAAGTTTTGGCCCAGGTCATAAACCTGCACGCCCGATTTTGGCTCGCTGCGATGGACGGTGGTATAGGTGCGCATCACCTTGATCGGAGGCGCTAAAGCCGGGCGGAGGTCGCCGCCCGGCCCAGGCGCCACGATGGCCGGCTGCCATTGAGCGTCATCGAAATCTGCGAGATCCCATCCCGCGACTTCGCGCCGTGCGTCGTAGTCCTCGCCTCCATAGGTTGAGGAGAAAGTAATTGGCCCGGCATGCGTCTTCCAGGTCCCATCGCTAACAAAACTGATGGCATTGCCGTTGGCCAGCTCGACGCGAATCTGCACGATGCATTTGAGAGGCCCAAAGCTGCCGGTAAACTTGTTATACCGCCGCGGCGTTTCGGGTACGTGGTACATGCCATTAGCCAGCATGATGCCGATCGCATTGGCGCCCTGACGCAGCATCGAAGTGACGTCATAGCTGTCGTAGAAAACAGTCTTGCGATAGTCGCTCCAACCTGGAGTCAACTCGTTGTTTCCGACTTTCGCCCCATTGATGCGGACTTCGTATTGCCCCAGTCCTGAAATGTGCAACACTGCTCGGGCAATCGCCCCCG
Source organism: Acidobacteriaceae bacterium (assembly GCA_003151435.1). Lineage (GTDB taxonomy): Bacteria > Acidobacteriota > Terriglobia > Terriglobales > Acidobacteriaceae > Telmatobacter. The sequence continues at coordinate 37,812 of PLXP01000065.1, forward strand.
GGACTGCAAAGTTCCGGCGCAATAGCGGCAGGGACTTTCCATCCGCGTCGGCATCGGCGGCGGCGGCTATCCATTGCGCCTGCCACAGCGGCGCTTGCGTCCAGTGCGCAGGAAGGCTCCACGCTCCGGGGTGATCGTTTTCATCCCATACGCGGACTTGCCAGACATAGTCATGCTGCGGCTCAAACGGCGGTCCGGAGTAGGTCTGTCCTGAAACGACGGTAGCGTCTCCGTGCACTTTGCCGCTGTCCCAAAGGAGTCGCCGATCTGCAATCAGATGGCCTCTGCCACGTGCAATCCGCACTTGATAACTTGACTGGCGCACAGCGTGGAGAGCAGGCGACGAAGCCACTACGCTCCACGAATAACTGGGACGCGCATCAGCAACGGCGAGCGGCTCCGATATGCCGGCACAACGAAGATGAGTAGGAGTTGCCAGGTGTGAGACGCTGCTCGAGCGGGGAACCGCGGCGTGGATCGTGGATGCGGTTAGGAACAGTGGCCACGCGATCCCGGTCAAGATCACCGGCACGAGTGAAGCGTTACCCATTAAACATGCGCCCCTTTGCTCTCACGGTGATATATCACCGGGGGCGACTGTGGCAAATTTCGCACTTTGAATGAGATCCGTAGGTACAGCCGCAGCCTGTTGAGTGACCTTCAGAAGATCCAGGGCGCAAGAGACTTGTCCACTCGTCCGATGTTCTGGATGATGCGACCAAGGCGCCACCGCGCCTCGGGTTCAGCCATTCACACGAGCTCGAGAACCCGAGGCAGACAGGCAGCTCAGTGCTGCGTGGAACGTGCGACGGCCAGGTGCTCGGCGGTATCGGCCGGCGACATGGAGCGGATGCAGGCGACAATGGCCTTCATGTCCTTCGGGCTGAAGTCCGTGAGCGGCATCCCGCCTCTCTGCATCCGGATCGAGTGATGGCGCAACAGTTTCTCCAGTGATTCCTCAGAGAGTTGCGAGGCGGTTCCTGCTAAAGCCGGTGCGGCGACAGTTCCGCGCAATCGGTGAGCGCGGAGGTTCAGGCATGCGCAGGCTGCGTAGATAAGCGACGAGAGCGCCGATCTGTTCCGGCGTTGCCGCCACTGGAGGCATTCCTCCGGCCTTCATTTTAGGACTCGGATTTTCAAGAAGCCCAATCAGTTGCGGATCGCTAACCTTCGCGAGGAGTGGGGCGAGTGCGGGAGCGATTGCACCGCCAGTCCCCTCTTTGCCATGGCATGCAAAGCAGCCCCGCTCTTCGAATAGTTGCCGTCCGACAGCCGCAGAAGCGGCGCTCTTGCGGGACGGAACAAGATCAGGAGACATCCCCGCCGGCATGCTGACACGCGACAAATTTACCGCGCCGTTAGCGGTCGCGGGGGCAGGTTGCGACGGCACGCGATAGACGGCGGGCACATTGGCTGCCCGCGTGCCAAGGCTCCCAGGTACGAGGAGCTCTCGGAACTTCCGATGGGTTCACGAATCGCCCTCCCGAGGCTCCTTACGGCCGGCAAGAACCGAAATCGAGGTAATGATTCGCGCCGTATGAGACACACATTCTGGAGTATCTTGATTGCGGACAGTTGCGGAGCACTTAAGTTGTTTGTTGATGTCGCTTGGATTCGTTCCGATGCGCTCTGGTTCTCGGCAATGCATTAATGTTGTTCAACGGTGAGGCCCTTTCACGACCGAAGTGTAGGGGTAAAAGAGCTGACCCGAGACTAGAAGGCAGTGGCCGAAGCGGCGACGATAGGGTGTCTCCTGTTCGTTCTGACGAGGTTCACAAAGGCTCCCGCATCCACCTCGCCCAGTGTTTCCTGGGACCACTTCGGGACCACTAAATGGGTTGTTAGGGTCGTTGCGATGTGTTCCGATGCACTTCGCTGCCTTTAAAGTGTTAGAGTTGCAATTTGCCCCCGGTCTTTCACGGCGAGAACATGATTCAAGAAGAGAACGAGAGTCGACAGCGCAGACGTGACTGTTATGGACGCGAGAAGGGCGATATCGATTGGGGCAACTTTGGGGGCAACTTTCTGAACGAGATTGCGAATTTCCCAGGCAAATCGCAGATTTGGACGCCAATGCAGTAGCGTCTCTGGCCACCATTCCCTGCACCGCAGTTCCTGGAAACCAGAAGATGATCCCGTATTTGTCACAACAATCGCAGATGCTGCGCGCGACTAAGG
>PLXP01000006.1 GCA_003151435.1 Acidobacteriaceae bacterium
GTCGCAATATGTTCTCCGGTTAAGGAATACTCGTCGGGATGGTCAAGAACCTTTAGTTTGCGGACCGTCTTTATCAGGCAGAACTTGCGGCTGAAAATGAACGGGTTAACTGTGCATCTCCTGAGCCCTTCTGGACCGCCTCCCATCGAAACAAAAATATCAGCGTGAAGGCGAAATCAGACGCAAGATGTGCGATCCATATTTCTTTACAATACCGAGCCCGATGCCCGGCACAGCCAGTAACGCCCCTTCATTCGCTGGGGCGGTCGTAGCGATGCTTAACAGCGCTCGATCACCGAAAATCCTAAACGCCGGAACCCTCCTGCGCTTGGCCTCACTTAAGCGCCATGCGCGCAACGCTTGCTCTATGCGACGCGGTTCTGAACCTGACACGGACGTTGCCTTTTCTGTTTTCCCAGATTGCGTTCGAGCGATGGCTGATGGAGACCCCTTAGTTTTCCGCGACTTCTTCAAGGGCTTGCGTTTGGAAGCTGGGCGTACTGCATCCTTCATGACGAACAGAACCGGCGTAGTCTCGTTGGTCGCCCGTCCGGATGGTGTAAGGCTGACAGTGCGGTATGGAATCTGTTTGCCTTCCATTTCGAACACGGCATCCGCGAAGCTCAAGAGTTCTGCCCGGGCCATTGCCCCCAAAATCTCCTCGAAGTTGTCTCGGCTGATTTCTTTTTCCGGGTATAGTTCTGCATACAGCTTGCCCGTCGATCTTGTGCGGATCGACTGCATCGCGCTCAACACTCGATAGAGGGCCCCTCGCTCAACATCCGTTGCGGTTCGAAACCTCTGAGCAACGCACTTGGCAGGAGCACAGAAATCGCATGCGCCACAACTGGTAGCGCTGTCCGACCGATCGCCAAAATGACGAACCAGCGACATCATACGGCACTGATTGTTCTCCGCGAAGCGGATCACCTGATCGATCTGGGCCCGCTTTTGCTCTCCCTGGGTGATGTAGGACGCTCGCCATGCCCCCTCACCCTGGCTCACATTCTCCGCGAAGTCCACGACCGCACCTTTATGAATCCAAAGTTTCTCGATGATTTTGTCGAAGAGTTCTTCCTCGATGGCCAAGGTTCGGCGGAGCCCTTCTTTGGGTTCGGGTTTTGCGTGAAGATTTGTAAACACTCGATCCATCAACGCAACATCTGGATAATCCCGACTGAAGAAGAAATCGTGGGTATGCCGGTCTCCGTAGGAATGCATGAGGATGGCGCGACTCGGATTTCCGTCACGCCCAGCGCGGCCAATCTCCTGGTAATACCCTTCAAGACTGCCCGGAAGCGCGGTGTGAATCACGGTTCGCACATCCGGCTTATCGATACCCATGCCGAATGCGATGGTTGCTACCATGACATCCAGCTTTCCTGCCATGAATCCTTCCTGAACACGTCGCCGCCTCTCGGCGTCCAGCCCGGCATGGTAGCTGGCCACGCTGAACTCGCCAGCCCATTCTTCCGCCAGATTCTCCGCTTGCTTGCGGGTCGGAGCATACACGATCGCTGGCCGGTGATTGGGGTCGCTCAATATCTCTCGTGCGAGCGAAGGGCGCTGTGACGGTAGAGCTTCGACAATCTCGATACCGATGTTTTCACGGCGAAAACCATGTATGAAGTGCGTGGGCTCGATTAGGCCGAGCTGCGTCGCAATGTCTTTCTGGACCAAGGGCGTCGCTGTTGCCGTGAGTGCCAACACCGGGGCAGGGCGAAGGCTTGGCAGATACTGGCCGAGCATTCGATAGTCAGGGCGAAAATCATGGCCCCATTGCGATATGCAGTGCGCCTCGTCGATCGCGATCAGCGATGGTTTGCGCTTGGCCAACATTTCGGGGAAGCCTGCCACCCGAAGTCTCTCAGGCGCAATGAAGAGGAACTGCAGCTTACCACTTAGATATTCGGAACAGACGCGGCGGGATGTCTCGCGATCGCGGCCCGAATGGATGCACTCGACCGCGAGGCCTCGCTCCTTGAGCTTATGAACCTGATCATCCATCAATGCGATGAGTGGACTAACTACCAGAGTCGTTCCACCTCGTGCCAACCCTGGCAATTGGTAGCAAAGCGACTTGCCCGAGCCGGTCGGCATGACGAGCAGTGCGTCGTGCCCCGCTGTGACCGCTTCGCAGACGGCTTCCTGGTTGGGTCGGAACTTAGAGAAGCCGAATGCCTTCTGCAGAAGCTCGGTGAGAGTTGTGAAAGTTGGAATCTTCGCTGAGCTTGTGGGGTCAGGAGAATCGGATTTCTCTGAGGTTTCTGGGACCGAGGTTCGCCGCACCGGCGATGCCTGTCCAACCTTGCTTACTACGGAGCGGACGTATTGGCTGATGCCGTCCAAAAATGGCTCCAGCCGGGCTTCGCCTTGCTGAATCTTCTTGAGAAATGCTTCCCACTGGCCGGTCATTGCGGGACTCTTCACTTCAGGATGAACCACCTCGATGAGATGGATACCCTTTTCTGTTGCCTCCAGGTTCTTCCCCACGCGGGCGATGAAACCTCGCTTCAACAACACTTCGATCGTTGCTGCCCGTGTTGCGGGCGTGCCCAGCCCCGTCTCCTTCATCGCTTCGGACAGTTCTCTCTCATCCAGGCTTTGGCCCGCCGTCTGCATCGCAGTCAAGAGTGTGCCCTCGGTGAATCGCTTTGAGGGCCGGGTTTTCTTCTTCCTGGCTTCGATATCTCGGACGGCCTGAAGCTGTCCTTTTGCAAGCGTTACCGGAAGGACCTGCTCCAGGGTCTCCTCCTCACCACTGCCTCTCGTATCTCGCCGTCGCCCTGCCGCCCCGATATCGAGCACCTTCCAACCCATCTGTTGCACTAGGGTTCCCGTGGTTCGATAGCGGTCCATAATCGATCCATTCGTGATCGCCGTAATCGCGGTCGTCACCGCCTGGAGGTAATCGTCATGCCACATCATGAGGAAGCGGCGACAGATCAGACCGTAAATCTTGCGCTCTTCCTCCGCAAGGTGGACCTTCTCAGGAGAAACAGCCGTGGGGATGATGGCGTGGTGGTCGCTCACCTTGCTGTCGTCTACAAACCTCTTGCTCAAGGGGCCCTCACCTGTGCCAGGAGCCAACTGCGTCATGTAACTTCTCGAAATCGCAGCGAGAATCCCTGGAACCGTAGTGGCAACATCGGCGGAAAGATGACGGCTATCCGTCCTCGGGTAGCTGATGAGCTTGTGCCGCTCATACAGGGCCTGGGCGAGGTCGAGGGTCTGTTGCGCGCTAAAGCTGAACAAACGATTGGCATGCCGCTGAAGTTCTGTAAGGTCGTAGAGCAGGGGCGGCTGCATCCGCTTCGTTTCGGAAGTAAGTGACTCGACGACCGCTTCCCCTGTTCGACCGCGCAGCACGATGCGGTTGGCTTCCTCACCATCGGCAGGCAATCGAGATGTCCTTGCCAGGGCGTCTTTGTCGTTGCCCAGCTTCGCTTGGAAACGGAACCAGGTTCCTTGATAGCTTTCCTTGTCTGAATTCTCTCGTCCTTGAAATGTGGCAACGACCTCCATGTAGTCTTCGGGGACGAAGCTACGGAGAGTCAATTCGCGATCAACAATCATGGCCAAAGTCGGCGTCTGCACCCGCCCGACGGAAAGCTCCTCATTGTAGACAATCGAATAGGCCCGCGACAGATTCATGCCGACAAGCCAATCAGCTCTGCTTCTTCCACTGGCGGCGTTAGCCAATCGATCATACTCGCTCCCTGGCCGAAGCTTGTCGAATCCGTTGCGGATGGCGTCCGGAGTCAATGAGGAAATCCAGAGTCGGCTGAAGGGCTTTTTGCACCCGGCCGCCTCGTAGATGTAACGGAAGATCAGTTCTCCCTCTCGCCCAGCGTCCGTTGCGCAAACGATCCGCGACACACGTCCGGACGTCAGGATTTTTCGCACCACTTCGAACTGGTCTTTGGTTTTCTCGTAGACAACCAGTGGCCACTCTATGGGCAGGATCGGCAGTTGGTCGAAGCGCCATTGCCGCCATTCAGGGTTGATCTCGTGAGGTTGAGCCAGGGAAACCAGGTGTCCAATCGCCCAGGTGACAACATAGCCGTTCCCTTGGAGATAGCCTTTGCCTCGCACGTTGGCTCCGAGGACACGGGCAATGTCTTGCGCGACTGAAGGCTTTTCGGCAAGGATCGCAACGGTTCTGGATTCGCTTGTTTCCATCGGTAACCTCAGTCTACAGCGGCCCTCTGTAGCGGTCGCCTAGCATCAAGACACCGGCCGTACACTCGGCGATTGGGGTCATCCAAAAAACTAATGATGCGGAAGAGCCTCGGTGATCAGCTCAAAAAGAACCGCTTGGCAACGCCAAAGACCTGCCTGTTTTTACCTTGAATTTGAAAAGTCGCAGCCGACCTTGGGCCAGGTTTCCGGCCTCGTAGCTGACTACATCTCGGCGCAGCGGCATGAGGCGGAATCGCATGCGCTCAATCTAAGCTCTGCGCAGATACGCCTTCTGCAGGGATTCTTCAGGAAGGACGTACTCGATACAACGCGGCTTCTTGTTCTCGGAGTGACGCGGGTCGAAAATCCGCCGTTCTATAGCTTGCTGCGAGAAATGGGATTTAAGAGCCTGCCTGACTTTTCGCAGATGGCGGCCATCACGTTTGGCGATGTGGTCGTCAGCCATCAACCTGTGACGACCGGTCTGCTCTTCCACGAGCTGGTTCATGTGGAGCAATATAGACAGCTAGGCATCCGTCGATTCGCCGAACTCTACGTTCGCGGATTTTTCACGGGCGGTGGGTATGATGGCATACCGCTCGAATTGAAAGCGTACCAACTCGGCGAAAGGTTCCGGAGGAGCCCGCAAACGCCGTTTTCGGTCGAGCTTGACGTCAGCGCGTGGATTCGGGATGGTAGGTTTTAGATACCGGCGAGGAAGTCGAGCCCAGGGCAACCATTTTCAATGTTAGCTTCGCGAGTTTACAAAACCCATGACCACCGAACAGGAACTCCGCCAGAAACTCCGTAAGATTTCCGCGCTCTTTGAGGGCGCCACTACCGCAGGGGAACGTGATGCGGCAGCGGCAGCAATCGATAGGGTACGAAAGGCGCTCGCTGCCGCTGAGCAAGTGGAAAAATCCGTAGAAACGCAATTCAAGCTCGTTGACCAGTGGAATAGGCGCCTGTTCACCGCGTTATGCCGTCGCTATGGCTTGAAGCCTTACAGATATCCGCGCCAGCGCCACACGACCGTCGTCTTGCGGGCTCCAAGGTCATTTATCAACAATACGCTCTGGCCCGAATATCTTCAGATCGAGAGGGCGCTCCATGACTATCTGAATGAGGCTACCGAACGTATTATTCGAGAGGAGGTTTTCGGCAATTCCGACGAAGCCGAGGAACGATCGGGGTGACGCAAGGCTTACGGTACTTTGTGATATCTTCGAATGCGGCCTCAAAAAATCAAGCTCACTCTCTGAGAACGTCCATGACTATCTATCGCGTCCGCGTCTCACTCCTCGATATCGAGCCCCCAATTTGGAGGCGCATCGAACTTTCTGGTCAAACGACTCTTCGACAGTTTCATCGTATTCTGCAGATTGTGATGGGGTGGGAGAACTCCCATTTGCACGAATTCCTCGTGGGATTACAGAGATACGGCGTTCCGGACCCAACCTACGATGAGCCGGGCGATGTCGTCCCGGAAGGCAAGGTTCGTCTCTCCGAAGTTCTGCCAACTCCCGGGGCGCAGATTCGCTATCAGTACGATTTCGGTGATTGCTGGCAGCACGCAGTCGAACTGGAAAGTGTGATTGAAGCTGTCGAGGAAATCGAGTATCCCCGCCTCGTCGACGGAGCCAGGAGCTGCCCGCCGGAAGACTCTGGTGGCGTGTCGGGGTATGTCGATCTGCTGGATATCCTCACGGACCCGCAGCACGAGGAATTCGAACACATGCGCGCATGGGCTGGCGACAAGTTCAATGCAGAAGTGTTTTCCATGAAGGCCATCAACTTGCGCCTCCGCAAGAATCGATCCCTCGCATCCCGGGGCTGAGATGGATTGTCCACTCAATCGGAAACATTCGTTCAAAATTCATGGCGAACGTGGGTGGCCTTCGTGCGCCTCACATGCAGGAACGAACGGACCAATAGTCACTATGGGTTCAATTCCATAAACCGTTCCTGACTCATTAGATTAGATGTGTAGGGAAGGCTACAGCCTCCCCCAAGGGCATGTCCTGGCTGAAACCGCTAAATGCTTCTGCGAAGTTAACGGAGCACAACGAATACTACTCACACGAAAACACATTTGGGACGGGCCTTCCGACGGTTGAACGGGGATCAGAAAATGAAGCACAAAGCAGAGATCATGAGCCAGGTATTGCGTGACCTTCCTGATGGCAAAGATGGAGGAGTTGCTTGTAGTGAGGCGTACAGGGCTCATGTGACCGAAACCCTCCGGGCAGGACTTCCAGACGGCTTCATCCAAACCTGCGAGGATTTCAAAAATGTGCGCGTGGAATGTTGCAGAGGATGTCACGACTTCGACTCTGAACAGTTGTGCTTGGAGGCCCTTCCAGATGGCAGGAGCGCGTGGATATGCTGCGCAGTTCGCCGAGCGCTTTTCCCGAAGGAATCAGCAGCCACTGGAAGAGCTTCGGAGCCATTGGTGTTGAGGATGTGGCCTCAGGCTTCTTCGTAAAGCTAGGGGTCACCTAGTCGCGGCGGGCTTATATCGGCTCTTGACCAAGTCAACTTGCGCCTCCGTAAGAATCGATCCCTCGCATCCAAGAGCTAACATGGATGGTCGATGGTCGTGTTGGAGTCATCCTATTGCCTAGCCAGCTGGACCATCTCAATGAACGCCTGTCGTGTTTCCTGCGATGTCGCTACCAAATGAGGGAAGTTGATGCGAATACCTTTGTATCCTTCACTTGTCTTCAATCGAAGATGAAAGCCCATGCGATCGACCGAGGTCATGGTCGCTTCGGTGGCTTCAAGTCGTGCATTCGTCCGCGCCAAGAGAATCATGGAATCAACGTGGTCAGCGTTCATGTGCGCAAGGATGTCGGATGCCACCTCTGCCAGCGGGTCAGGGATTGCACGCTCATAGTCTCCTGACTCGACCCATCCCATCACGCCAAATCCGCCAACATAGTAGACGTCGATTGGCCGTAGCCGGAAGAAGCTGAAGTCGGAGAAGTCAACCCAATAGCGGCTATTTTCGTGACGAGCCAGATACATTTCGCGAACCGATGCGGCTTCATTCTCCTGCGCTGGTTCGGCATGGCCAATCAGGGTGGCTCTAGCAGCCCCAAGCGGATCGCCATCTGCGGGGCCTTGGCCGACAAACAGGCTGCATCGCGGGTCATCCTTGAGGTTTTGGGTATGCATGGCCATATTGCTGATCAGGAAGATGGGCCTGCCGGCAGGATCAAGCGAAAAAGGCATCAGAGAACCGAACGGAAACCCCGGATGTTTCTTGGATAGTGTCGACAGGGTGCCAACCGACGCTAGCGAGAAAAGAGTGCGGACGCGCTCTGCATGACTAGGTTCGGGCAGTTGCTGCAACGATGGCCTCGTGGACGCGTGCTGGCGCGGTGCACCGGTTTCATTCGATGACATTGGTTCCTCACATTTTAACTGCGATTATGGTTGCCGATTGTTCCTGTCCCGGGACACTCCAAGGAAAAGATGGTATCTTGCCTTTTGGATTCGGCTCGCTTCGGCGTCGCGGGGGCAAATTTATTGACGAAGGGAAGACCAAAGCGGTTCATCATCGACCCCAAAAGAAATAGCTGACTCAACTACACAATCTCCTCTCAGCTACCTAGGTTAAGGATATAGGGCGGGAAGCCCGCCACTGAGGAGATGCACAAATGTTGAAGATAGAATACATCCGAAATGGGACGAACCGAGTCATCGGCAGCCGCACCATCGACACCGAGAACCAAATCACTGTAGCCCGTGATAGTGATGGAAGGATCATCGGCAGCGCCAACAGCAAATTTAACACCACCCGAGATGCCTCCGGCACCCTCGTGAGCCGGAACACCGCAGATGTTGGCTTGCTCTTCCGAAAGTAGCCATCTGGCCCGCGTTGTAAACAGCCATGACATCCAGCCGCCGAAGCACCAGATTTACATTATCGGGCACCCTCTCAGGATTTGGGGTGGTGCAAGTGCGGTGCATCGGCGGCTTAGCGATACAAAGCGGAATCCAGCACTGAGGGACTCACATGATTCGAGCTGCTATTTACATGCGTGTGTCAACTGTCGACCAGCACCCGGAGAACCAGGGGGTTGAACTCAGAGCCTTCGCTAAGCAACGCGGCTACGAGATTGTAAGAGAGTATGTAGACCAGGGCATAAGCGGCACCAAGGCAAGGAGACCTGCTCTCGACAAACTGTTGCATGAGGCACGTAGGCATCCATTCGATGTTGTGTTGGTGTGGTCATGTGACCGTCTTGCGCGAAGCACGAAGCACTTCCTCGACGTCCTTGACGAACTCAACGGTTTGGACATACGTTTTGTTTCCCAGCGCGAGGCCATTGATACGGATGGGCCATTGGGCAGAGCGGTCACCGTTATCATCAGTGCGATTGCCGAGCTGGAACGAAGTCTGATCGTCGAGAGAGTCAAGGCTGGAATGCGCAGGGCTAAACTCGATGGCCGCCGCATTGGCCGAGCACCACTCGATGTTGATCACGCGGCTTTGGTCCGCGATCGTCTCTCGGGGGTGTCGTTGACGCAGGTTGCAAAGCGGTATGGGTTGTCGCGGGCGAGCGTTGTTCGCTTCGTTCACCAGGCACAAGCGCAAAATGTGGCGCGTCTGATTCCGCCCGTTGTCACGGCGAATACGCTGAGAGAGGAGTTGAAATGAGAGCGGACTTCAGCGAAGTGGGCATTGGTTTTGTGGTGAACCTGCAGACCCTCCGTGAGGTTCTCAAAGAATTAAGCATCGACGGGAGGCGATGGTGGATTGCCAGTGATCCGCATGACTCCGAGGAGACAGGCTTTCTGACGATCGGCCACGGTGATCCAAAGTGTGTAGACCGCTTGAACACCATTTACTATCGGGTTCCGGTGGTAGGGGATGAGAACTGGAAGGCCCGGGCGGAAAAGCTTATCTTGATCGATCCTTCCACACTCAATGCTGACGATCCCGGCTATTACATAGAGGATGGTCAGGTCATTCAGGACCCTTTGGAAGACTTTATCAGCTTCTATGAACCGATCGAACGGGCTTTGATGGCTCGGCTGCAGGCAAGGAACTAATCGAGGAAGGGAAAGACGATGAGTCATCGCCATTTTTGCGAATTTGCTGGACACGAATGGGAATGTGAAGGTACGGCGGTACGTCTCTTCGCGCCGGAGGCATCCGTTTGCATGTGTATGGACCACGGTGTCCCTATGGAAGAAGGTGACCACAGCGCGTGTTCCATCGAATTGATCTCCTGTCCAGAACATCGAGACGAACAGATGCGAGCAATGGGATACGAGCCTGGGTATACGATAGGACCCCGTCCGGAAGATGCTGAACAGTCGTCGATGTTCACGGATGAAAAAGGAAATCGAACTGTTGGCTTCTGCCTATGGTGTAACTGTGATTTTTATTCTGCAGAAGAAGTGAAGGCGCACAACTCGAATGGCATGGCTGCCTGCCAGGTCTTCCAAGAACTGAAGGATGAGGACTGCGGCCCGCCTGTACTTTACCACATGTTTAAAGATGCTGGGTTATTGGATGAGCCAGAATAGGAACCCGAGAGGACGGGTTGGATCGAACAGTTTAAAGGCGGGGCCCCGGAAAGAGCCGAGCGCAATCGATACCGTAATCTCACTGCACCAAGTTGGAGGCATATGAAAACGCCCAAGGAAACTAAGAAGGTAATGAGCACAAAAGGTGTTCGCGCCCTGCCGGACCGACAAGATGCTGACGAATTGAAAGTGATGCCCGGCTACCAGACCCACGAGCAGCTCTTTCAAGTTTTGAAGGAGCTGCCGACCGACTACGCACCATACGGCAAGATGGAGCGCAGGGATTTGGGCGATTGTTCATGCGGGTGTCGCTGGTACCACCTGCTTGCGGGAAAGCGAGGTTCGGATTGGGGGGTGTGCGCCGATCCAGCAAGTCCACGGTCAGGGCTGTTGACGTTTGAACATCAGGGTTGTCCGCAATTTCAGAGGGATGTTCGGTGGAACTTTCTCGACACGAAGACCGGACAAAGGGCACGCCAGAGGTTTGAGGACAGAGAAGAAGAGTTAAGGCAATGGCGAAAAGAGCATCCCTTCAAAACGGTGCGAGTGGTCCAAAGACGGGTGGGCATCTTTTGGTTGGTAGGGAACCGACTGCTCTGTGATACAGGTCCCCTGAGCAAGGCCGAAGAATATGGTGAGTGCTTGACGCACCCTCAGAGCCACATCGACCACTGGGCTCACCTCCAACAGATTGGAACCGTGTCACCGCACTCGGAGTATGAGGAATACCCTCGTGGCCGAGTTGTGTTTAATACCAAGACCGAGCGATTCACGATTTACGCCGATCGCTGCATCCTGAGGAGGCAGCCTATGATCAAGCGGATCATGAAAATAATGCATCTCGGGATCAACGAGACGGACTTCCGCACAGACGGCCATTATCGATGTGTCAAGTGCATGGAGAAATTGGACGATGACGAGAACGACATCTAAAGCTGCCTCATCAACCTGCACAAAATATAGAGACGAACAAATGAGCGTGCGAACCAGACATTCCCCTGCAAGGCGAAGCCCCGACAGCCTCACCATCGTGCTGGTGTCCGACACGCACGCATCGCATAGAGAGGTCGAAGTGCCAAACGGCGATTTGTTAATTCATGCCGGAGATTTCACCATGGACAGCAGGAATGCAGAGAACCTCATAGATTTTAATGATTGGCTCGGGGAACTACCTCATCCCTTTCGCATCGTCATCCCAGGAAATCATGACTTCGTCGTCGAGGATGTATCTCGCCGCCAACTCATCTCCAATGCAATTCTCTTGATCAATCAAGGGGTGGAGATCATGGGGCTAAAGATTTGGGGCTCGCCAGTAACCCCGCTGTTTGGCGAAGCCTTTGGGATTGCATTCGATCGTGATCGAGCAGAGCTTTATTCCAGAATCCCGTCCGACGCAGATGTCCTTGTCACCCATGGCCCTCCCTACGGCATCCTCGACCAAGCTCCCGGTTCGGAATATCACGCAGGATGCCGCCAGCTCCTCGATGCGGTGCGCCGGATAAAGCCGATTCTCCATGTTTTCGGGCATGTGCATGCTGGCTACGGCACCTTGAATACGCCGGACACCCTGTTCGTAAACGCCGCGCTTCCAGGTGCGGGTTTTGAGATGAGTAATCCTCCTCTCGTGTTCCGGATGTCACGGCACTGAATGCCGATGTTACGCATGACCGCCTGACAATTCCGACCATTCATAACTGAGGATTTTGAGCACCGGAAGGAGCATCCATGCACGAAGATTGGGTACCAGTCCAAATTCCAGAGAACCTCGACGAGATGTTAATGGCCTGGTCAGATTCTCCCGAAGAGAGCGTAGGGTTCTGCTTACTTTGCGGCCACTCGATTCGCACCGAGTCAAACCTTATCGCTGGTACAAGCACCCACAATTGTGAGGCTGGGCGAGCATTGGAAGCAAAGATAAACGCCCAGATACAAGGTCGCATTGAAACCGATGACAGCGCGACAGATTGATTTCTACGGCCAGGGGGTTCGGATGGGTCACGCCCACTCCAACGCCCCCTCAAGATCGGGCCCGTGGATTGCAGCGCTGTTGCGGGCGCCGGCGGGATATGATGCGGACCAGAACCGCCCAAACATTGAGATGAAAAATCACTAGTTCAAGTTCACGGGCAACCGAACTCTCTCCCTGAAGCCGCTGACAGGCTGTGCCGATTCGGACAACGGGGATCAGTAGCCGACGTCGGAGGGAGGCGTGCGGCTACTTGTGATCCCTGCACTAAAGCTAGCTGCGGCTTCCCCTTTCCACTGCTGCTCCGTGTCCCCGGCTCCAGGAAGGCGTTTATGCTTGCCCTCTGAACTAGGTTGACAAGAGCGGTTTCTCCTATCGTGCATTGTGCTTCGGTGATGTAAGGCACTCGATCGCATATCATCTTCCGTTGGGCCTGAAAAGGAAGCCTTGAAATTCGGCGATGCCATGAGTGATTTAAATCACATTTGCAAATGAAAAAGAGTGGCACTATTCCGCATGCGAATGAATCTCATTACCGACCCTATGGGCGTCTCCCTGGAAGCGAAGGAACCGATTCCGATCTCGCTTACACTCTCGCCCTCATACCCCTCATTTGGCGGAGACTACCGGCTTCAAATTGACGGTACGACCCTGATGCAGTTGCTTAGGGATGAAACCAATCTGCCAGTCGGAGCCCTCAAACGTTTTGAAAGCAAACTAGGGAAGCTGATTGGCGCGCAACTGTTGGGGGTAGAGCTGAGTGATGGCGTCTTGACCGACATTGGCTACTTCGTTGACTAGAAAATAGACCATAGGTCTTTTACAGCCGTAGTGCGGATGATAATCAACCACCAAATGGACGATTATCTTGTTTTCCTGCTTCTCCTTTGTATTCATGTATACAACTTGCCAGAAGCATGCTTTTCGGCAGAAGGAACATACGGGGTTGACCCTGGAACGCTCGCCGTTCATGTTCCAAGGCCGACGCCGTACACCATGCCTGCGCCACAAACGAACGTAATTTTCTATCAAGATTCCACCTACCTCGGTGCTCTCGGTGCAGGATCGAACTTCTTCTTCGTGGGATGTTCGAGAGAAGGTGTGCTGCGTGCTGCCTCAACTGACGAACTCTCCGCATTTGCTGGACTGGTTGGCACTTCCTGGTAGACACACTCCTTCGGCGTGATTGAATTCAGAACGAGCCTTGGGCCACTGAATGCGGCTGGTCCACAAGGGTTTAAATATCCGCCCGCATAACCCGCTTATTTTCAGCTGTCATTGACGCCGATTCTTGCTAGCCCAAAAGGTAAAGGTTTCTGACCAGTCAAATCGCTGAACGTTGGTACTCGTCCCAAGCCGGTGGCTGTGGCCCACTGCTACTTATAGTTTGTACTTCTTCGAATGGCACCCTGGGACTCTCATAGGCTTCTAGCCCAGAGGGAGCAGGTGAATGGGTCTCCACAAATGGAATCATCACTGCATAATCTTCAGCAAAAGTGCATAATGGACCGCATCAACTAATTGACCTTGCCCTCAGAATGCGTATCTCTTAACCGGCCGGGTTTGAGGATTAGATTCATCCCCGTCGTCGTCGTGGCGGTGGAAATGTGGGAATCGGCTTCATCGATTTCCAAG
>PLXP01000241.1 GCA_003151435.1 Acidobacteriaceae bacterium
GCTAGTTTCTGGACAGATTCTGAGAATTGCTCATTTAGGTGCCCTCACGGAGTACTGATGGCGAAGACTGTTGTTGCATTGACAACACCTCGGCTATCTCCAAGGATTGGAGAGTGTCCGAAAAACTGGGCTGTTGCCAGGACGCGAGGAACATAGTTCCTGGTTTCGCGCGACAGCATTCGAAGGTTCGTCAATTGAACGAATTCCTGGGTATGCGCCTTCAGGATTGCGGAGGCAACATTGCCCTCTCCGGTGTTGTATGCGGCGAGCGCAAGTTTCCAGTCACCGAACTGCACGTACAAGTCGTGAAGGTATCGCGCTGCAGCATCCGTACCCTTGAAAAGGTCGAGGCGATCATCCCGGATCTCGTCCACGTGCAATCCATAGCGGCGGGCAGTATCAGGCATCAGTTGCCAAAGACCGCGTGCGCCTTTCGAAGAAAGAGCATCAACGCGACCTCCGCTTTCAACAAGAATTACCGCAGACAGTTCGGCAGGCACGCCACGATTTCTCAGGATGGGCTCGACGGCGGGACGTAGCAGGTTCAAGCGCACCGCCGCTGCGCTTTGGGCACGGTCGCCGGAAATACGGAGGCCGTGCCCATCTTGTAGGGCGAGACCGGTTGCCGATGTTTTGTCACTGGCCGTGTTGACAAGCTCGGGGCGAGGAATCTGGGCTGCGGAGACGAGGAGCGTATCCGCAGCTTTGGTCAACGAATCGTCGAATTCGGCAAAGGGTTGGGTTGTGATTGAAGTGGTCGGCTGAGGGAGTGAGACTCCCTGGCTCAAGAGACAGGAAGGCCCTGCCCAAAGGGCGATTTCAAACAGGCCAATCCGCAACAGTAGACTCGGACTCAATATCGGCCAATTAGACATGCACGGCCTCCGCGGCCTGAGGGGCGTCACGTTTGAGACCAGGTTTGACTTCCCAGTTCCATTTCCAGATCGCGAAGATTGGCGGGTAGACAACCAGTTCCATGAGGAATGAAGTAATAATTCCGCCGAGCATCGGCGCCGCAATGCGCTTCATGACATCGGCTCCAGACCCGGTAGACCACATGATGGGGAGCAATCCGAAGAGCATGCACGAAACCGTCATCACTTTGGGACGCAAGCGTTTTACGGCTCCGTGGACGATCGCTTCGCGCAGATCGTCCCAAGAGTGAATGCCACCAGCCTTAAGCGCTTCATGGTAAGCAAGGTCGAGATACAAAAGCATGAAGACAGCGGTCTCGGCATCTACACCGAGCAGCGCGATAAGGCCGACCCACACGGCGATGCTCATGTTGTAGTGCAGCAGGTACAGGAACCAGATTGCGCCGATGGCCGAGAAGGGTACGTTGGTCGAACCGCATCGGGGACAACAGGCAGCGACAAAAAGCGCCAGGGAATTAAGATGGCACCCATTTTACGCAGCAACGGAAGACGTTCGGGGTATGAATCTTAGTGTCCGTTTGCTGTCCAAAAAACACGGAATATCCTGTACATGGCTGCAACTCGTGTCATCAGGTGCCACGTTTGCAACGGTCGGTAAGTAGTTGGAAAAACCGGAGTGAAACAATAAATGCTTTATTTTCAGAATGATGAACGGCTATATGGGTCAAATCGCTGCTTCGGCTGCGGCGTGGCAAATCCAATTGGACTTCATCTCGAGTTCCTGCTCGCCGACAACGGCACGGTCGTGTGCCTGGCTCAAATCCCAGACACCTTTGAAGGGCCGCAGGGCTACGTGCATGGCGGCATCATCGCTACGTTGCTTGACGAGACCATGAGCAAGGCCGTCCGCTCGCATAAAGTTGTCGGCATGACCCGCCACATGGAGGTGGATTACAAGCGCCCGGTGCCTTCACGCGCGCCGATCCGGCTGGAAGGCCACGTTGTTCGCAGCGAAGGCCGCAAGCATTGGGCTGAAGCGAAGATTCTCGACGCGGAAGGAAAGCCCCTCGCGTACGCCAAGGGCCTGTTCATCGAAATTCGCCCGCGCCACGAACACGTCGCCCTTACAGGTGAACCCACCCCGCACGGATGAGTGCCAGTGATGCGGTTGCGACGATGATCCACAGAATCACGCCCTGCAGCAGCGGCCGCACGCCCACCTCGCGCAGTGTTTTCATTGAGAGCCCTGTTCCAATAAGAAATAGCGTCACCGTCAGGCCGATCACGCCCAGATGCTTCAGCATGGGATACACCGGTTGCAGCGAATGAACGTACGTGTTGGCGACGGCCGCAAGTCCGAACAACAGAATGAACCATGGCCATTGGATCCGCGCACTGCTTTTCCTCATCAGCGACGTACCGATGGACATGGGGACGATCCACAGTGCGCGCGCCAGCTTCACGGTTGTGCCCACCGCCAAGGCCACCGCGCCAAACTTGGCCGTCGCGCCTACAACCGAACTGGTGTCGTGGATGGCTAGCGCCGCCCACAGGCCAAACTGCGTCTGTGTCAGGTGAAGCATGGTCCCGATCGCGGGAAAGGCAAGCAGCGCAACGGAATTGAGCACGAAGACCGTGCCTAACGAAACGGCCATCTGCTCTTCAGTGGCTTCGGTGATGGGACCTACCGCGGCAATCGCGCTGCCGCCACAGATGGCGGTCCCAACGGAGATCAGGAACGAGACGCGCTTTTCAACGGAGAACAGTTTACCCAACGCCCAGCCGAGGAACATGGCAATGCTGATGCTGGCAGCGGTGTAAATAAACCCAGAGCGCCCGGCATGAAGCACTTGCTGCAGATCCATCCCGAAGCCGAGCCCAACCACCGAAGCCTGAAGCAGGAACTTCGACAGTTGCTTGCTCTCCACATGATACGGATGCAGGAAAGTGAAACCGTAAGCCAGCCCCATGGCCAATGCGATGGGCGGCGAAATAAAGCCGCTCGCAGTGATGATCATCCCGACAAAAAACAGCTTCTTCGACATGAATCAAGTGTGGCGAAGAAACTCTGCCGCGTCCAAGCAGAAGTCCTGATGTCCTATTTGCGTTTGTTATGGGTCGCAACGGCCTTCGCTTGAGTGACGCGAGGCGTGCCTCTCTGCGCACTGGTACGTGAGACGAGGAAGCGGCGGAACTCCTCCTGCAGACCGTGGGCTTCAGGGCCGGCCGCACAAGTCACCAGGAAATCCCGCCGGATGCGCAGCCCTTCCACTTCGACAATCTTGAAACTGTTTCCGAGTCGCAGGTCCTTCGCAATCGCCCAGCGCGAGATGAATCCCGCGCCCAGTCCCGCTTCCACGGCGGACTTGATGGCTTCCGTCGAATCGAGTTCCATCACGATCTGCAGCGAGCCGCGCTTCATGCCATGCCGCTCCAACGCCATCTCGATCACCTGCCGTGTCCCGGAGCCGCGTTCACGCATCAGCAGCGGCGTCGTCCGAATCTCAGCGCTGGAGACGGAAGTCCGCTCAGCCCATTCATGCGCGGCGGGCACGATGAGAACCAACTCATCCAGGAGGAAAGGCTCCACTTTGACGTCGCGGCTGCGAGGCGGACCCTCAATGAAGCCGAGCGCGATTTTCTGTTTCTCCACGGCGCTCACAATCTGTTCCGTATTGCCGCTGATGAGCGTGAGCTGCACGCGCGGGTGCTGCTTGCGAAATTCGCCAATCAGGCGCGGCAGCACATATTGCGCAATTGTCGTGGAAGCGCCCAGGGCCAGGTGTCCGGCATGATCTCCGCTCACCGCGGCAATTTCATGTTCGGCCTCAGCCAGCAGCGCATTCACCTGCACCGCGTAGCGCAAAAGCACGGCGCCGGCCTCAGTGAGCGTGATCTGCGCGCCCGTACGATCGAAGAGTTGAACGCCAAGGTCTTCTTCAAGAGCCTTGATCTGGAGGCTCACCGCGGGCTGGGTAAGGTACAGTTCCTCCGCAGCCTTGCGGAAGCTGAGCTGCTCCGCAACGGCGCGAAAGACAACCAGACGGAAATTCTCGAGACTCGCCACGCAACCATTAAAGCATTTTCAACCGGCGAGCTACCTCAGAGCGCCCAGCCAATCGATGATCGTTGTCTCAAGGAAGATCCGGTGATCTGACCAGCCGTGGTCCGTGGCCGCGTGAATCGCGGTTACATTCTTGTTCCCCTTGGCCTGCACCGCCTTCACCAGCCCATCTGTCGTGGGTGCAAGTCCATCGTCGGCTGAGAGCACAAGAAGCGGCGTGCCGGCGAGACCGTCCTCCGCATGGGCAAACGCAAATACTTTGGCGTTAGCGATCACTTCATCGGCCATGCTCTCTGCCGTAGCGGCCAGGGCCTCTCGGTTGTCGGCCATCGTAGCGACGACTTTCTCTCGCGGCCGCGTCCCCAAAGCGCCCATGTCCGCAGCGCTGATCAGGATTGCGCCAATGAGGTCGTGATCGTGCGCCGCGGTCTGAGCCGTAACCCATCCACCCATGCTGTGCCCGGCAAGCGCAATGCGTTTGGTGTCGATCCCGAGCTTCGCGGCATTCTCCGGATTGCGAAGATACGCCAGCACGGCGTCGGCATCTTCAAGGTTCTGCGCAAACCGATACACACCGGGCGATCCCCACGACCCGCGATAGTTAAACGTCACAGCATTCCATCCCGCGCGGCGAACGGCTTGCGCCAGGTCGAGGTTTTTCTCGTTTCCCGGTAACCCATGACAAATCACCAGCGTGGGATGCGGCCCCGCGCCCGCAGGCGAATAGACCAAGCCATTAATCAGCACGCCGTGGCTGGGAACATGCAGCGCCGTCATCGATGCGGGGTGAGCTGCATTCGCTGGCGGATCGCTGAAGATGGCAGCGGGAACCGACTGGGCGGCCGCAACGGACACCGCCGAAAGAGCTGCGAGAAGAAATACCAAAGTGCGCATCGAGGACTCCCGGGATTGAGTTCACTGTCAGACTTATTGTGCATCCTATCAGCCATCATGGCCTCACGCATTTTGTACTGCCGCTCTTTTCAGGATCCGTCGCCTCACAGAAAAGAGTGCCCACGTTGCGCAAACCCTCGCGCAACGTGGGCACAATCGTTCAGGGGTCTAAACCAAAAGGCAGCCGGGCCTTAATGGATCATGTTGATCGTTTCCTGCGTGACGGTGTCAAACGTCGTAATGGCCTTGGAATTGGCCTCGAACGCGCGCTGCGCGATGATCAGGTTGGAAAACTCAGCGGAGATGTTCACATTCGATGCTTCCAGGGCTCCATCCTGGATGCTTCCCAATCCACTCGATCCCGCAGTGCCGATCGAGGCGGTGCCGCTGGCGAGAGTGGTCCCATAATCTCCATCGCCCAATAACTGAAGTCCCTGCAGGTTGGCTACGTTGCCCAATGCAAGTTGTCCCACCGCCAGTTTCTGTCCGTTTGAAAAGGTGGCGGAGACCGTGCCGTCTGAGCCAATGGTGAAGCTCTGGTACTGGCCGCTGGCATATCCGTCCTGGTTTGTCGATGCCACAGCCGACGTGGCATCCACCTGGCTGATGGTTCCCGCGCCGCTTGATCCGAAAAGATCCCAGGTGAGGTTCATGGTCTGTGCCGCGTCGGAGAGCCCCGCAAAGGTGATACCGCTGACATCGGAGGACGGGCTGGACAGATTTCCGTTCGCATCGAACACCAGGGTTCCTTGCACGTTGGTCGCAATCGGATCCTGAACGATGTTGCCGGAGGTCGAAATCTTTGCGCCGGAGATCGACAACTGGCCCGCCGCATTCGATGTCACCGTAACGCCACCGGCTCCAACCGTGATCCCGGCAGCAGTCAGCGCAGCCTGCAGGTCCGTTACATAGTTCGCCACAGTCTCAGGAGAACCGGTGAATGCCGGCAGTGCCGTGGTTGCCGTACCACCGAGTGTTGCGGGAGCGGTGATCGTCAAGTTCGTTCCCTTGTTGACCGTGGCCATTGTGCCGCCGCTCGAGCCAAAGTCGTAATTGATGGTCGTCACGCCTGCAGCGGTCGTCGGATTGGCCGTCAGCGTATCCGGCATCGAGATGCTGTAGGACCAGGTGTTGTTCCCTGTCTTCTGATAAGTCACCGTGGCCTGGTAGCTCTTGCCCATCGAATCGTAGACCTGCACAGTACCGGGCACGGTCGTTCCTGCCGCGGCCGAGGAGTCGAGCGTCGTGGTCATGCTGAAGTTCGTCGTTGCATTCGGCGGCTCAACCTGGCCCACTGGGATGTTGATCGCGGTCAGCGGCGCATTCGTGTTCACCACGCCCTTCAGGGCCGGGAATCCCATCACTTCAAAACCATTCTGAGCCACGAGGTTGCCGTTTGGGTTTGTCCCGAAATTGCCCGCACGCGTCAACTCGATCGTGCCGCCATTATTCACGACAAAAAAACCGTTGCCCTGCAGTGCCGCATCGGTGGTGATTCCGTTCGAAGTAGGTGAGCCGTTGGTGAAGTTTGTCTGGATGGAAGCCACCTGCGTGCCTGCGCCTACCTGGATCGGGTTCCCGGCGCCACTCGAGCCGACCTGCTCATAAAACAGATCGGAAAAATTCACCGACTGCGATTTGAATCCCGTCGTGCTCATGTTGGCCAGGTTGTTGGCGATGGTGTTCAGGGCCGTCGAGTCACTATTGAGCCCCGTCAGCGGAATATAGAAACTTGCCATGATCGATCTCCTCTTGGTCGTTGATCTCAATCGTCAATGCGGCCTTCGCCGGCTTGCGCAGAAGGGTTTCGGACTTATGGTGAATCGGCTTTAAAGCCGTCCGCTCAGAGCCTGAGCCACGCGCTGCGCGGCGGGCTTCGACTCGGGAACACTCAGGTTTCCACCGGCGGTCTTCACACCGGCGTTGTGAACCGCCGCAGCCGCATTCGTCGCGGCAGTTCGGGCCGCGGTGCCCGCGCTTATGCTCTGCGCCGTTGCGCTGGCCTGCGGCTTGGCGGCAGGGTTGGCTGCGG
The DNA here is from genome assembly GCA_003151435.1 of Acidobacteriaceae bacterium. Taxonomy (GTDB): domain Bacteria; phylum Acidobacteriota; class Terriglobia; order Terriglobales; family Acidobacteriaceae; genus Telmatobacter. The sequence continues at coordinate 6,866 of PLXP01000241.1, forward strand.
ACGAAGTGGCCGCCGTCCCAATCGCCTGACCCGTCGCAGGAGTGCCGAGGTCGGTCGTCAACGTTTGGTTGATGCTGATCAACTGCTGCAGGCTGTTCACCTGTACCAACTGGTTGATGTACTCGTTGGGGTCGGTGTTGGCGGTCGGATCCTGATTCTTCATCTCGGTCACCAGCAAGGTAAGAAAATCGTTGGACGTAATGGCCCCTGGGTCGTTGCTCGAACTGCTCGAACTGCCGTCCATCGGCTTCGCGCCGTTCAGTGGATTTGTCGCCGCCATCGAGTGATTCCAAAATCCTGCTACTGCTGCCATTTCCCCTCCTGCCTTCCGTGCTGCTCATTTCGTTTCGCCAATCGGCGAGCTGTCTGATCCTGTGCGGCGGTGAACCTGTAGCCGCGATTAAGCAACAACCGAGATGTGGGCCCCTTGATTGCTTCCAGTTCTCAAAATCATCCCGTCGATCTGTGCAGCCGCATCCGAACGTGAAGAAGCCTGGCTGCTGCTTCCTGTCGCCGTCTGCGACCGGGCCGGTTCGGCCGCGTAGTTGTCGCGCCTGTCCGCACTCTCCTGCTGATTGCTTCCGTAGTTCATTCCCTGCCCCTGCCCCTGGCCTGATCCTGGGCCTCCGTGTCCGCTTTCCGGTGCAGCCAGCGTCACAGTCGCCGACTGCCCGTGATGCTCCGCCAGATAAGAGTTCAACCCTGACAACTGGCCGCCCAGCGTCTGCGCAGCTTCCGTCGAGCCTGGCACGACTGCCGCATGCACACCGCCCCCTGAAGCCTCGGCGCGCACGCCTACCCAGCCAAGCGCCGGATCGAGATACCCCGCTTCGGCACGGTGCGACCCCGCGTGCGTCCACGTGGTTGTGGGCGAGGCGCTCTCCGCATCGAGTGCAGCAAATGTGTCAGGTTTGCCAAGCCCCGCTGCGTCGAGCGACCGGGTGTGAGTCGCGCTTGTCTGCGCGTTGCCCGCTGTGGCGGCACCGGCCTCGTCGCGTACGAGCGCTGAATTCGCGCCCGCCTGCGCGACAGTGTCCGCCTGTCGAACCGAAACCAGATCAACGTGAACGTTTCCGTTCGCGCTGCGCTCCACCCGTCCCGCGGTTCGATCCTGAACAGCGTCCGCCCCGTGCCGGTTCCGCGATATGCCCCCGCTCGCCGCGGCCGATGCTTTCGGATCATTGGCAGTGTTCGGGCCGGCAGAAGCACTGGCAACGGCAACAGCATTGGCGGTGGAGGATGAGAGGCCGGCCCCATTCATAGATTGAACTGCTCCCGGCGCATCCTTTACTCCGCCGGCAGCGCTTGCTTCATTCAAGTTGCCGGCACCGCGGAGGGACTGAAGCGAAACCACGTCCACCGGCTGCGCGTCAGCGGCTTCGCGTTCCGCCGCAACAACAGCAGTGGCATCCCGATCGATGCCGTCTGCTCCGAGTCCGCTTGCATGCGCAGCAGCGTTATCGCCGAGTACAACATGGCTCGTTCGTCCTTCGGTCAAACGTGTCGCAGCCCCGAGTTGAATCCCTGCCGCCGCTTTTTCCTTCATCGTGTCGGAAGAAACCGCGGAAGCAGAAGAGAGACCATCGCGCATCGATTCAGGCGCGTTCGGCTCCGTTGCCCCACCGCCCAACAGCGCCTGCGACGTGAACTGAGTTTGCGTTGCAACCGGAGTTGGCGCGGTCACAGCCTGGCTGATGATCCCTTGCAGCGTTGAATCGGTCGCGGGTACGGAAGCGGCAGCGGATTCGATCTTCTCCCTCTTCGCAACTTTCCGATCGCTCGCCGTCGAGGGCTCGGCCGTATTCGATTTCGCACCCTGTGCGACAATCGGCTGCGGCTCGTTGTATGCTGTGCCGGCGCTGCGCTGCGCAACTACCGACGCTCTCATGTCGCCTTGCTTTCTCGGTCGCGCCGAGGTCGCAGTCTGAGTTGTCGTTAAAGTCCCGGCTGCATTCTGTGCTGTCCTGACTGTCCCCGGAGTCGCGCTTGAAGAGGCGCTGTCGTTTGCACTGCTCATGCCGGAGGACGGATCCGTCTGACTGGTTTGATCAGCCTGTCCGCTCAGAGCCTGCAGCATTGCCTGCCACTTGGAACGAAAGCTTTCCGCACCACCCTGTGAAGAGGCGTTCGCCGAGGTCTGTCCCGGAACGGCAGCCTTCGCGCCCGTGAGACCTTGCGCTCCACTGGCCTGGGGTGTTGCTGTCCCGATCACGATTCCTGCGGCAACGGTCATGGCCGGAGATGAAGCAGATGGCGTGCCAAAGTGAATTGAGAACGGGTTAGAGGGTTGTCACAAATTGGACTCGGGTTCCCGCTTCAGGAAACTGATCCCCTCACTTATTGGACTTGCGCTCAAGTCCGATCACTTGGTGTCGACTGCAGGAATGGCGCGCGAAACCTCGCGGATGGGGTTCTTCTCATCGGAGTCCGCCTCGGGCTGTTGGCGGAACATGCGCGAGCGGTACCAATCGTCGAGTCCCTGTTGGCCGTGGCGGCCTGCCTCGATTGCGTCCCGAGCCTCGGTCTCCTGGATCAGCGTTTCCGCCTGGCGGCGCTCTACCCGCTTCTCCAGAAATTCCTCGCGGAGGCCGGCTGCTGACTCTTCCGCGCTCGCCACCCGCGGCCTCAGCACCAGAGCATGGCGCCGCGCCGTGCTTGTTTCAACCAAGCCGGCCTGGCGATCGGTACACTCCACGGCATTGGCACTCGCGTGAACCAGTTCGCGCCCGCGGCGAGCGCGTGCCGTGGTGGCGGCCAGTGCATTCTCCAGGCTGTGCAACTCGCCCAAAGCCGACTCCAGGGCCAACCGATGCTGTTCCTCTTCGAGGTCCCGGATACGGAGCAGACGCCGCAGAGCGCGTGAGACGGCCATCGTTCACACCTCAGACGCTAACGCGGCGAGACGCCGCACCGCGTCTCCAAAATGCACTCGCTCGTGCGCGTCCTGTGTCATGAAGGTGCGCAAACCGCCGCGTGCCTGCAAGGCCCGGTCGAGATCGGGATCGGAGCCGGCCTTGTACGCACCGATGCGCACCAGGTCTTCCGATCGTGCGTAGACGGCCATTAACCGGCGCAGCAGTCCCGCCTGTTCGCGGTGCGGCGGCTGGGTGACCGAAGGCATCAACCTGCTGATCGAGTCCAGCACCTCGATGGGCGGATACCAGCCCTCCGAAGCCAGCGCGCGCGACAACACCACATGCCCATCCAGCAGCGAACGCACCGCGTCCACCAGCGGATCCTGCTGATCGTCGCCCTCCATCAGCACCGTATAAAAGGCCGTAATCGAACCGCTGCGAAACTGCCCCGTCCTCTCCACCAGCCGCGCCAACCGCGTGAACACCGAGGGCGTATATCCCTTCGCGGTGGGCGGCTCGCCGGCCGCCAGCCCGATCTCACGCGCCGCCATGGCGAAGCGAGTCAGCGAGTCCAGCACCAGCAGCACATGCTTTCCTTGCGCGGCAAAGAATTCAGCCACGGTGGTCGCAGCCAGCGCGGCTCTCATGCGCAGCAGCGGGCTCTGGTCCGATGTCGACACCACCACCACCGACCGCGCCCGGCCATCCTCCCCCAGCGCGTCCTCAAGAAACTCGCCCACTTCGCGGCCACGTTCGCCCACCAGGCCCACCACCGTCACATCGGCCTCGGTGTTCCGCGTCATCATGCCGATCAGCGTGCTCTTGCCTACTCCCGACCCGCCAAAGATGCCCACACGCTGACCGCGGCCCACCGTCAACAGCGCGTCAAGAACGCGAATGCCCGTGCCCAGCGGCGTGCGAATGGGTATGCGATCGAGCGGCGACCGCACTACTCCATCCAGAACCAGGTGGGCAGCCGCAGCCGGCGGCCTGCCCCCATCGATCGGCTCGCCCAGCGCATTCAACACGCGTCCCATCAGCGCCGGCCCCACCTCAATCTCCGGATGCACTCCGAGCGCAGACACTCGATCGCCATAGCGAATGCCTTCGGTGCTCTCCACCGGCATCGACAGCACGTTGGAGCCGCGAAAACCAATCACCTCCGCCAGGTGAGGACGCCCAAACTGATCCATGATCTGGCAGCACTCGCCCACCGAGGCCAACGGCCCCGCGGACTCTATTGTCTGGCCCACGGACTCGAGCACCTGCCCCTGCCAGCGCCACGGCTGACGGCGGTCCAGGCGCCCAAAATAGCTCGACAACAGTGCGGTCACGCTTCCTGCCCCATGGCAACCTGTCCCATATCGACCAGGCTCTCCTCCACAGCGGGCCTGTGGCTTCCAGCGCGATCAAAGAATCCGCGCTCGATCTCTCCCAACTGTGCGCGCACACCCAGATCAACCGAGCCCATTTCAGTCTCGATCGCGCAATCGCCCAGCCGCATTCCCTCCCCTGCCGCCACCACCGGCTTCACCGCCAGCCTGGGCAACAGGGCAATCGCTTCGGTCCACAGATCCAGTTCGGCAGGCGGCACCTGCAGCCGCACCTGGGTCGACGCGGAAAGCTGTCCCAGCGCCACCCGCACGGCCCCCGTCAGCAGAAGTGGGTCCATCTGCGCCTCCCTGCGCAAGATGCGCGCGGCAATCGCTAGCGCCAGCTTCACCACTTCGCGCTCCACCGCCTGCAGATAGCGGTCGCGCTCCTGGGCAAACTGCTCGATCAGCTGTGCCGCTTGCTGAACCCGTTGCTCTTCTTCCGTCTCGCGCGATGCGACCTGCGCCTCGCGCTCGGCGGTCCGGCCTTCCTGGCTCCCACGCTCGCGGCCCGCCTCGAAGCTTCGACGCGCCTCCTCCACCATGCGCTGCTCAAATTCGGCTGGCTGTTTCTGGTCAGACGGATGAGAAGCGGCCTCGCGCCCTGAGTTTCTCGCTAGGCCATCCGCCGGGATCGCCCCGCCAAACGCCTCCCACAGCGGCAAGGGCAGTTCAGGACCGGCAGGATAGTCGAAGACCTCAATGCCCACAACTCCCGCCTCTCGATCTTGCCGGTCGATCCCCTGCACGTGTTCCTCCCGCCTCAAGCGCCGGTCGTGTGTGGAGTTCAGGCCATCATCTCGTCGCCGGTTTCAAGCTTCAAAATGACCTTGCCTTCGGCTTCCAGCCGCCGCGCCAGGTTCAAGATCTCCTGCTGCGCCTGCGCCACTTCGCGCGACCGCACCGGACCCAGCACTTCCATGTCTTCCTTCAGCATCTCCACGGCGCGGGAACTCATCGCCTTGAATATCTGTGCGCGCAACTCTTCGTTGGCCCCGCGCAGCGCCAGGGCCAGTTGCCGTTTGTCCACTCCCGAAACGATCTCGCGAATGGTAGCCGCGGGTACCGTCACCAGGTCCTCAAACGTGAACATCAAATTGCGAATGCTGAGCGCCAACTCCGGCTGACCGTTTTCGATCGTCTCCAGGATGTGCTTCGACTCCTCCGCATTGAGCCGGTTGAGCAGGTCGGCCACCGCCTTGAAGCCCGAATAACTCTTACGCGCGGTGTCGCCCATGCTTTCCAGCCGGCGATGCAGAATGTGCGCCACCTTCTGCGCCATCTCCGGCGAGAACTGGCGCATCTCCGCCAGCCGCTGGATCGACACCACCTTATGCTCCTCGCTCAGCGTATCCAGCACCATCGAAGCCCGCTTCGGGTCAAGGTGGGCCAGCACCAGTGCGATCGTCTGCGGGTGCTCGCTATCGAGCAGTTTGCCCAGCTGTTGCGGGTCGGTGCGCTGCATCTTGGCCAGATTGCCCTGTGAGGCTTCCTGCGACTGGCGCACCACGGCCAGCAGATCGTCGGCGCGCTGCTTGCCAAACGTGTCGATCAGCAGGCGGCTGGCGTAGTCCAGCCCGCCGTGGACCATGAAGTTCTGCGTCTCCAGCAGTTCCCAGAACTCCTCCAGCACTTCGGCGGAAAGTTCCGGCGTGACCCCGCGCAGTTCGGCCAGTTCCTCGGTGATGCGCTCCACATCAGCATCGGGCAACACGCGCAGAATTTCCTTGGCCAGTTCCTCGCCCACCGCGACCAGCAGGATTGCGGCTTTGCGCACTCCATTCAACTGCGACGAACTGCGCCGCTGTGTCGCTCCCGATTCGTTGTCCGACTCCGCCAAGGTGCCTTCCTCGATGCCGCTCTTCTCTCAATGCTGCTCTGTTCCGCTGCCGCTCCCTCGCGCCTTGCGACGCGCTGGCCTTCGTACCTTCCGATCTTCCAAAAGGGGCCCACCTCAATCCGAATGAATCCAGCTTTGCAGCAGGCGCGAACTCTGTGCGGGTTCACGCTTCAGGTGCCCTGACACCTGTTCAAAGATCTCCTGCGCCCGCGTTCGTTCCGGATCCGGAGCCTCGGGCTGACTCAGGGCGGACTTCGGCGCAGTTCCAGCGTGTCCCGGCAACTCCCTTGCCGCGCCTTTCGCGGGCATTGCGGCCGCGGAGCCCACGCGACGTAGCGCGGGGCGCACGCCGAAGGCCATCACCACCAGGATCCCGGTCAGCAAGGCTGCATATTTGATCAACACCGGCGAGTTCTCGGCCACGCTGAGCGCGCGGCCCACCGGCGAAACCGGCGGCTGGGCGCGGTTGTCGTCGAAGGCCAGGTCTTCGACCGTCAGCATGTCGCCCCTCGACGTATCAAACCCCACCGCGGCCTGCGCCAGCGCCGTCAAGTTGCGGATCTCGTCAGGCGAGCGCGACTGCCACACCGCTGCTTTATCCTTGGTCGCGGTCTGCAACTGCCGGTCGTTGACCACAATGGCGGCCGTCAGCCGTCGCACCCGCCCCGGGTTTTCAACCTTGTGCCGCACCGTCTTTGAAGCGCCATAGGTTCCGGATTCGGTCTTGGCGGTCTGCGGGGGCGTGCTCTGCTGCGGATAGACTGGCAGCGCCTGCGAATTGGGCGCATTCGACGCCGTACCCGGCACACCTGCCGCCACCGGCTGGCTGCCGGCGCTCTGCTCCGTGCGCTGCATCGACAGCGTCACCGTTTGATCCGGATCGTAAGCTTCCTCCGTCACCTCGGTGGCCGCGGCATCGTAGTCCAGCGTCACGGACGCGCGTACGTTGCCTGCGCCTGTCACCGGCTCCAGCGTCGCGATCAATTTCTCCTCGAGCACCTGCTCGGCCGTCAATCGCAGCGCATCCGCGGTCTTCGGGCCCAGCGGCAAATGCCCGGCTGCATCCACCAGCACCACGCGGTCCGCCGTCAGCCCATCCACCGCGGATGCCACCAGGTTGCGAATCGCTTCGGGCTCGCCGTCAGCCAGCGTGTGGTGGCGCAGCTTCAATACCACAGAAGCCTTGGCAGGCCGCTCCTGCTCGCGGAACAGCGAGTCGTGCGGCATCACCAGGTGCACCCGCGCCGACTCCACGTCGGACAACGAACCCACCGTATGCTCCAGTTCGCCTTCAAGAGCGCGCTGGTAGTTCACCTGCTCGTCAAATTCTGAGCCCACCCAGTTGGGCTTGTCGAAGAGTTCAAAGCCCAGACGGCCGCTCTTGATACCGCCCTTGGCAGCGGTGGCCAGGCGAGCCTTGTCCAACTGCGCAGCCGCGACGCGAATGTCCGTGCCGTTGGCACTCACGTCAAAAGGAATCTGCGCCTGGGTAAGAATCGCGCCCATCTGGCGTGTGTCTTCCGGATCGAGGTTGGCATACAGCACCCGCCAGTCGGGCCGCACGGCATACCACACCAGGAAGCCTGCCAGCCCCAACAGCAAAGCCGCCGAAACCATTGCCCACGAGCGCTGCGCCGGTTGCATCCCCGCCCACTGCACCCGCCCCCTTGTCCACAGCGTCGACAACCCGCCCGCCAACGGGACCTTGCCGGGCGTGACCAGCGTGCTCTTCTCCAACTGTGTTCCGGTGGCCATGTTTCCCGTGTCCCGTCGTNNTGCTGCTTGTGCTTCCCTGTGCGGGTCGCTCACCGCGAATCGCAGAGCCTCAGAACTGCATGCTCATCACTTGCTGGTAAGCCTGTACCGCCTTGTTGCGCACCGCCAGCGACAGTTCAAACGCCATGCTCGCTTTCTCAGTGGCGATCATCGCCTGGTGCACATCCACGCCCGAGCCGGTCATCAGCCCCGTGATCGCGGTGCGCGCCTGGTCCTGCAACTGATTCACCTGGCCCACTGCGTCGGTCATCAGATCGGCAAATGGTGCGGCAGCGCTGCTCGTGCCCGCTGCTGGCAACAATGCCTGACCCGATCCAAGCACACCCGCTGTTGCGGGAGCCACGCCCATCAGTGCGTTCATTGCGATGATCATGCGTGCTCCTTCCCGTTTCGAACTTCATCCCCTAACGATTCACGTTCTGTTGCTCTCAATTATTCGCCGGCTGCCCAACTACGACTTGGCAATCTCCAGAGCCGAACCGATCATGCCCTTCTCGGCCTGTATGGCAGAACCATTCAAACCATATGCACGCGTCGCCCCCATCAGGTCCACCATCTCTGTGAGGGGGTTAATGTCCGGATATGCGACATATCCATCCGCCCCCGCATCGGGATGGCCCGGGTCGTAGCGCTTCAGCGGAGGCGCCGGATCCTCCACCACCTGCGCAATATGCACGCCGCCGGCCGGCTGCCCCGCCGTGGACGACAGCAGGCCCAGGGGCGCGGGCATCGCAGCGCCCGACGTGGAAGCTCCCGTCGTGGCCGCCAGCGAATCGAGAAATCCCGAAGTGCCCTGCCCTGCCTGGTTCGCCGCAAACACCACGTGCTGCCGGTGGTACGGGCCGCCTGTCGCGGTGCGCGTTGTCTCCGCATTGGCCATGTTGGCCGCCACCACTTCGGCGCGCATCCGTTCGGCCTGCATGGCGCTGCCTGAGGTTTCCATCACTCCAAAGAGGTTCATCGCTTCCTTCCCTCGTCGCCGCTACTTGTCCGCGTGGATCGCATCCATCACAGTCTGATATTGCAGGCGCAGCAGCGCCACGCCGGTCTTGAACTTCAGTTGCGCCTCGGCCAGGTTCAGGCTCTCCCGGTCCATCGAAACGTTGTTGCCATCGGGCCGCGCAATCAGCCCGTCCTCCGGCTTCACGTGGATCGGTCCCGGAGCGCGTCCCTGCTGCACTCCATCCATCGCGCTGCGCATCTCTGCTTCGAAATCCATGCCCTTGGCGCGATAGCCGGGAGTATCGATGTTGGCCATGTTCTCAGCGGTCAGCTTGACCTCACCCGAGGCCAGGTCAAGGTAGCGCGCGAGTTGGTCGCTCAATGCGTTTTCAATCTGCATCCCCCACCTTCGATCCCCGTGAATCGTACGGGCTTTCGCCCACCGATCGGCAACAATTCAAACAAGCCAAAATCAGCCGGACATTCCCAGATGTGAAAGAACTCCACATGCTTTGAAAGGGCGCGGCATTAGCCTCAGAGGGACCGCCTCAGTTCACCGCCAACCCAAAATCGATATCGTCCGCGGTAATGGTCATGGATTCGCCCGCCAGGATCGCGCCGCGTTCCAGCACATGCTCCAGTTCGCGCACATTCCCCGGCCAGTTGTGCGCCGCCAGCTTGGCCATCGCGCCAGAGTCAACGCGCTTCACCGGCTCTTGGCGCCCCATCTTCTCCATAAAGTGATTCACCAGCAGCGGCAAGTCCTGCGCGTGGTCGGCCAGCAACGGTGTGCGGATGAGGAACACGGCCAGCCGGTAATAAAGATCCGAGCGGAACGTGCCCTCGGTGGTGTGCCTGGCGAGCGGCCGATGCGTCGCGGCGACGATGCGCACGTCCACCTTCACCGTTTCGTTATCGCCCACGCGCTGCAGTTCTCCGCATTCCACAAAACGCAGCAGCTTCGACTGCAGGGCCAGCGGCATCTCGCCAATCTCGTCCAGAAACAACGTGCCTCCATCCGCCGACTCGATGCGCCCGATGCGTCCCTGCACCGCGCCCGTGAAGGCCCCGCGCGTGTGGCCAAACAACTCCGCCTCCAGCAGCGCCTCGGGAATGGCCGCACAATTGATCGCCACGAATGGCTTGCGGCTGCGCGTCGACAGCCGGTGAAGCGCCTCTGCCACCAGTTCTTTGCCTGACCCCGTCGGGCCTTCAATCAACACCGGCGTCGATCGCGGAGCCACCAGGCGAATGCGCCGGCTCACATCCAGCATGCAGGCGGCATTGCCGATCAGTTCCGGCAGGCGCTCGCATGCCACTGGCTCCCGCACGCTGGCGGGTGGCGGACAAGGCGCGATGAGCACTGGCCCAGCACTGCCGGTCAACGATTGATCGGTCTTTAGCGACGTGGTGTTGGGCGAAGCGGCATGCAGAACTTCCGGCTCCGGCCGCACAATCGCCGGCGGCTTCCGCGAATCGGACCGGGCCGGCGACGCGGCAGCTTCCACCAGTATGGGAGCCGCATTCCACGCTGCTGTGTCCGAATCCTGGGTGCGGCGCAGGGCATACAACAACTCCTGCCGATGGGGACTGCGCGCACCTTCATGGGCGCTGGTGCTGCCCGACGTCACTACATCCACTTTGGGATACGAGACACGAAACTCCTTCAGAAACTCGCTCAAATCGAGATCGGGCAGCCACGAATCGACGATCACAGCTTCGGGCACCGACGTTTCGGCTTCAGCCCACGCCTGGGCGCCCGTCTCAGCCTCGCGCACCTGCCAGCGCAGGCCGGTAAGAGTCTCCTGGAGCCGTTGGCGAAAACTGCGATCGGAACTGGCCAGCAGGGCGGTACGGGGCCGAATGCGGGAAACCGGAGGAGGAGGAGCGAGTACGGAGACAGGTAAGGCGAGCAAGGTGTTTCTCCTGGGATTGATATGGGGGTTGCGCCCTGGGTGAGGGCTAGTTGATTTCCATTGCTGGAATCTTGACCGCTATCGGGCCAGTCGCCGCAGTCAGCGCGGCGGGAAGAGGGACGGCGAGGTCGTTCTCGCCGGGCACCACGTAGCCCTGTCCGCGCACCGTGCGGATCAGGTGGCCGGGAGCGGGGTCCTTGAGCTTGCGGCGAAGATAGTTCACATAGACATCCACAATGTTGGTGGTCTGCGCGGGCTCCATCTGCCACACCGAGTCCAAGAGTTCCACCCGCGAAACGCACTGGCCGCGGTTGAGCATCAGGTGTTCCAGCAGCGCGAACTCCTTGTTGGTGAGGGTCACCGACTGGCCGCCGCGCCGCGCTGTGTGCTCCATCCGATCCAGTTCCAGATCGCCAGCGCGCACCACCAGCCGCGCTTCCCGCTTCCGCCGCAAAAGAGCCCGGCACCGGGCGCGCAGTTCATGCAGGCTGAAGGGCTTGGTCATCAGGTCGTCCGCCCCTTGGTCGAGGCAGCGCACGCGCGTCTCCACTTCCTGGCGCCCGGTCAGGACCAGCACCGGCAGGTCGGCATCCAGCAGTCGAATCTCTGCAAGCACCTGCTCGCCGTCTTTCACAGGCATGTTCAAGTCCAGAATGGTCAGGTCCGGCAGTTCCTGGCGAAACGCCTCCACGGCAGCCCCGCCATCACAGACCACACGGACCCTGTGCCCGTCGGCCTCCAGTCCGCGGGTCAGGAACAGCCCCAGCGCCCTATCGTCTTCGGCAATCAACAACCTCATAGCAGCCTTTCTCAAGTGGTAGTGCAAACCTGCTGCAGCGCACTGTCCACATCTGAGCCACATCGGTTAGCGCGTGCTAATCCGCGGCGCCTCTCTACCTTCTCTTGTGGAAAACAGGAACTCAAGCGCGAACACACTGAAGACGACGGGGCGTTTCCAAAACGCAGGTGATGTATCTCACTGTCCTGTTATGCGACAAATGAACGTCAGGTTGTGATGGCCGATACAGCGAAGAAAAGAATTGGGGAATCACTAGCGATGGGCTCCATCCAAACGGCATTCAAGATGCCTGGGAGAGCGCACATTCCGTGCGTGGGCCAAGACGCACGCTTCGATGGGATGTGGAATATTCAGCGGCGAAATGTATGCAGCCATAACGCTACATAAATCGCGAAAACTGGCCACAAAGAGGCCTTTTTCGGCGAATTATCAAGGGCCTTGGTGCAACAATCACGATTTATCGGCGCGCTGCGCTCCCCTCGGCCCGCGACGCGGCCTTTTGCCGGTACATCCCGGCATCGGCGCGGTCCAGCAACTGCTCCATCGTCTCCTGGGGTGCGTACTCCGCAAGGCCGATGGATGCGTTCACACGCAGCTTCTTCGGGCCGGAGGCTGCTTCGACCGTGTAGCTGCCGCATACCCATTTGCTGAGCCGCTCAATCTGCGCCTGCGCCTCCGCCAGCCCGCAATCGAGCAGGACAATGAACTCGTCTCCGCCCCAGCGGCCGATGATGTCGGTAGACCGGCACGCCGAACGCAGCTCGGTGGCAAACTGCTTCAACAGTTCATCGCCCACCATGTGCCCGTGATCGTCGTTCACGCGCTTGAACCCATCGATATCCAGGATCGCGGCGCAGAACGGAGCCGTGGCCTCGATTCGCTGCTCGATCTGCCCTTCCACCCAAAGCCGGCTGCGCAGCCGCGTGAGTGAGTCGAACGATGCAATCTGCTCCGCCTCTTCGAGCTTTGCCTGGTAGACCGACACCTCCGATTGCAGGTGGTCGAGCGTCGCCTTGCCCTCCGCGGTCATTCGGTCGATGGAGGTCTTCAGTTCCGACGCACTCTTCTCAATGGAACTGCGAATCTGGGTCAGGTCGTCGAGGTTCGCAATGGTCTTCAATTGCGTGGTCACGTCGCTGATCTGCTGCGCGCACCGCTGGTCGCGTTCGCCCACCGATTCGGCGGTACGGGCCATCACCAGCAAGATATCTTTCACTTCCCCTGCCTTCTTCTGGAAGTGTCGCGCCGTGCCTCGGCCCCACTCCTGCAGTTGGGTTTGCACGCTCTGATCGGCGGCGGCCACCTTTTCAGGGGAGAGGTTCGCGGCAAGCTCTCCCGCGATCGTCGCGAGGCGCTGCTGCAGCTCCTGCCCCGTCGCCGGGCACACATCCAGGCTGCAGCGCCCCATCTCCGACAGGGCGGAACGATACGCGCCGATGGAGACGGAAAGGAGATCGCTTCCTTCATTTTTCCTGCGCCCGAACGGCGCTTCCTTCGTGTCCTCCACCGCCACGCCCTCGAGATATCTCTTGATCGAAATCATTTAGCTTCTCCGCAAGGATGTCCGATCTGGATCGTGCAGATGGACATCCTGGGATGTGTATCGGCTGCGACGGCGGCGCCGTTAGTCTCTGCAAACCCGAACCCGCAGCCGCTCCAAAGGCACGCCAAGGCGAGCCGGCCCACTGCGCAAGCTAGCGGAGTTGACCGAAGGGGTTCGGGCTGAAAAGAGACGCACGAGAATTTAGAAAACAGTTGTTGCGGTTCGCTTTTTATTCGCTATAATGCGCTAGTATTGATTTTAATTCACTTATAATCATGACTCCGTTATGGTATCCATAATTCTAGACTCATAAACCGGCCTTACCAGTGGGTCAGCCAGCGAAGGGTCCATGGCAAACGTCACGGTACGACTCACGAAGCGCGTCAAAATCATCGGCGCCTATTCGGAAATTCTCCTCAACGAACTTTCCTCCAAAGTCTCCTCGGAACACTTCCAGAGTTTCCTCACAAGCATGACGAAGATGCCTTGGCGCTACTGCCCTGTTGCAGTGGATGCCAGCGGGCGTTATAACTTCGGTCGCGTTAAGCTGCCCGGCATTCAGGAAGTGGACGGACCTGAAGTAGATGTAGATCGCAAGATCGGTTCGTACCACCTGGACTACCGCGAGAACGGCGTCCGCAGTTGCCCCACCGTTGTCAAGGTTTTGAATGACGCTGGTAGGAACTTGATCACTCCGGACAATCTGAGCCCTCGTGACATAACCGATGCAATCGGTATTGTAAAGCGCCGGCTCAATGCTATCCGACATGGAGACATCGTGCCGGTCCAGAAAGTGCCGAAGAAGCAGAAGGGGGCTCGCGTTCCGCTGCGCGACCACATTGATCGGTGGTTGCTGGAGCGCACTTCGGATCCGGACCGCATCTCCAGCGAGGAGGCATTGAGGAAGAATTCGCTCTCCTCTTATCGCTATGCGCTGGACATGTTCGCGGATTTTTGTATGACAAAGCGGAATAGGGAATGCGCCGAGGACATCACTCGGGAAGATCTCAAGCTCTTCTATGGCTACATGGCAACGGTCCCGAACAAACGCTCCGATACCGGTTTCGGGTTGAGCAACAATTCCCGCAATACCAAGATTACGATGGTCTGCACATTCCTGCGTAGCGAGGGCCGGGGAGACATCCTAGAAACCTGGAACGGTGTCCGCAACGCACCCACTGTAAAGCGGGCCCGCGGTGAAGACACAGATATTCGCGATTACTCCAACCAGGAACTTGAGCTGTTTTTCAGAGTCATGGACGAGGAGGAGGCCGATCTGTTCACGTTCTTCCTGAACACGGGGGCGCGGGCTGAGGAAGTCGTGGTCGCAGAATGGCATGAACTGGATGACCAGTTGGGCATCATCAAGGTTCGCAAGAAATGGGTCACGCTGGGCGATGGGAGACGGATCTACTGGGTGCCGAAATACGAAAAAGAACGTGACATCCCTGTGCCACAGGCTCTGTTCGCCCGGATGAAAGCGCGGCGGAAGCGCGTGGCTCCTTCCAATCTGATCTTCCCTGTGGATGCCAAGTACCCGAAGGGCGTGTTTCTCCGTATGATGAAAGCCATCGGCCGCCGCGCCGGACTGGCATGTGGACACTGTCTGGGCTGCCAGAACTACCCTCGTACTCACCAAGGTGGCTGCAACGACCACTATCTTCATCGCTGGCGCCATACATTCGCCTGCCGGCATCTGCGAGGCAACCCAGATGGGACTGGGAAATTCGACCTAAAGACGGTCTCGGAATGGCTGGGGCATCACACGGTGAAAATCACCGAACGGTACCTCCACGCTGCGGAAGGGCTCGAAGTTCAGCAGAAGATGAATGAAAGCCCTCTAAATCGCTTCAATCTGCCCCCCACGGAATCGACTCCTGCTGTTGCTCCCCAATCTCCTCCGACCGAGAAGGATGGGTAAGAGATCCTGTAATTCTTAGGGCTGGCATGTTCTGATTTCTGAGAACCGAATGTTATCAGGGGTGTCCGAAATACGTTCCGAGAATGAGACTTAGTGATGAGTGGCATCGCTGCCGCCCAATTAGCTATACATCCGCGCATAATTAAAGGGACGTCGTGATCAGCAAAAAGGAACCAAGTAGGACCGGATCAGTTCGGGTTGGGACTGCATTTCTCCAAAGACCCGCGTCAGAGTGGCGAGC
>PLXP01000268.1 GCA_003151435.1 Acidobacteriaceae bacterium
GCGCGCGACTGGTTGCCGCTAAGCTTCATGAGCACCTTCTCTGATTGGGCCGGCCTGATTCACGGACCCACTGCCGTGTGGGGCCAGCTCTCCTGCGGATGCCACCCCAACTGCGGCATCGGCATGGCGCTGATGATCGACAAGGAAACCAAGGAAGCGGCGCCGGTAACCGCCTTCCTGAACATGAACGTTGTGGCCAAGGATCTGGCCAAAGTGAACGACGCGGCTCGCGGCAAGTGGATGTCGGTGCTGGGCTTCGGCCTGGCGCTCATGCGCAACTACGATCCCTTCATGTCGCCCACCCACTTCAAGATCACCGACATGCTGAAGAAGATGGACAAGACCTTCAACGCCACCGGCAAGGACTACGGCAGCGTGAAGGGCGACCGGACGCTCGACGACATCAAGAAGCGCCGCTCCGATCGCTGGAACTTCCTTTTCATCGCCGGCATGTGGTTCCAGGATCTGTTCAACTACGANNGAAGGCGAGATCAGCTTCTGCGCCTACAACACGGGCGTGGGCTGGCGCAACATCATCGAGAAGATGCACATGACGGCCACCCTCACCAAGTGGTATGAGGAGCACGGCCGCCATGAAATCTTCGCCGGCGGCAAGAAGGTCGGCATGACGCAGGTGGGTCACGACCTGAATCTGAATATGGAGCACGTGAATTCCGAGGCCAACCACACGCTCGACACGTTGGGCATCGCCAAGAACGCCCGCGAAGAAAAGCTCCGCGCCCGCGCCGTAACCACTGCAGACAAGCTGAAGCAGGATGCGGAAAACGCGCAGATGGCCAAGCTGTATCGCGAGCATGTGCTGGGGGAAAAGCCGATCGAAGGGCTGGTTCGTCTGGACTCCATCGCGCCGGCCAAGCCAGCAGCCAAGAAAGAAGCCGACCTCGTCGCCGGCGACTAAGGACTGGCGGTCCAGGCAACGTTTCTAAATCTCGTCAACAACAAAGGCCGTCCGCACCCGCGGACGGCCTTTGTGCATCGCACCTAAAACTCTCTACATCTCCTTCGTCATCCTTGCGAGTCCGCCGCGGCGGACGAGTCGAAAGCCTGCCCGCCGCGGTGGGGATCTGCGGTTCGGCACCCACGCGCACCCCTCCACGTTTCAACCCTGCCCTCACAACAGGGTCCTCGGAACTCCCTCGAAATGCATCAAAAATAGCCCGCAAGTCGTGATTTCGGTGACTTTCGAAACGGATTTTCAGCCCCTTTGTATACCTGCCAGGCGACAAATGCTCAAAGCTGCGGTCGCCACGAATGTCGCCCTGTAGAGCCCCTGGAGGAATGTTTTTCGGCGATTGAACGCGAAAGCGGGTCTTTTACCGCATCCCGTTTTGCCCCTGAGCCGGGTGCCCCAGGTCTCGATTCTGAGACCTGGGATCGCCTCGGCCTACCAGACTTCCAGCTCGAAAGCCTGATACTCCCGAATCAACTCAAAGTCCGCGCGATTGCTCGTAATCAGCCTTGCGCCATGCGAGCGAACAGTCAGCGCGATCAGCACGTCGAAATGCAGGTCGCGCAGCTTACGCGCCTCGAAGCTATGACTCCGCTGCATTTTTCTGAGGATCTGCCCCGACTCGATCCAGTTTTTCTCTGTCGGTGTGAAGATGGGAAAATTCTCTTCGAGTGCAACGAGGAAAGTCTGCTCCGCCTGCGTCGTGGCTCCCCGCCACAACTCGGCCAGCACGACGGAACAGGTGCGCACCAACGCTGCGAGTTCGGCCATCCGTTGGCTATGGCATCCTGTGCGCAGGTCATCGATCAGAATGGAGCTGTCGAAGACGACCATGTCACTTGTCGTAGTTCGCGAAGGCGAGCTTGCCCTCGTGCTTCTTCATCAGGTTCTTGAAGCGCGTCAAGGCTACAATTTCCCTCAAAGCCACATGCACGGCCTCTGTCCGCGACTTGACGCCCAGAACGCGGACGGCCTCGTCGGCGAGCCTCGTATCGAGACGTATCGATGTAAGTGTTCCGGCCATCTCAACCTCCCTTGTATATATGAATTGAACCATCCATATATACAGTTGTCAAATCCAGGCGAGCCCGTGTTGGCGGGTTCCCCGTTCATTGACTTGGCTGCTCCGATCGCAGGCTGCGGGTGGGCCCCATCCTTGAATCGCTTTTGATTCAAGGGCGGGTGACCACGAACCCGACCCCGCATTCCCGGCAATCGATTTCACCAATCAATCCTCGCGGAAAGGCGTATTATGTTGGCCGGAGAATCCCCATGTCCCAATATGTTTTTCACTGCGAGGATTGCAACAAGGAGTTCACCCAGCACTACCACATCACCGACATCGAGAAAGCCGAGGTCGCGTGTCCAAACTGCGGCAGCAAGCGGGTTCACCAATTAGTTGCTGCATTTTCCGCCGTCACTTCAAAGAAGAGCTAAGCCGCTGCATTTTATTGTTGTAGCCGGTTTCCTTGCGGGTGACGCACCTTTTACTTCACTCTTGTGCATGGTCCGAAAATCGCGGGTGCACCATACTTGAATTGGTCCGGGGCGGATGATTCAAGGGTGGGATACCACGAACGCCCGCCGGCATTGAAATCCGGCGTCCTGCCACAACCGGAAGGGTCTATGATGACGGCTCAAGGGTTTGAGCATTTGACGCTGGAGGATGGTATGAGCGAGAAGCAAATGGAAGCCGGGCGGAAACAGGGTCGCCGGGAATTTTTGAAGGCGGGCGGTGCGGTGACGGCCGCATTACTGGCTCCTTCGGCCTTGTCGGCGGAGACACCGAAGACTCTGCCCGCGATGCCCTCGAACCCGGTGACGCTGAAGGCGATGCCGACCCGCAACCTGGGCAAGACCGGCTACAAGGTGGGCATCTTCTCGCTGGGCGGACAGGCAACGCTCGAGCGCCCCAACAAGTTCGACGAGGCTGTGCCGATCATCAATCGTGCGCTCGACCTGGGCGTGAATTACATCGATACCTCGTCCATCTACGGCGGCCCGGAGCGCTGGAGCGAGCAGTACGTGGGCAAGGTGATGGCGAAGCGCCGCAACGAGGCGTTCCTGGCCACCAAGACCAAAGAGCGGACGCGCGACGGCTCGATGCGGATGATCGAAAAGTCGCTGCAGTTGTTGCAGACCGATCACGTGGACCTGTGGCAGTTGCACGACGTGGGCACGATGTTCGATGTGAACGAGATCTTCGCCAAGGGCGGCGCGATGGAAGCGCTGCTCGAGATGCAGCAGCAGAAGGTGGTGCGCTTCCTCGGCATCACCGGGCACTACCGGCCCGACGCGCTGATCGAGTGCATCCATCGCCACGATTTCGACACGGTGCTGATGGCCATGAACGCCGCCGACCCGCACCACTACAGCTTTAACGAAGCGCTGTTGCCGCTGGCGGTGGAGAAGCAGATGGGCATCATCGGCATGAAGATTCCCGGCCGCGGCCGCATTCTGTCGACGTGGACCCCACCCCCCATCGAACAGCAGAAGCATAGCTGGGAAGGCATGACGATCCAGACCGACAAACCCGGCACGCTGAGCATGCGCGAAGCGATGTACTACACGCTGTCGCGGCCCGTGAGCACAGTGATCATTGGTTGCGATACCATCGCGCAGCTTGAAGAGAATGTGCACCTGGCGCGCGAGTTCACGCCCATCAATGAGAAGCAATCGACAGAGTTAGTGGCCCGCGCCGAACCCTGCGCAAAGCCGTCGCTCTTCTTCCGCTTCTACGACCGCCCCTAACCACCTGCGGTGGGGCCAACTGCGCGTGCGCGCACTAGCTTTGTTGCAACAAAAGCCTCCTCGACTATTGAGGGGGCTTTTCGTTTGGGCTAAGGTTTCCTTTGCAGTTCTCTTTGAACTGCGTCGTAGAGTTCGCCGACCGTTCCAGCACAGCAATGGGTTCAGGTGAGTTGGCTGAACTTGACCGGCAGCGTATCGAACGCCGTGGTGCCCAGGCCGCGGTTGGCGGCCATCTGCAGATACGGCAGGTGCTCGGGGTCGAGGTTCCAGTAGGCCTTGGCGACGTAGGCGTCGAGCGCGACGGGGTCGATGCTGGCGACGACGGTTTTCTTGAGGGCGACGTCTTCGAGGTTGCCGCCGGTGGGGCCGTTGCGCAGCAGGACGCGGTAGCAATCCATGATGGTGAGCGTGGGCAGCATGAAAGCGGCCAGGTCAGCGAGGCTCTGATGAATCTGCTGATGGAGCCGGTTGCGCTGGCCGCCCAGAATGCCGTACCAGTTCTTCATGCTGAGCGTGGCGCCGGTGAGGGCGTGGTGCTTGGCGATGGGCAGGTTGAGCACCTTATCGGCTTCAAGGAACGGCGTGAAGACGGACCAGGTCTTGAGCACGACGCCGCCCAGTTCCACGTCGCGAAACATCTCCGGGTCGGGCAGGATGACCTCAGCGCCCGCGGCCCGTGCAGCGGCCTGAATGCCGGAACGCTGGAAGCAGCGGCGCGGCTCGTTACAACTGACGTCAGTGACGATGACGCGCTTGGCGCCGGCCTGCCAGCATTGGCGCACGACCTCGGCGACCAGTTCGGGATTGGTATTGGCAGCCTGCTCGGGGGTGCGGTCCCACGCGATGTTGGGCTTGATGACGACCACGTCCTGGCGGCTGATGAATCGGCTCATGCCGCCCAGATCGGCGAGGGCGCGTTGAACCAGCGCACGCGGTTCCCCAGGCTGCGCTGAGGCGGCCGCTGCGGAATGGGTTTCGTCGGTGGGGTAGCGAACCACGGTCATGCTGGGGAGCTGAGGGTTGGCATAAACGCGATGGTCGCGGCGGCCCTGTTCGGCATGAACCGCTGCGGGCCGCGCGCTGTGCTCGCTGAGCCAATAGCCGCCACCCGCAGCAGCAGCCGCGATGCCGCCGGCGCGCAGCAGTTGAAGCATGGCTTCGCGGCGCGTCAGACCTGACGGCTGGTTCGTTTCTGGATTCGTATTGTTTTCCGTCGCCATGGCAAACTTCCCAGTTCTCAAAACCGTTCGCTTATGAAGGTCCAAAACCGCTGTGGGCTCGTAAAATCCCACGTCTCAGAGTCGAGACATGGGGCACCCGCATTTTTAAGAGCTTCTACACTTCGAGCACGTGAATCTTTTGCGGATCGTTGGTCCCCAACCCATGCGCGGAGTCAGCGGCGGTGGCGATATAGCGCGGGGGACGGCCGGCTGCCTCCAGTGTCTTGAGGCCCATTTCAGCGCGTTTGCGTTCGATGATCCCCCAAGCGGTTTGATCGAGGGCCACGCGGTCTTCTCCGACGATGAGCGCATTGGGCTGCCACAGGTGCTCGGGGCGGAAGCCCGGGCCGCCTTCGTACACAGACGTCATGGCATCGCCGATGGTGAAGCGCACCTTCTGACGCACAGCGGGAATGCAATTCAGGTCGGCAACACCGGGGTTGCATCCGCCGGCATGCAGGTCTTGCGGGCGATCGACCACGCCAAACATATTCTTCATGGCAAAGGTGACGCCGGACATGCTGTGGTCCTTGAGAATGGGCACGCCAATGACCATGGCGCACTCGCGGGTGAGAATCTTGGAGAGCTTGATGCGCGCCATGCCATACGACTCCTGCTGGTCCTCGTATCCCGAGACGTCGGAGCCGAAGCAGCGAACGCTGCTGGGATCGGTGTTAATGGCGAGTCCGCAGGCTTTCAAGTCGCGTTCATTGCGGTCCCATATCACGATATTCCCGGGCTTTACGCCAGCCTTCTGCAACCGATCGGCGATGGCATATACGAGCACTGCATGAGTTGAGATTCCCTTGCCACCCAGGCCATTGGTCTTGAGCCCGATCACCTTGCCTTCGGCGCCGCCCTGCTTGACGATGTGCTTCCATGCGTCGATCGGGTTGTTTATACCGGTATAGGTTGTGATGGCGCGATCGAGCAGAGCATAAACGTGCACATCGTCCAGTTGTCCGGCGGCGTTGTGCAGGGCGGGATCGCGGGCGACGACCACTCTGGACTTGCCTTTATCGGCGTTTTTGTCGAGCGCCTTGGCCAGCCCCAGTTTGCCCTGCGCTCCCAGCACCAGGGCGCCTGTTGCTGCTTCCTTCATGAACTCACGACGGCTTGTCATGGCGAACCTCTCAAGATTGTTCGAGCGGCCGACTCGTTGACGATCGGCCGAGTGGGTTAAAGCTTCGCTTCCACGCCGTGCGCCAGGGCGAGCAAGGCCTGCGGCGCATCGGGATTCGATTCGTACGCAACAATGCGCACCAGGTAGGGGCCCTTGCGGAAGATCACGCTCTGCGCGTACTGGATGCCCGTGTCACCCAATTGAATGGTCTTGGCATCGTTGGTCTGGCCGGTCTCGAGAATCTTTTTGGCGCCGGCGGCGTCGCGCATGGTGTGCACATCGATCACGGCTTCAAGCTGGCCCTGATATTTGTAGTCGGACGTAGAGGTGGAAACGACGCCGGCCTGGATGTACTGCTCGGCATCTCCATCGATGTACTGCCAGAGATCCTTCGCTTCAAAGACGCGCGTGTCGCCGGTCTTCTGCCACCCGGAGACCGAGCCAGAAGCGGGGAATGGATCATGCTTGCCCTTCTTGCAGCCGGAGAAAACAAGAGGGGCAACGAGAGCGAGGGCAATAACAACCAACTTCCAACGGTTCAAGTGAATCATCGTGGGCAAACTCCTTTGTCTGACTTTTCTAGGTACGGTTGAGCAGTATCTGGCTGCTGGGCGAACGGCTTTCGCCGATGCTGGTGACATAAACCGCGGGCCGCTCTTGCAGGGGACACGCGTACTCGCATGCGCCGCAACCGACGCAGCGACTGGGATCGACGCGCGGTTGTTTGAGCCTCTTCGTGTTGCCGGCGGAGTCGATGACGTCCGCTTCTTCGACGTAAATTGCCTTGGGCGAAACCGGGCACCACTCTTCGCACACAATGCACTCGGTGGCTTCGGCCCAGGGCAGGCAGCGGCCGCGATCGTAGAACGCAGTACCGAGGCGGACGGGCTGGGTCTGCTGGCCGCCCACTCCGACGACCCAGCCTTTCTCTTTGGGCGTGATTTGCCAGATGGCGCCTGTGGGGCACACCTCGGAACAGAGCACGCAGCTGGGCTCGCAGTAGCCGATGCGCGGGACCAGAGTGGGGGTCCACAGGCCTTCGAGTCCGGCCTGATCGAGCGTGGGATGAAGGGAGTTGTTGGGGCACACCTTCATGCACTCGCCGCAACGAATGCAGCGGGAGAGGAATTCCGACTCATCGAGCGAACCCGGCGGACGCAGCAGCCGCTCGTGGCGGCCTTTGCCCAGGCCGACGTTGGCGCGCATGAGCGGAACTGCGGCCACGCCGGCGGCAATGCCAGTGAGCGTCTTGCGCCGGTTGAGATCGGGTGACGCGACTTCCTTCTCGTTGCGGAAGAAGCGGAAGCTGAGGCTGTGCTCAGGACAACTGTCCACGCAGTTCATGCACATGAGGCACTCGGACTTGCGCCACGGCGCGCCACCGATAGGATCGTCGCCGCCCTGGCAGTTCAACTCGCAGCGGTTGCAGCGGTTGCACTTCTCTGAATCTTTGTGGAGGCCAAGGATGGAGAAGCGCGACGCAGCACCCAGCAACGCGCCCAGCGGGCAGATGGAGCGGCACCACAGGCGCGTAACGCGCAGGCTCGCGGCGAGGATGAGCAGGAACAGAACACCCAGCACGAGGCCCTGGGCAAAATGTGTTTGGCGAAAATCGAGAACCGTGGCCTGCAACACATTGTGCAGCGTTGTGCCCGTCGCTTTGATGAATGCTATGTGGCTGTGCTCGAGAGGCGTGAGCACGGCGCGAACGGCAAAGTTGAATGCAGGCACAATGGCAAGGCCGACCGAACGAACCAGCAGGCTGAAGGGATCGAGCCAGCCGATGGCCATGGAGCCGAAGAACGCGGCCACGAGGCCTGCGATCAGAACCACATATTTCGCGGTTTGCCAGCGCTTGTAGCGGTTGGATTCAATGCGCTGCTTGCCGCGCTTGGACTCGGACGGCATGTTGCCGACGAAGTGCTGCAGGGTGCCCATGGGGCAGATCCAGCCACAGAAGAAGCGGCCCAGGAAGACGGTGGGCAGCAGAATGACGAGGCTCCACAGCAGGCCGCGATAGAGAGCGTGGCTGGTGAGAGCGTTAGCGATGGCCACCAGCGGGTCGAGTTCGAAAAACAGGCGAACCGGCGCGCGCAGATGAATGTCACCGGTTCCGCCAGGCGTGGGGCGAAGCGAAGTAAACACCAGCAAGGCGAGGAACAAGACGAGGAAGAAGATCTGCGAGATCCTGCGCCACAACGGCAACCGGGAACGGGACACGAAACTCCTCCGCGCAGTGCGTGCGCACGAAGTGCTGGTTGGATTGCGCCAGGAAAGCCCGTAGAATCGACGGGATAAGCCTTGGCGCCTGAAGTCATGGAAGCGACGGGGGGCGCGTCAGTGACGCGGCCCTGAAAGTCGACAAGCGCACCCCTCCGCGGATCGATCTCGCGGAGAAAACGGCGCACGGACGTTCTCCATGTATGAGGTATGATTGGCGCTCAGGCGAACACCGGACAGTGATCGTCATCACTTTGAGTGGATTCAAAGACCGGTCAGCGCGGTGAATTCTCAGGAAACGTGGCGGCTAAGCCGCAGCAATCAAAGGCGGTTGATGAGCGTAGCGATGCAGGCGGCTCCAAACCCGTTGTCGATGTTGACGACGCACACATTGGGCGAGCAGGTGTTCAACATGCCGAGGAGAGCAGCTACTCCCCCGAATGACGCTCCGTAGCCGACGCTGGTGGGAACGGCCAGCACCGGCGCGTTCACCAGGCCGCCCACGACCGTGGGCAGAGCGCCTTCCATGCCTGCACAGACGATGAGAACCCGCGCGGATTGCAGGGCGCCGCGCTGCGCCAGCAGGCGATGGATGCCGGCCACGCCAACGTCGGCGATCAAATCCACTGTGTTGCCCATGAGGCGCGCGGTGACAACCGCTTCCTCCGCAACGGGCAGATCGCTGGTGCCCGCGCAGACCACGGCGATGGATCCCTTGCCCGGAGTGGCGGGAGCCTGCGAAAGCGTGATGGCGCGGGCCATTTCGTGGTACGTTGCGCGTGGCTCCGCAGCCAGCACCGCGTCATACACTTCGCGCGATGCGCGCGTCGCCAGCACGTTGCCGCCGGCCTGGGCCATGCGGGCAAAGATCGAGGCGACCTGGGCGGCGGTCTTGCCTGAAGCGAAAATCACCTCCGGCATGCCGGTGCGCAGGGCGCGATGATGATCGAGCTTGGCGAAGCCCAGGTCTTCGAAAGGGAGATCGCGCAGGCGATCCATGGCGTCGGGCACTTCAGTGCGGCCTTCGCGCACCTCATTCAGCAGCGCTTCAATCTGTGCGCGATCCATCAGCATTCCTTCCTTGCGTTTGCATTCACGTCGGCGTAGAGGCGGGCGGCTTGCTGCATCACCTGCTTGAGCGGGACGGAGTGTTGCGCCGCAAGTTGGCGGCAATCCTCGTATTCGGGCGCGGCGTTGGCCACTTCGCCGGAGGGCCAGCGCGCGATCTTGATCTTGACCGGACCCCACTGCGTCTGCACTTCGACGAACTCGCGCTGCAGCGAGCTCTTGTTTTCCAGGCGCCAGTGAAGGCCGATGGTGGTGGTTTCGCGGAAAATGAGATCGCGCAGCGCGGGCACCAGCTCGGGACGGCAGAGCACGGTCAATTGCACGCCTGTGCGGCCTTTCTTCATCTGCACCGGAACGCGATAAACATCCCAAGCACCGGCCGCCAGCAGCAACTCGCTGACGTACGCCAGCAACTGCGGCGTGGAATCATCGATCACTGTTTCGACGATGGCGATGGGCTCGGTCGCATCTGTAACGGCCTCGGATTCACCCACAAGCAGGCGCAGCAGGTTGGGCTGGCCGGGAGTTTCACGGCCACCGGCTCCGTAGCCGGAAGAAGCGATACGCATGGCGGGCAGCGGAACATACTGCACATCGAGCATGCGCAGTATGGTTGCGCCGGTGGGAGTGACGCGCTCCATTGGCGACCCCGCGGCGTAGACGGGCGCGTCGCCGAGCAGTGCCAGCGTGGCGGGCGCTGGAACCGGAAGCGTGCCGTGCGCGCAGTTCACCGTGCCGCTGCCCACATTGAGCGGCGAAGCGAGCCAGCGATCGACGCCGAGGAATGCCGCTCCAGCCGCGGCGCAGACGATATCGACAATGGTGTCGACCGCACCCACTTCGTGAAAGTGAACCTCCTCCACGGGAATGGAATGAATGGCGGCTTCGGCCTCGCCAAGCAATTGGAAGGCGCGTGTAGCGCGCTGCTTCACCTGGTCCGGCAGAGACGCGGAGCGAATGATGCCGAGGATGACGGAGAGCGAGCGATGGTGTTCATGTGTCTGCGCAGTCTCATGCTCATGGGTGTGCTCATGTTCATGCGAATGCTCGTGGGTGTGCTCATGCGTATCCCCATGGGAGTGGGAATGCGTGTGAGCGTGCGAATGTGCCGCTGACTCGGAGTGCGCGGCATGAGCATGCTCTTCATGGGCGTACTCGTGCGTGTGGGCGTCGTGGGAATGATCGTACCCGGGCGCAGGGTCCTCGGACGTAAGCACGTCGACTTTCGTCGCGGCAATACCGCCGCGGCTCACCTTGCGCGCTTCGAGCCGCGCGCCTACATCGAGCGCGGACGCCGTTTCGGTAAGGTGGCTGAGGGGAACACCGGCATCGACCAACGCGCCCAGCAGCATGTCGCCGCTAATGCCGGAAAAGCACTCCAGATATCCAATTCGCATCAGGCTGATTCTACGGTATTGCCTCTAACGGTGTGGAGGGTCGAAGACTAGGCGCCGCGCCGCAGCAACACGTCGGCGGGCAGAATGGCGTTCATTGAACCGGAGCGGAAGCCTCCGCAATCCAGCGTGACGTATTTGAATCCGATCTGCTTGAGAGCAGCCGTGATGGCATCCATCGTTTCCATGGTCAGGGCACGCGGCATCTCGATACGCGCGATTTCGACGCGGGCCAGTTCGCCATGATGGCGCACGCGGAACTCGCGAAAGCCTAACTGGCGCATGCTTTCTTCTGCGCGCTCCACCTGCTCCAGCACTTCGCGCGTCACGGTGCGGCCGTATTCAACGCGGGAAGAAAGGCAGGGCGCGGCGGGACGATCCCACAGCGGATAACCGGCAGCTTTGGAGAGTGCGCGCACTTCGAGTTTGCTTAAACCCGCATCGGCAAGTGGGGCCAACACTTCATGCTCCTGCGCGGCCCGTTGTCCGGGGCGAAAATCTTTCGTGTCGTCGGCATTCATGCCGTACGCGATGTTGTGAAAGCCGAGTTCCCTGCCCAGCGCTTCCATCCCGATGAAGAGTTCGGTCTTGCAATGGAAGCAGCGGCTGGCGTCGTTGCGCTGATATTCGGGCCGGTCAAGTTCTTCAGTGAGGATCACGCGAAGCGGCATCTCAAGTGAATGGGCAAAGGCTGTGGCTTGCTCCATGTCGCGGCGGGCGAGGCTGGGGCTGTCGGCCAGCACCGCAAGCATCCTGCTGCCCAGAACGCGATGCGCCGTTGCGGCCAGAAACGCAGAGTCCACGCCGCCCGAGTAAGCCACCATGAGGCTTCCCAGTTGCTGCAAGCGAGCTTCGAGTGCGTTCAACTTTGCGTGCGCTTCAACTGCGGTTGCGGTGGATTCCGGCTGCGAAAGATCGGTGGGGAGGAGAGCCGTCATGGGTCCGATTATACCGCTCATCAAAGTTGGCTGAATTCATCTTTACGCGGGGGGCGACATTCGAGACTAAGAAGAAACCTGCGCCATATCAAAGCGGACCGGTTGGGGTTCGTGGGCTCCCACCCTTGCCGCGATGAAGCTGCGTCAAGGATGGGGCACCCGGACTCTGTGGCGGAACCACAAAAAACAAAACCGCGGTTTGGATAGGTCACCCAGAGTGAACGGGCGCGGAGGCGGAACGGAACAGACTCTAAAAGCTGACCTTGCGTCCCGGAAACCAGGTGAGTTGGATGTTGGTGGTGGTTACGGTCTGCTGGCCGGGGAGATAGATGGGCGCTTTGTAGTGTTCGTACGTGAATGTTCCGTTGATCTCAAAGTCCCGCCCGATGCGCTTGACCGCCTGGAAACTGATGTCATTGAGCGTCGTTCCGTATTCAACGGCCGGAGTGGCACCAATCTTGGGGATTTCAATGAAGTCCTTGGCGGTCTTTTGATTGCGCGCGCCCACCTGGATCCATTCATTGCCGCTCAAGTGGTAGGTAATCCAGGCCTGGCCGCCTTTGCCTTCGCGGCCAATCCAATCGCCTAACATCTGGCCCTTGTTGGTGTATCCCTGGCGTTGAATCGTCTCGTAGTACATGAACCCACCACCGTGGCTGTTGGTAATCGGCGGATCGGTGGAGACGGCCTCAACGCGCATATCGAGTTTGGGAACTCCAGGAACATGCGAGAGATAGATTCCCGGCCGCCAGGCTGCACGCCGCGGCGCATCGATCGGTGATACGTCATCATGCACTTCGCCGTCGGAATACAGCGTCAGCCAGTTGCGGACAAAGGGGAGCCGATAAGAAAAATCGAATGCACCGAAGCGCGCGCCGGGGTCGTCCCGGCCGTCTTTGACTGCGATAGTGGGCGAAGAGAAGCTGAAGAAGCTCTTCAAAAACGTGTGCAGCGTGATGGGGCCGTGGCCCTTGCCGCCCCAGATGGCTGTGCGCTCGAAGCCGAACTCAAGATTCTCGGTCGGTCTGAAGCTGATCTTTTCAAGATGCACCCACGGGTTGCCAGGGTTGATCACATTCGGCTGGTTGGCTCCCGGATACGCTGGATTTGGTACGTAGGTGTGGCCATTGAGCGCGCCCACCATAAAGTCGTAGCGGAAGGGCCCGGTGACGCGGGAAAGTAACGGAATGCGCAGAGGCTCAACACGGTTAATGCGGAATGAATAGATATTTTCCGCATTGCTGGAGTAAGCCATGCCACCGCCCAACCCCGGTCCGAGCCATTCATCAGTCTTTCCAAAGGAGATTTCGTGGCTGAGAAGATGCGCCGATGCGTAGGCTTCCATCACCCGGCCGGTTGTGGTTGAGCCGATCGGACCCAAGGGGATGGTCGCCTGGTTGTAAGGAAGTCCAGTGACGGGGTTGATGAACGTTATTTTATCAATATTAGATAAAGTTTGTGCCAGCGCCGGAGAGTAACCCGTTGCAGAGGGCGCGCCCTGGAACTCGCCGCGTGCGTAGAGTGTGAAGCGACCAGCCGAAATGTAACCGCTGGCGCCCGAATAGTTGTTGAAGCCATTCGAGTATGGGCGTCCGTAATCGTTGATGATGGACGATCCCAGGTGAAAGCTGTCGCGCAGAGGCGTGCCGCTGATGGCGC
Source organism: Acidobacteriaceae bacterium (assembly GCA_003151435.1). Lineage (GTDB taxonomy): Bacteria > Acidobacteriota > Terriglobia > Terriglobales > Acidobacteriaceae > Telmatobacter. The sequence goes on from PLXP01000268.1 coordinate 13,344, forward strand.
GTGCCACGGTGTACACCGATTCCACCCGGGTGTTGCCCCTCAACGCGCCACACGGGCCGGCCATGTCATAGCGCAACTCGTCGGCCAGGGCGTCATACAGTTCCTGCGCCTGGTCCGTGGCAGATCCCGCCTCGGCATCTTGTATGTGGCCTCCCGCGTCTTCAAGCATGCGGGTGACGCTGGCGCGGGTCCAGGGACGCATGCCGAGGAAGACATGATCAAGAAAACCCAGTGAGTAGAGACGCAGGACTGCCGGATATACCCAACTGTCGACCGGAATGTAGGGTGATCCCAGCGCCGCGGGTTCACACACTGAGGCCGGCACCTGGCCCCCTGCTGCTGGATTGCTTGCGCCTTCAGCAGCTACCGGCTGCGGCAAGCCGGGTTGCTCGGCGGCAAGCCCGATGGCAGGTACAAGCAGAAGAGACGCCAATCCTGTGATCGCTCGCATACGGCTTATCGACCCACATCCACGCCATTTCATTCCCTCACTTTACCACTCCCAACGTGGTGGCCGGCGTTTGTGCGGCAGTCGATGCCACGTATAAATGAAGGGTTTGCGGCGAGCGGATCGCATGACAGACAAAATTAACGGGACGCGGAATTACGGTTCCGCATCCCGTCTGACAGACTCTACTTGCCTGCTTCCATCACCTGCTTTTGCGCCTTGGCCATCGAGTCAATGCGATGCTGCTTTTGCTCCTGGAAGTCGGCGGAGCGCGAATTGTCGCGGCTGAGGCGCTTGGCAAAGTCCTCAACGCGTTCGGCGAAGGCCTGTGCAGCTTCATTCACCGCGGCTTGCGCCTGGGGAAGCACTTGATGGAAATGCGCCAGTTCTTCCTGCGCCTTCTCGGGATGATACCCAAGCCGGTCTCCTGACTGCATGGCATCGATCAGCACGTCGGGCGGCGATGACACGGGGCCAGTCTGGTGCAGGGCATCATAAGCGCCGCGAAGCCGCGTCATAGCGCCGGCGAAGCCGTCCAGTGCACCGCGACGTGCGGCGAGACCCGCGGCGCGGTGCACTTCCACTGTGACTCGCGTTGCGACGCTTTCGCCGGGAACCGGAATGACGGTGGTGAGCGTGTTGCCCTCGAACGACCACCCGCCCTTGCCGGTGGGGCCGGCGCGTTCGACGGGAACGCCGTTGATGGTGACCCGCTCAGGCGGCCAGTCCGCGGGCAGGCGCAACTCGTATCCGCGCGACTTCATCATGCCGGGATAGCTTCCCGCCACCAGGCCAATCTCCACCCGCAGCGTGTCCTCGGTTTGCGCCGCCTTGATGGGCGTGCGCGCGAAGACACCGTGCTGGTACTCTTCGGCGACGCCTGAATCCTCGTAGACCGAATAGCTTGAGCTTGCCCCGGGTTGCAGCGGCCACACGTTAACGATGAGGGGGTCCACGGGCTTTTCGCCGGTGTAGCGCATGGGAGGCTGCATGGGCACAATGGCCCCGGCCTTCACGTAGACCGGGGTCTGCTCAATGGAGAAGCTGCGCTCCACCTCGGCGGGCCCGGTGATCTGCTTGCCGGTGGGCCACTCGATCCACTCCCCATTGGGCAGCCAGACTTTTTCAGTGGTAAGGCCGGTGGTCTTGTCCCCCGGCGTCACCACCGGAGCGACGAGCATCTGGTCGCCGAAGAGGTACTCGTCCTTGCTGCTGTAAGCTTCGGGCGCTTCGGGCCAGTCGTAATAGAGGGGACGGAAGAACGCGACGCCGGTGTCGTAGGTGCGTCGGGCCTCAGTGTAGATATACGGTTGCAGCGCGTAGCGAAGTTGGAAGGCCGAACGAAGCACCGCCGAAAACGGTTCGGGATAGGCCCAGATGCGCCGCTCCGACGCGGGATTCTTGGTGGTGTGGGTGCGCAGGATGGGGCTGAAGGCGCCAAACTGCACCCAGCGCGTGAAGAGTTCAGGCTCTACCGCGCCTGGCATGTGGCCCCCGATGTCGTGGCTCCAATATGCGTAGCCGACATTGGCCGCGGTAGCCGTAAACCATGGTTGGAATGCCAGCGAAGGCCAAACCGAAACCGTATCGCCGGAAAAGCCGATCTGATAGCGGTGGTTGCCCAATCCGCCCCAGCGGTGGAAGAGCAGCGGACGCTTGCCTTCACGCTGCTGGTCAGTGAAATGTACGTAGTTGAGCCACCAGGTAGGACTCACGCCCGGCATCTTGGTTGTCGGCTCCTGCTGCCAATCGAGCCACCAGAAATCGATTCCCTGTTTCTCCAGCGGATGATGCAGCAGGTTCATGTAGTTGGTGGCGTACTTCTTGTCGGCGATGTCGAAGGGGACGTATTTTTTGGTCGCCGGGTCGATGCCCATGGCCGTGGCCATCGCGGGATAGGCTTCCTCCCAAGGATGCACCCCCGAGGCCGGATGCAGATTAAGGCTGGTCTTGAGGCCGTCGGCGTGGAGTTTGGCGAGGAACTGGTCGGGGTCAGGGAAAAGCAGCTTGTTCCACGTGTAGCCGCTCCATCCCAACGAATGGCTCGACTGGTCAACCTGCCCGGCTGCCTTGAGCTGTTCAAAATTGATGTGCCAGTCCATGTCGATGACAAACACATCGAGCGGCGTGTCGTTTTCGCGGAAGCCGCGGATGATCTCCTCGATCTCCTGGTCGCTGTAAGCCCAGTAGCGCGACCACCACGCGCCAAAGGCGAAGCGCGGAGGCAGCGGAATGCGGCCGGCGACACGCACATAGTCGCCCAGCGCCTTGCGGTAATCGTGTCCGTAGCCAAAGAAGTACCAGTCCTGGTGCTCGCCTGCGGGCCTCTCGATGACCCACGGCCACGGGCTCTTCTCGCCTTCCTTGAAAGTGAAATCCGCGGAGTCGAAGAGCGGGCGCGACGAGTCATCCACCACGGCCCAGCCCGACCGCGACACCAATCCCTGCTCTATCGGCTCCTTGGTCTTGTCACCCAAAGCGCCGTCAAGTGTGCGGGTGGTGCCCATAAGATTTTCGGGATCAGTCATTCCCGGATGCCAGGTGATCTGTTTGCCATCCAGGGTGAGTTCAATGGACAGGTTTTCCGGAGTGAAGCGATTGTCCGCGCCGGGCTTGGAAACTGGGTTATACGTCAACTTGAGTGCTGTGGTCTTGATTACGAGGTGTTGGCTCATGCCCATTTCCTCGTATTGGTGTTCGAACTTCGGTACCGGTAAATGGCGGTTGAGAAACACGAACGAGGCGTGATCCTCGAACTTCCCGTCGGCAGCCCACTCCATGCGAATAAGTTCGGGCGTGAGCACGGTGAATCGCGCATTGCCGAAGGTGACTACGGCTTTGGGATCGGCCACCGGATCGGTGACGGCCTCTCCACGCGAAGGCTGGACAGCGGGTTCGAGGACGGCTGCGGTCGATAGCAGCGGCGCCTCCGAGGCGCGCGTCAGGGCCTGCGGCCCCGGCGTTTGCGCCGTCATTCCCAATGTCCATCCCACTACGGCTCCAATGACTGCAAAGTGGTGCAAGAAAATACGCAAGGTTTCCCCCTGTTTTTGACTACAGACGGAAGGCTATCACCGGAGGGCGGGGATTGCCGGGCGACGGATAAGCCGGCCATGCAGAAATGTGAATCGGAACCGCACAGACGGAGTAGAATCCTGCGCAAGACACACAGGAGAACATATGCATTCCGACCGTCCGTTGATAGGCTCCGTTGTATCGCTCGCCGCGGGGCTTGGTTTGCTTTTCGGTTATTGCCATGGCAACGTGGGCCTCAGTGCCGCCTCGCCGGTTGCGAATTCCTCGTTCCAGGTCTCCACCACAACGACCGGCCTGCCTGCGCTGGGCGGATTTGCACTCACGCTGATTGGGATTCTTCTGCTGCTGTGGGCTTTTGTTGCGGCGATCATCGCGCAGTTCCGGTTTCGACGGACCATCGAGGCTGTGAAGACCCCGAGCTTGCCCAACGAGTGAGGGCCTGGAAAGATTCTTCCGGACCCCGGTGTCAGAAGCTGGATTGCCAGCTAACTTCGTTTGCCTACTTCTTGTTGGTCTGCTTAGTTTCGGGAGTTGGCTTCAGATATTTGTCATACCACGCCAGCCAGCGTTCATAGCGGTCACGGATATAACTAGGGCGCGTGAAGCCGTGAAACTGTCCCGGGTAGACGACTAACTCCGTAGGCACTCCGAGCGAGCGCAGGGCCTGGTACATCTGCTCACCGCCCAGGATGGGCACATTGAAGTCGCCGGTGCCGCCCATGTAGAGCGTCGGCGTATGCATGCGCTTATCGGCTTCGAGCAATGGATAGCTCAGCTTGAGATAGAGATCCTTCGCCTTCCACGGAACGCCAAGCTCATTGTCATATTGCAGGATGTCATTGCTGTCCAAAATAGCAGGT
>PLXP01000259.1 GCA_003151435.1 Acidobacteriaceae bacterium
CCGGAGTGGCCCACCATGTCGGCGTTGGCGAAGTTGGCCACAATCAGGTCGAAGGCCGTGTCGTTGACGGCCTTCACAATGGCGTCGCCGATCGCTTCCGCCTTCATCTCTGGCGCCAGGTCATACGTGGCCACCTNNCCAGCGACTCCGGCGGCATGATGAGGGGCAGGTCGTAGAGCTTGTCGTACTGCGTCATGCAAAGGTAGTAGAGGCCCTTCGGAATCTCGGAGCGGGGAATCGTCTGGTCAAGCGCCTCCCAGCCATCCAGGTCGCGGCCGCCCTGCTTGTTCAGGCCGCTTTCGCGCATCAGCACACGGGTAATCTCGCGGGCGCGGTCGGAGCGGAAGTTGAAGTTGATGCAGACATCCTCGTCGCGGATCGTGGCCACGGGTTTGCCCGCCGCATCCACCACCACGAAGGGAATGATGAACTCGTCGGTGACGCCGTTGTTGTAGCACTCGGTCATGCGCGCCACGGGATTCGCGTATGCGCCGCCCTCGGCCTTGCCGGGGACCATGGCGTCGAATGCCTTGCGTTCGCGCTCCCAGCGCTTGTCGCGGTCCATGGCATAGTAGCGTCCGTGGACTGAAGCGATCTTGCCCACGCCATACTCTCGCATCTTTTTTTCAAGCTGGGCAATGTAAGTGGCGCCGGAGCAGGGCGGGGTGTCGCGTCCGTCCATGAAGCAGTGCACGAAGACTCGTGTCAGTCCGTACTCACGCGCGGTCCGCAGCAGGGCGTAGAGGTGCTCAAGCTGAGAGTGAACGCCGCCGTCGGAGCACAATCCCAACAGGTGCAGTTGCCGTCCCGCTTCGCGTGCGCGCTTCATGGCCGTGACGATGGCGGGATTCTTGACGAACTCGCCCGAGGCAATCGCGGCGTCGATGCGCGTAATGTCCATCTGCACCACGCGCCCGGCGCCAATGTTCAGGTGCCCCACTTCGCTGTTGCCCATCTGCCCATCGGGCAGGCCCACGAAGTGGTCGGAGGCCTGGATGAGCGTGTTGGGATACTCGCGCAGCAGCTTATCGTAGGTCGGCTTCTTGGCCAACGCAATGGCGTTGTTGGCGGTTTCGGCGCGATAGCCCCATCCATCAAGGATGGTCAGAAGGAGAGGACGCTTGTAGATAGACACGAAAAAACACCTCAGACTTGGTCGAAGTTCTCTTCTTTAGGATAACCTGCGGAGTGTCCGTGCCGAGTGGTCTGGGTCACACACAATCCCCTAAAAGCTGTCATCCTGAGCGGAGCGAAGCGGAGTCGAAGGATCTGCGGTTGCCTTTGGTCCGCGCCGGTCAACTTGGTAAGTGGTCAGCCGGAGTCACGCGCTTTACATCGATGCGCGCAGCTCGGGATGACAAACTTATAAAACTTTAGAAAAGCCATTGAAAGCAGGGGGAGGAGTTATAAGCTCCCCCGCACTTTAGCGTGAATCGAATGCAGTTCTTACTTAGTCGTTGTAGTTCAAGCTCTCAAGCCCCAGAAACGCCGCGCCCTGTCCCAGTTCCTCTTCAATGCGGAGCAACTGGTTGTACTTGGCGATGCGGTCGGTGCGGCTCACCGAGCCGGTCTTGATCTGTCCTGCTCCCGTAGCCACAGACAGGTCCGCGATAAACGTATCTTCGCTTTCACCGGAGCGATGTGAAATCACCGAAGTGTAGCCATACCGGCGGCCCAGGTCGATCGCTTCCAAGGTCTCCGTGATGGTGCCGATCTGGTTCAGCTTGATGAGGATGGAGTTGCCCACGCCCTCTTCAATGCCGCGTTGCAGACGCTTGATGTTCGTCACGAAAATGTCGTCGCCCACCAACTGAATGCGGCTGCCCATCTTGTCCGTCATCAGCTTCCAGCCCGCCCAGTCGTCCTCCGCCAGGCCGTCCTCGATCGACACGATGGGATATTGGCGCACCCAGTTGTCGTAGAAGTCCACCATCTCCTCGCTCGACAACTCGCGCTTGTCGCTCTTCTTGAAGACGTACTTCTTCTTTTCCTTGTCGTAGAACTCGCTCGACGCCGGATCCAGCGCAATCGCAATCTGCTCGCCTGGCTTGTAGCCCGCCGCTTCGATCGCTTCGAGGATCAGTTCAATAGCCTCTGCGTTCGACTTCAGCGAAGGAGCAAAGCCGCCCTCGTCGCCCACCGCGGTGTTGTAACCCTTCTTCTTCAGCACGCCCTTCAGCGTGTGGAAGGTTTCAGCCGACCAGCGCAGCGCATCGGAGAACCGCTCCGCGCCTACCGGCATGATCATGAATTCCTGAAAGTCAACGTTGCTGTCGGCATGAGCGCCGCCGTTCAGCACGTTCAGCATCGGTGTCGGCAAAATGCTTGCATTCACGCCGCCCAGGTAGCGATACAGCGGAATCTCCAGCGTCTGCGCCACTGCGCGGCAGGCGGCCATCGACACAGCCAGAATCGCGTTCGCGCCCAGCTTGCCCTTGTTTGGCGTGCCGTCGAGAGCAATCATGGTGGCGTCAAGCAACCGCTGGTTGGCCGCGTCCATGCCTTCCAGCTCAGGTGCAATCACCGTCTCCACGTTTTCAACGGCCTGCAACACGCCCTTGCCCATGTAGTGGCTCTTGTCGCCGTCTCGCAGCTCCACGGCCTCATGTTCGCCAGTCGAAGCGCCCGATGGCACAATGGCGCGGCCCAGCGCGCCGCTTTCCAGAATCACGTCCGCTTCCACGGTAGGATTGCCGCGCGAATCCAAAACTTCGCGTGCACGAATAGCAACGATCTCAGTCATATCTGTCCTCGCAATGCGATGCAGTAGCCGGTCATTCAGTTGGGGACGGCGATCCACGGCAAGATCTTCACCGGCGGCGTTCTGAATCGTTGTCAGAAGCTCTTGCACTTTGCGCATCTACTCTCCGTCCCGCATTCAAAAGGGGTAGGTTCCGTTCGGATTCTAGCAAACCGGACCCCTCGATCCCGTGTGGTGCCGGTCACATGCGCGTAACGTGCTCTAAGCATGAACGATGCGCCGGAGGGGTATCTTAATTGATTCGTGCCGTCGGAGGCACCTGTGCCGCCCTCTCCCATCCCGGCCTCCCGAAATGCACTGTAGCCTTATCTTGGGTGAGTCAGCGTCCAAGCCGTGCCTGCGTGGGCTCCGGAGCGACTTTCCACCGCTGGCGGGGTCTAATCAAGCAAGGCGAATTCTGCCCGCCCCAAGGAGTTCCTGGATGAATCGGCCGATCTTGACGTGCGTCCTCTTCGCATTCGCCTCTGCCGCCCTCAGCGCGCAGCAGGCCAGCCCATCCACCCCCTATGAGGGAACCTCGAATCCTCCCGCGGACTCGACCATCGAAACATCCCAGCCCGACCAGCCCAAGCCTCCGGCCGGCAAGCCGATGATTGCGCAACCTGCTGCCCCTGCTCCGGTCGCTCCGCAAGCCGCGCAGTCCTACGATGCCCCGGCCCATCCCACCTCGGCCGATCCTTCCGCCAACTTTCCTGATTCTGAAGATGGCACCGACGCGGGCACAGTCCGCGTTGCCCCCGAGCCCGTTTCGCCTTCAACTACGCGCCCGGCTTTAGCCACACGTGCCTACTCCGACCCTGACGGTGACATCGTGCATCCCGGCCCGCTGCCTTCCGGAGTTCTCGGTGAAGGCGCCCGCATTCGCGTACGTCTCCTCACCCGCCTCTCCACCTCCGACAGCGAAAAGGGCGACCTGTTCCGCAGCCGCGTGGCCAGCGATGTTCTGCAGGACGGGCAGGTGTTGATTCCCGCGGGCGCTGAGATCGAAGGACGCGTCGTCGAAGTTTCCAGCGGTCACACCGGCGGCCACGGCTCCATGCGCCTGCGTCCGGAGACCGTGATCCTGCTTGACGGCACTCGCTATCGCATGGATGCACAGACCTCCGGCACTCCCGGCTCGCGCACTCACGTCGGCGGCGAAGGCGCCATTCTTCCCGACGGGCGCCTCAAGAAAGATGGCGTCGAATATGGCGGTGCGGTCGGTGCTGGAGCGGTGACGGGCGCGGTTCTCGGCGGCCCTGTCGGTGCGCTCGCCGGTTCAGTCATCGGTGCCTCCGCAATCACGGTGCACCTGCTGATCGATCACCCGCAAGCCACGCTTGAGCCCGGCGCCATCCTGCTCTTCACGCTCACCGAGCCCCTCAGCCTGGTCGCCACCAACACGCCAGGAAACTAACCACGCACGCGCAAACATCGATTGAAGGGTACGGGTTCTAGCCCCTGGGATATCTTTCGAGAATTCCTCAACCTAAGTTCGGCCCTGCGCACTTAATAACATCTCGTATAAGTGATTCAACGGCTCCATGCCCCATTGTCGAGCCATCTGTACCACAGAACAACCTCCCGCTGCCACCGCACATCATAGAGCAAGCACGGAGGACTCAGGACGCAATAAGGACTGGGGACGCGCAAGAGGACACACTCGGTTCACGCAGCGATCCCGATCCGACCCAGTGCCTTTCATCGGAGTCCACATGTTGTCGCGTTCACTCGCTGTAAGTGTCGCAGCAGTAGTGCTGTGTGCCGTAACCGCATCAACCCAGACCGTCACGTTCTCCACCACCACTTATCCCAAGAACAACCTATGGAGTCAAAGCTCAGGACCTGACGGCCATATGCGGGCCGACCTCAATGGCGATGGCCGCGAAGATTTCATTTCGGAAAATGACGGCTCATTTGCGATCGGCTGCACCGGATCATTCGGCGTCACGCTGTCCACGGGGGACGGCAAGTACGCTGCGCCCGTCTGTTATACGATTCCCAGCGGGGTCGCACTCTATTTTGCGGTCGGCGATTTCAACGCTGACGGCACCCTTGACGTGATGGTCACCAACGAAGCCGGCATGGCTTACGAGTATCTCAATAGCGGGAACGGAACCCTGCATCTGGCAAACACTTTCACCCTCGACGCTGAAGCCGGAGGAATCGTTGCAGCCGACGTGAACCACGACGGCAAGATCGATCTGGTCTACGACACCACCCTCCCCAGCGGCGCCAGTACCTTGAACGTCCTCTTGGGAAATGGAGACGGCACTTTTTCGACTGGCCCAATCACAAGCTTCAACATGGCGAACGAGCCCGCCTCCGCGCTTGGCATGGGCGACTTCGATAACGACAGTCATGTGGATGTACTGGTTTCAGGCGCCTCCGGGGTGGAGAACGAGATCTTGTACGGCGATGGTACGGGCCATTTCACTCCGGGTCCCATCGTGGGTGGAAGAACAACAGGGTACGTCGGCTACGACATCGCCAACACCGGAATGATGGACCTGATCGGCGCGCCTTTAGGTTCCAACCCGTCTGGGCTGAATACGTATTACAACTACCTCGACATCGAATGGACTCAACACAATCGAACTCTCACCAGTAAGCACTTGATGTTGAAAAGCTGTACGGCAGACAATGCGCCGCCCGTGGTGGCCGACTTCAACGGAGACGGCATCAACGACATCATTGTCGCCGAAGGGGCGGACTGCCTTGGGAACGGCCCCTATACGCTCAACGTGCTGCTGGGCAACGCGAATGGCTCGTTTAAGCCCGAGCAGGTGATTTACTCCACCCCCGATTGGATCTCGGAGTGGCACGTCATGCGCGCCAGCCACAGCAGCAAGCCCGATCTCACTGTCTGGCAGGCGACAGTGTCCCAAAGACAGATTTCCAATGCCGAGCAACTGGTGCTTGTCAACACCACCACCGGCGGTTTCCCCAGTTGCACTCCAATGAACTACCGCGCCACCCAGATCGACGTCTGCAGCCCAACCTCGAGCACCGGCGCAACTTCGCCGGTCAAATTCAGCTTCGGCGCCAGCAATCAAACACCCGGCCGCGACATGGAACTCTGGATCGACGGCAAAAAGGTGAACGAAAACCACAAGAACGCATATTCCTACTACAACTTCCTCAATGCGAGCGTCCCGCTCAGCAATGGCGAACATACCGTCACGGCGTACGCGGTCGGGTGGGACTATTCGTTGCTAAGCACGGGCATGATCCTGAACGTCGGCAACGATACTTGTCCGGTGCCGAGCTACATCGGGCTCAACGTGTGCAGTCCGATTCAGAATGGAACCGTGGGTTCGCCCGTGCTTGCCTATGCCAGGGGTAACGCGGGCGGCCCGATTAGTCGTATGGAGATATGGGTCGATGGAGTGAAAAAGTACTCCACTTACGGCTCGGATACGTTAATGACTCAAATCCCGCTCGCCTCGGGCTGGCATACCTTCACCTATTACATCGTGCCCGTGCAAAGCGGATGGCTCGATTCGCAAACCCAGGAGGTCGCGGTCCCGTAGTAAGTCATCGCAGTCCCGTAGTAACTCCTGGTAGTTGGGTGCCCCACCCTCGCCACGTCTTTGCTTTTGTGGCTAGGGTGGGATATCTATAATGTTTTT
>PLXP01000135.1 GCA_003151435.1 Acidobacteriaceae bacterium
CTGCACGAATCAAGAGCGTCATCCGACGCCGCGCCAGCCAGCTCGCTGCGAAACGCAACCGCGAATTGCCGTCTGGGTCGATGCGCGATATGGAACAACTTCTTGTCGCCCATCCGGAGGCAGAACAGAGAGCCTATGCCACACAGTTGCTTTCGCTCCTTTCGCGAACCGCACAATCGATATTCGACTGGCGCTGGCTCGGATATTCGTGGCGGGAGATCGGTGGAAAACTAGAGATGGACCACGGCGCGGTGCGTCGTGCATACTTTCGAGAACTGGGGTTGGTGGTCCGCAGTCTTTCCCCTCCTGGAGAATCCCCAAAATGCGGCTGAGTTGGACTTGGCCCTCGCGCGCCGAGGACCGTTTTGAATCATGGCTTGCGCAGCGCCACGAGGAGCGAGTGCTGGCCGGCGAATCGACTCCTGTCGGTCCTTGCCCTGATGACGCCTTCCTCAAGGATCTGGCTCGAAGAGCAAAGCGGATCGCGTTGTCAGACCCTAGAGTCGCTCACGCGGCGAACTGTCCCGCGTGCATGAGCAGGCTGCTTGTCTTCCGGCAGGAAAATCGCTCGCGCCGGAGAAAACGGACACTCGTAACCGCTGTAGTCCTCTGCTCCTTGATCGGCGCGGTCGTCATCACGGTCGCTCGATATGAAATGCACCGGCAACTTCCATCTGCGAATGTGGCCGTTCGATCCGAAGCGGTAAACCTGTGGGATGCTGGCACGATCCGAGGCAACCAGCCAGGCTCACTGCAATCTGTGTTTTTGCCGGCTGCACTGGTTCGGGTAACAATCATCCTTCCGCGCTTCAGCCCTCCAGGCCAATACGCAGTGGCCGTTACGCAGGATCAGAATGGAAATGGCGTTGTAGCCCAGAGAAGCGCGCCGACGACGATCAATGGCGACCAAGAATCGGTGTCTGTCGAACTGGATCTGCGAGCGGCCAAAGCGGGAGCGTATTTTCTAGCCACGACGCACGACCAGGATCAGGCGTCCTACTACTATCCCTTGCAAATCAAGTAAGTAGACCTCCACGGCCACTCAATTCCCGACTCCGAAGAAATCCGGGCGTCTGTCTCGGAAATCGGCTCAAACACTCGATGAATGCGAATCCTGGTTGGTACCAAGCGAGATTCGTGTGTGAGCAATTCAGCAGACGCTGACCGACTTTTGAGAAGTAATCCGATTCAGTGAGTCCTTCGAGGCGTGATTGCTTTCGAGCACATTAGAGGCGCCCCCATCGGTCCCGACGCTGCCGAGAACTGACAACCGCGGCATTTGTTAAAAGGTTCTTCGTAACGCAAATCGCACTTGAAACGGTTCGACGGGGTGGTAAACGCGTGTGAAGGCCGACGTGCCCGTTGGCGTGATTCGCGAGGTATAGGCGTAGTCAATGTCGCTGTCTCTGCGGTTAAGCAAATTCAGAAAATCAGCCGAAACATGCCATTTCTTGCTAATTTGATAACCGGCCTCCCCATTGAGCAACGCCGTTGCCTTTGACTGATAAATTCCGTCAGACGTCAAATCGCGCGGACCAAAGTAACGCAAGCGCAAACTCGACGAAAAGCCTGCGTAATCGTGCAGCGTGACGCCCGAGGAAATCACCAGTCCAACCGCTTCGGGTACACGTTTGCCGCCCGGGCTATTCGGCGCAGCATCCCCATCGTCGATCGTTGTAAACAGGGCTTTGGAGTCCGCAAGATCAAAATCGAAAGCCATATGTTCCAGCGGCGTGTAGTAGTTCGTCAACTCGATACCATACCGGTTGCTCGGCTGTGCTGAAGGAACGGTCCCTCCCGTGTCGCCACCCTGCTGCAGTTCGGAAGCACTGCGAAGATACCAGAGCGAAACGGTGCTTTGCAGATTTGGGACGACCAAAGTACGCACACCAATTTCCCCGCCTTTGGTCGGGATCAGCGCGGAAATTCTCGAGACAGGCTTATCGGGGTAAGGATTGTCCGCCGAAACCGGTTCCACTCTTTGCGTTGCGCCACGCCCGTCATTGCTGTGAAAACTGAATCCTCCCTGTAAATAGAACTCAGTATTGGACCAGGGGCCGAAAATCAAATTCAATTTTGGACTAGGCAAAAACTTGCCGGCTGTGCCCGTATTGGCCTTGGCCTCCGAGGGATCCAGAACCAGGCTCGTGACGTCAAAGTAGTCCAGATCGCCGCGAAGGCCCACAACCGAACGGGCTTTTTCTGCCCACTGGACTTTATTTTCCGCATAAAAACTTACTACCGTGTCCGTAAACCGATCCGCTTCCGTGGTCGCGGGCAAAATGGTGCCGGTGTCGGAATCGGTCTTGTCCACGCGCACGCGATTCTCCGCCTGGTAAAGACCGTTGTGAATCCAATCGTTGCGAACCTGCAGGCCGAACGTATTCTCCACCCTGTGGCCAAACCATTGGCTGAAAATCGTGTGGCGTGCATCCAGCCCAGCCACCCAGCGCCTGTCCTTCTGTTCGAACTGGTCGCCGCGATTGGGGTCCGTCAGAAAGTAAGTGAAATCGGAAAATAAATCGAGATCATAGTAAAACCCATAGGCCATGAGTTTCGACACCGAATTTGTGCCTTGCCGATGCCCCTCTGCCTGCAAGCTATAACGCTGTGAGTGGCCACCGTCAGTCGGGTTCAGTGTGCCGTATAAACCAACGAGGGGTACGGCACTCACGGGGATTTGATCGCTCGAGTGCCACCTTCCGTGGTAACCGCGTGCGGTGATGCTCACACCATTGGCGTCTCCACCCAGGCTGTAGGTCAGTAAGCCATTAAATTTGGTATATGCATCCGGATGCTTCCATGGGCCGTTATCGTAATACGCTTCCCCGCCGTACAGCAGACTCCCCGAACCGAGCTTTTGCGATGCGCCGAAAACGGCCCTCCCAAAGCCATAATTGCCGCCTTCAACCTTGACGAGGTTCTGTGGCAGCGTCTTGAAAAATTCGATATGGGCCGATCCAGCCGATCCAAAGTTGCCGACATTCGCGTAATAAGGACCCTTCTCGAAATTCACCCGCTTCACAAACTCCGGGATGACGGTGTTCATGTCCGAGTACCCCTCGCCGTGCGCGTGCGACGGCAGGTTTAGCGGCATATCGTCGATGAAAATGGCGAAGTCTGTGCCGTGGTCGAGATTGAAGCCGCGAAGAAAATATTGGTTCGCCTTGCCGCCGCCTGCGTGCTGAGTGATGATCAGACCCGGAACCGTCTCCAAGACTTCCCCCGAACGAAGAATCGGACGATCCTGAATTTCCGTCGCCCCCACCGTTCCCTGGGTGCCGGATTCGGCAATTTCGATCAGGTCATCCTCCCGGCCCTGCACGTTAATCGAGGTGCTCACCGACCCCACTGCCAGCGAGATGCGCAGCGAGGCTGGTGCCCCAGTGGTCCCAACGGTCACGGGCACTTCTTTGGTTTCAAAATCGGGATTCGATACGACAAGTCGATAATCACCGGCCGCGAGTCCGGAAAGAACGAAGGAGCCGTTCCTGTCCGACTGTGTCGTTCTTTGTCCAGTACCGTTCGCGCTTCGAACCTGCACGGTAGCTCCGGCAATCACCGCGCCAGACGCGTCAACGACAGTTCCTGATAGCTGAGGCGGATATTCCTTATCACACGTCGCGACAGGGTGACCCTGGGGGTCGAGCACGGTCCCGCCGACGTGGAGCACGGCGGGTTGCGCCGCTGCCAGGAAGCACGTCAGAGGAAGAATCAAGAGTGCTACGAAGTTAATGTTCGTGCTACGCGCGTAAATGTTTTCTCACCTCGTGATTGACATACTTGTGGATCAGTGTTTTTGGATTTGTTTGTGGCTATGTTTATGCAAGTTCTTTTGCGACTCTTTAAACGCATGGGCCGGGACGGTCATGACCAGGCGGCCGTGCTGCACGCCTTTAAGGCCTATGAGCCGATCAGCGAACTGGGAGACGGCAGCGGACTTGCCGTGCACGATGAGGACTTCGAGGCAGGAATCGTGGTCCAGGTGGGCGTGACTGGTGGAGACGACTAGCTCGTGGCTGGCGTGCTGCAAGTCGGTGAGTTTTTCGCTGATTCCGCTGGCGTGGTGGTCGTAGATAAGGGTGACGGTGCCCACCACGGGGGCGGTGTTGTCGGCGGTCCGCTCGGTTATCAGACGGTCTCGGATGAGGTCGCGGAAGGCCTCGGATCGGTTGGTATAACCCCGCCGAGAGATGAAATCATCGAAGCGTTCGAGGAGATCAGAATCGAGTGCAACTCCGATTCTGCTCAGGACACCCATGGTCACTCCTTGGAAGAGAATTGCCTCTCCCTGGAAAATTGGAGAATAGCACGATCACGCGATTCGTGGCACGACACTCCATTAGTAATACAAATCCGGAAACGGCCTTATGACGGCTGTCACAATTGGGTGTCTCGGGATGGTTGGACTGGGCCGCGCCACTGCACAACGGGCTTTTACACACTGCAGTTCGCCGCCTGGCTTTTGAGATCAGTACCGGGAGAACGCCCAATGTCGCCAAGAGGGAGTTTCGATTGTTGCATAATCCCGCTCGCGCCCGCGGAGCACTCTTGCATCCGATTGATGGATGAAGCTCTCCCCGCCTTGTGTTGCTGTCGAATGACGGCCAATCCTGGAAATGAACTCCACACGGGGTGTCAACAGCGCGTTCAACTGACGCGTTCTGCGTGATGACCTCGAATCGATTTGACGATGTGTTCAAATTGGCCGTCCAGCCGCGCCCGCCGTTCGCGCCAATTGAACTCGATTAGTTCGTCCGGTTCCATCGGCGTTCCTTCCAGCACCAACCCGTTCCATGTGTAGTACGCTCCTGTGGGCATCGCCAATCGAAATCCATTGCCGACTTTGACGGAAGTTGCTGAGAGGAGACGACCAGCAGTTTTCTCTCCGACGATCGTGGCGAGCTGGTTCTCTCGTGCAAACGCGACAATCATTTCCGCGGCGCTCGCGGTGTGGCGGTTCACCAGGAGAACGACCCTCCCGTGAAATGGTTTCTCGCCCAATCCCTCGGATTGGAACACGATGGGCTTTTTTGCCATCATCGCCGGTCCAAACTGCAAGGCAAGCCACCAGAGTGTTTTGGTTGATGCGGGTATTCGCGAGAATCGGCGGAATCCCTGCTTCTCCGATTCGAGATTTGGTTTGATGCTGTGCCGGTCGAGAGCAAAGCCGGCGGGAATCTTGCCCGGCGTGAGCAGGCTCATCACACGAAGCGCGCCAAGCCCTCCGCCCGTGTTGCCACGCAGGTCGATGATCAGCCTATCAATTCTGCCAAGTTCCTCCACAGCGCGGGAGATCTCGTTCGCAACCTCAACCCCAATCATGCCCGGGAACATTGCAATCTTCAGGTAGCCCAACCCGTCTCCGAGTTGCCGCGCCTCGACGAGCGTGGGTTCGATGAAGTGGAGCTTCTTTCCCTTGGGCCGTGCTACATCGACAGCAACCGTTCGTCGCTGGTCGTTTCTGTCAGCAAGTTCGACCTTCGTTTGTTTGCCCATAGCGAATACGGGATGTTCCGGCGGGGTAATCTCACGGCCATCGACATTGAGAAGGATTTCCCCAGGTTCAATGCCGGCGATCGCTGCTGCTCCTCCTGCGTGGACATCCTGAAAGATCCAACGTTTTCCAAAAGGTGTCTCGTCTTCCAGGTAAGTTGCGCTGAGTGCGGCCCGGCTCGACGCTCTGCGGGCACTGCCGTGAAAGAAGCCCAAATGGGAGGTGTGCAGCTCCGCCAACAAATCACCCATGGCCTTCTCAAATGCGTCCTCGGCGCCTGCGCTCTCGATAAAAGGCCGGTGCCGCTCCACGGCGGCCTGCCAACCACCAGCCAACTTCTCAGGCGAATAGAAACGCTTGCGCAGAACGGCAAGGACGTTTTCGAGGATTGCGTGCCGGTCACGAAGTGAAAGTTGAACAGGCAATGCTGGGCTCGCAGCCGGGTTCAATGTCATCGGGTGCTCCTGGACGAGTTTGTCGATTTTGTCTCGCTGAACAGATTGCCGCTCGGTTCACCGTCGAGTTGGAAGCCGGCCCAATAGTACGGCGGCGCGCCCGCTTTGAGCATTTCGAGTTGCGCTTGCCTGAGTGCCTCTGCCTTTCCCTCCTGACGGCCGAGGTGCTCGTAGAAGTTGGCCATCAGTTGGGCGGTCGCGTGATCTTCAAGTTCCCAAAGCGTTGACACGACGCTCTGAGCGCCCGCCGCAACGAATGCATTTACGATGTTCTCCACGCCCTCCTCGCCCACTGGCCCTACGCCGGTGTCACAGGCCGAGAGCGTTACAAGGTCGGCATTGAGACGGAGGTTTCTGATCTCGCGGACCTGGAGAAGGCCGTCGTTCTTTGCCGGATTCTCCGGAGCGAAGACAAGCGCCGAACGATCTGAAATCTCGGGATCGACATACCCGTGAAGAGCCAAATGAATAACGTTGTATTGGCTCAGCGGAAGCTGCTTGAAGTTTGTCTCCGTCGCTCTCGCACCCAAAAGAATTGTGCTGGGCTTCGGGAGGTCGGTTGCAATGTTCTCAACCTCGTGCTGGCTCTCGGGCAGTGCGACAAATTCGCGCCGTTCGGGTCCAGAAATGGCCCGGCTAATGCGCGCGAGGAACGTGGTCTGGGGAGCTTTCGATGTCCATGCCGCCACTCCGACATACGGAAGGTCCTCTCGAATCACCTGATCGGATCGATGCCTCAGCATGTTCAGCACGGTCCCCGATGGTACGACTGTGACCAGATGGGAAGTCAGTAGATACTGCCCTGCATTCACCAAAGCAGAGAATGGTAGAAGGTGAAGCGTGCCATCCGGCACCACGATCAAATCGTGCTTGTCTTTGAGTTCCGGGATTCCGCCGAGAAGTCCGTCGTAGAGCCGTTGCCCAAGAGCAGGGTCCGTCTTCTTCTGCTTGAGAGTGGAACGATACTGCGTCGCTTCCTGCTCCAACAGGTCTCTGGGCGGGAGGCTGTACCGGTGGACCGTGTTGCGAGTCACGGCGAGCGCGTGGGAGTTTGGATCATCCAGCACATACTCGACAAGCACTTCAGATGCCCGCAGGTCGCGCTGAAGTTCTCGCAGTGCTACGGGCGCTGGCGCCGGATCGTTTGACGATCGCTCCGTGCCGAGCTGTTGTTCAGCACTGTAAATCGTTTCAAGAATGTGCGCTCTCGAGGCCGAATCGTCTGTATTCAGCAATTGGATATTGAGCTTGGTGAGGTCCTGTTCGGAGGCGTCGGGCTCATGGGGAAAAATGACCTCGTGATGTGAAAGACCTTGAGCTTCCACCCGGCCGCGGGCGCGCTCAATTGCTCGGAAGGCGTCTTCTGTGCGGCCCTGGTCGCTTAAAGAAACAAAGTATCCCGCATAGACGATGCTGAGATCATTCAGCAATTGGCGCTCAGCGGTCGGCGTGGGAACCTTGCTGAGGAGCGCATCCAAGAGATCCGCGCTCTTCTCATACAGTTCGTTCGATGCCTTTGTGTTGCCGAGGAGGGCCATGATCTCGGCTTTGATTCCGAGATTCCGCGGCACGAAGTACAGTTCGTCGGGGACGTTCTCATTTGCCGCGATCGCTTCATTGATGGCGGCCAGTGCCGGCTGCAATTCCTTTTGGTGGATATAAGCCTTTGCGAGCAAGCCATCGACCTGGGTCAGGCCGCGCCAATACGAAAGCTGCCTCGCATATTGGGCGGAAAGGGCGTAGTCGGATACCGCTTGATCCCATTGTCCCATCCGCTCGTATACGCGGGCCCTCTGCTGGTAGAGCTCGTAAAGATGTCCAGCAAGATGGTAGACGGAGACTCGACCCAGCTCCTCTGCGGCTAGCGCCAGTGCTTCTTTGTTTTCTCCGAGGCCGCTCAGTGCATCAATCTTTGCGTTGACGGCGATCGTCGGGTACGCGGCCCCGCGAGTCTTCCCGGCAACCTTGATCGCTTCGTCCAGGGGTCCGAGAGCCTCTTGGTACCTATGCATTTCCACCAGGCCCGCGCCGTATAGGCTCGCGTATCGAACGTGTGCACCTGGATCGGCCACCTTGGCGATGGTCCATGCCTTCACCACATTCTTCTTTGCGGTCGCGAGGTCGCCAAGCAGGAACGCAGCGACGCCCTGTTCTCCCATCGCGCGCGCAGCCAGTAGGTAGTGGTGCTGTCGTTTCGCGAGTGTCGCGACCTCCGCCCAAGTTTCGCGCGCCATCCCAGAGTCGTAGTTCACTTCAAACATCCCCAGAATGGTCAGGATGCGAAGACGTGTTTCAGGATCCTTCGCTTCCGGAAGATTCAGATCCTGTCGAAGCACAGCAATTTGGCTTGGGATCGAAGTGGAGGATTCGCTGTGCGCCGGCATCTGGCTGACACGCGCGTAGAGGGCCTTTGAGAGCTGATGCCTCCGAGTGAATTCCTGCTCGGCTTGCCGGTAAAGAGGTTCTGCCTCAATCCAGCTGTTCAGCCACGACATCTCATCGGCTTGCTTCAGCAGCGCCTCTGGAGCGTAGAAACTCGACCGCCGGAAAACTTGATACCCGACAGCACTCAGCAGGACGGCAAGCAGCAAACCGGTAGCAATGCGAAAGGTGGGGGAGGCGATTCGCATAGCGCCCGATCACTTTGGCCTCTATACTGCCATATCACCGCTTGCGAATCAACATGCCTCTCCATAAACAACTGAAATGAGAAAACTTACGTCATCTCGACACATCTCAACGATCTGCCTGGGCTCAGCTCCGGAGAAATCCACATTATAGTTTCGTCTTTTATTCGCCTATACTGGCACTCGTGTTCAACCTTCCGCAAACCCGGCGCAGCGACTTCACGATCCGCTGCAAGAAGTGCGGTGAGAACATCCCGGCCCCGGCAGGTACCATGCCGGATTCGTGGATTGCTGCGCAGTGTCCGCTGTGTGGAGAGAAGAGAATCCACCAGCACTTGTCCGAGAGTCGTCCCGACCATTGCTGTGAGTGGACCTCCTATGCAGCCTCATGGCCGCATATTTGCGAATCATGAATTGCCGCCGGACCGCCAGCACGTAGGCCACAACGTCCGGGTTTTGATAGTTCAATTGTTCCCGAGCGATCCAATGGTCACCCGCGTAATAAGCCGCGACGACGAGGCGCAAATCCCCGTGGAACTCCCACATCAATGCCGTCACGTAGCGCGTGCCAGCGGCAATGTTTTGCTCCACGTCGAAGGGTTTGAAGGCTCCGAAGCGCCGCGCCGTAGCCGGCATGAGCTGCATCAGCCCCATTGCTCCTTTGCCCGAGACTGCTCGTGGATTCCAGCGCGATTCGACGTCGATCAGTGCAGCGATCAACTCGGGTGAGACACGATAGTGCGCCGCATATTGCCGCACGAATTGCTCCGCCGTAGCGGGATCGATTTGGGCCAAGACAAACCGAGGAAACATGAGCAGCAGGAGGAGCAGCCATAGATTCATAATGTCGGCCCTCCAGGGAGAGTCAGACTCTGCGCGAACCTGGCGCCATCATCGAGCAGGCTCTTGAATCCTTCGCGTAGCAAGAGATGACGCCGGTCCTTCTCCGTTTTTGCCAGGAACGGCAGCAGTACGTCGCGGTGCTCCTCGGTTACGTGGTCGGTTCCAAGCAGTTGAAGTGCGTTGGCAAAGTCGATCATCTCCGAGACCGAGGGCGGCTTTTCGAGAGAATAGTTGCGGAACGAGAGCGCGATTCCCGCCATCTCCCGGTGAAACCTCTCATCGGCCTTTGGTGTGCGGCTGGCGATAATTTCCGCTTCTCGCTCCGGCGTCGGATGCTCGACCCGTACATAAAGACTGCGCCTTCGGATCGGGTCTCCCAGCCTCCGCTCCTCGTTGCTGGTCAGCACAACAAAGGGAATGCTCTTCGCCGCGACCGTGCCAAACTCAGGAATTGAGAGCTGCCAGGCTGAAAGGATCTCAAGCAGCAAAGCCTCAAAACCTTCGTCCACCTTGTCGATTTCATCGATGAGCAACACGCAAGGCTTCTCGCATTCGAGAGCCCGCATGAGCGGGCCGGGCCGAAAGAAGTCGCGGCCCTTGAGGTTGGCCTGCAACTCGCGCCAGCTCCCCGCCCTTCCATTCGTGTCCTGCCCCTTCGAGAACTCCATATAGAGCCGCTGAAGGCTCTCATCGAATCGGCCGATGGCCTTATCCTCGGTGACGCCGCGGTAGCATTGGAGCCGCTCAATATGCGTACCTGCCGCCTGTGCAACTGAAACGGCCAATTGCGTTTTGCCACTGCCTGCAGGTCCTTCGAGCAACAATGGCTTTTGCAACTTGGCGGCCAGGAAGACAACCTGGGTCATCACGGGATCGATGAAGTACCCCGTCGCGGCCAGTTTGTCGGCAAGATCGGTGATCGACTCAAACATTGCCACTCCCTCGTGTTTCCGCTGGAATCGGCGTCGCACCCGGTCCGCGCTCAATCGTCCGACCACAACGCGAACCGTTTGATCCAAGGACGGCCTGAACCCAAACATTGGCGACCGATGTGGCCCCTAATACGGCAAGGAAAACCAAGTTTCCGCGCCCCCAAATGTCTGTTGGCCATGCCTTCGAAATCGCCACGCCTGAGTACACAGTCACGGCCGCACTGGGAATCGTCAGCAATACCGCGATCATGAAATACCCTGGGCGCCCCTTCACATGAGCCTCCTCGAATGCCGAGCCAGCATGAACCCGCTTCAAGATTCGGTCAAATTCGCGGATGTAAGCGTTCGTGTAGCCGGGAAATCACCGATCAGGAGATACTCTGCAGACGCCGATGGACACGTTGGGCGATCCGCTCGGGGATTCTCAAAGAGGTGTAGCCTCTCCTTACTCTCGTCGGCTGGTGAGCGATCTTGATGACTCCCGGCTCCTTGATAAACAGGCGTCGAATCGTGCTTTCGCTGAAAATCCAGAGCTTTGATAACTGGGCCACGGTGTAGTGTCTTTCGAATGCCTGCAACCCCACCGGTTTCTGCAAGGTTTCTGGACCATTAAGAGCGTGTTGGAAATCCATGTGGCATCTCTCCTGAGTCGGATAACGCCGATCGGGCCATGACGAACCGCCGAGAACGCTGATGGAATCGGCGGATCCATCAGACCAGCACAAAGTAGCTGTAGTTCGAGTTGGAAATTCGGTCAAATTGATCGATTACATGGAAGGAATCGAGGCGACGGCTGACGCGAGCGTTCCGGCGCGCTGGCCCCGGCAGACCGGTGCTGGTTCGCTTGGGCAGGCAAGATTGGAAGAAAATAGAATTCAGTGCAAGGGCATGGGGAGCGATTCTTTCGGAGGCTATCCAGTTGAGAGGCAAGTTCAGAGCACGGACTGTCGATTCTTCGGACTCAACTCGAGGCCCTGAAACTGGCGAAGCGCTGCGCCGGGATGCGGAGGCTCGCGAGACCGCATGGCGCGCCGAAATGCTCGCCAAGTTCCGAAGAGAAAAAGCGAGCCCCGATTTTATTTACGCATTCGAGAAGACCGGTAATTTTGTGACCAGCGAGAATCGGGACGATTGGAGCGCGAAGGTCCACGTGCTGCGGAAGGCGAGCAGGGCGTCAAGATCGACCTCATCGAGGTATTCGAGTCCCTGCACCCTTGTCCAGGGGAGGAACTGTTTCTCAAAGATTCTCTCGAGCTTCTTGATCGTGTCCGACTTGAGCCCTCGGCTGCGGGCGTCGGTCATGTAGGCATCGACGGCCTTCTGGACCGTAACTCTCGCCTTCTGCCTACCGGTGGACTGGGTGCCGCTTTGAGATGTGGAGGGCGCATTCACCTCAGGTGGGGCTGCGGCCGGTTCCGGCGAAATCGGAACGGAGGCGGTGGCCGTAGATTGCGGTTGAGCCGCCGAGGCGCGAAGAGGTGAGGGCGGTGCGGCAGGTGCCGTGATCGAGTCCGCGTGAAGACCGTCTAGCGGTAGCCCTCTCGACAGAGCCTCTTCCAGTTTTACGCGGAACTGTTCGGCCTCGCCCCAAACCCTGGTCGAGGCACTCTTGCGGAAGCGCTCATGGTTGAACCTGCCTTCGACCCACTTGGGGCAGTTGCAGCGGTTGCAGAACCGGTCACGTTTGAATTTGCAGTCGGAAGAGTGACGGGTGAAGACGAACGAATCCATGAGGGCCTCCCACTTCAGCTGGAGTTTTGCTCGAACGCTGAAATGGGTCAAAAAATCGGGAGGCTTTTTGTCCCTGGTACAAAATGGGTACAAAACGGTCACAAAAACGACCCGACTTTTAGGCCCTGATTGGTAAGTACAAGAAAATAAAAAGCTTAAGTATGGTGGAGGCGGCGGGAGTCGAACCCGCGTCCGAAATCGCTGTCAGCCAGGAGAATCCATGCTCAGTCCAGTTCCGGAGATTTCACTTCGGGCGCTCAGAACGGACAAAATACGCCAGAAGCTAGTCCGATGATCTCGCGTAAAACGACACGGACCGAGCCGTTCACGCCAGCCTACTGAATGACGTCCGCTCACAGCCCATAGGCGAAGCCGTGGAAGACGGCAGCTTAGTTAATTAAGCTGCAAGTGCCAGATTATCGTTGGCAACTTTTGTTTTGCGAGCGATTACGGGTGCCCACACCCCGGCATGCCTCCTAAGCCGCAATCGATCCCGTCGAAACCGTGACGCCCCCATCTGTGCTGCACCGACGACCAAAACCCGTCGCCGGCGGGTGCGAGCCGGGCCAACTGGCTCGTGCTGCATGTTCCTATTCTACGCCGAATCGGGCTTTGCCGCCCCGACTACTTCGTCAAGGCGCAACCGTGATCGTCCCTACGGTCGTCAGGGCGCTGGCGCTTGAGGAATTGCCCACGTAGTTGGTGTGGGCGTCGTGCTTGATCCGCTACCGCGGCATGCGGCAATCGCGAACGCCAGGGGCAGCAGGGCCATGGCCAGGTTACTTCTTCGGCGCCGGCTGAAAACACGGCCGGTGCGTCGGCATTCAGAACCATGGAAAGGCGCCCGAAACACAGGAGATCCAGCGCCATCCGGCGCAGACGAAAAAGGGCTGGCGTTGAACATGGCAGCCTCTTGCATATCAAATGGAGGTACGAATCATCCTCGTCTCGTTGCAGACGAAACAGCGGGCACGGATACGCTGTCCGTTGGTTCTCAACGCCAATGCGGCTGGTAGCGGCAGTCCGAATTCGCGCCGGGCAGGACGCAAATCGGGAGGCTATCTCAAAAGGAACATTTTTCATTCAATCTTTGCGCGACGCCATTGACGAGCGGCACCTCTGGCGCTACTCTCAAGCCCAGATACCCGATTTGGTCGCCAACGCCATCCCGCGGTTTCGTCAGGCAGCCCAGAGCTCCGGCTCGGCCACGCCTCTCGCAGCCCGCAATTCCTTCAAAATACAGCTCTTTTCGCAGCCGATTCCGGCAGTCGTTCGCCACGACGCTTCCGGGTCTGTTGCCGCATCCAATTTATTAGCCCTTACGTCTGTCGCGGGCTCTGCCGATGTAACCGGCAGCACCTGGCTGAGCACGACCGCTGGGGGCCGGTGTCCAACGTCCACCTCACCCATGGGAGGCCATCGAAACCATTGAAGATCGCTCTGGAGATCACGCCCAACCTGGAGCCCCTGTTCGGGACTCGCGATGAAAACCTAAGGCTGATGGAAGACTCACTCGGCGTCCGGATCGATCTTCGCTCCGATGCCGTGCATGTGGAAGGACCGGAAGAGGGCGTGACTCGAGTCCAGCGTGTCTTTCAGGACTTTGAGGCGCTGCGTCGCCAGGGCGTGAATCCGCACAATGGCGAATTGAATGGGATGCTGCGCCTGGTCGTGGCCGATCCCGCCACCACGCTACGTTCGCTGGCCGACTCCGGCAAGCAGCGCTCGGCGGGTGTCAAGCGCACCGTGCAGCCGCGCTCCATCAACCAGCGCAAATACGTCGAGGCCATCGAGCAGAACGACATGACCTTCGGCGTGGGTCCGGCCGGCACCGGCAAGACCTACCTGGCCGTCGCCATGGCGGTGGCCGCGATGAATGCCAAGAAGGTGAGCCGCATCGTCCTGGTGCGTCCGGCGGTGGAGGCCGGCGAGAAGCTGGGCTTTTTGCCCGGCAGCCTGCAGGAGAAGGTGGACCCCTATCTGCGCCCGCTCTACGACGCCCTCTATGATCTGCTGGAGCCTGACAAGGTGGACAAGATGTTGGAGAAGAATGTCATTGAGGTTGCGCCGCTGGCCTTTATGCGCGGTCGCACCCTGAATGACGCCTTCATCATCATGGACGAGGCGCAGAACACCACCATCGAGCAGATGAAGATGTTCCTCACGCGCATGGGCAACAACTCCAAGGCGGTGATCACGGGCGATATAACCCAAATCGATCTGCCCAATCCGCGCAAGTCGGGACTGTTGGACGCGATCAATGTTCTTGAAGGGGTGGAGGGTATCCGCTTCTGCCACTTTGAAGACACGGATGTTGTGCGCCATGCCTTGGTACAGCGCATTGTGCGCGCCTACGAGTCGATGAAGCCGCAGCAGCAGGAACTGCCGCTGGGTATCGGCGACGGCATCGAAGTCCGCACGCAGACGCGCGACGCGCGGACCGCACCCACATCGCTGCATCCCGCAAAACCGCAGTAACCGCCGAGCAAGAACTGCGGCGCAGAGTTGTTTGGAATCCCAGGTCCCAAAATCGGGACCTGGGGCACCCGGCGAAAAAGCCTTAGATTATGAAGAAACCGAACGAACTGAACGCACGCGAAGCTTTTATTACCATTCTGAAGTCTCTCACGGATATAGATTACGTGGTGTCTGGATCGCCTGATGAGCTAAATCGAAGCACTCCTGACGTTGACTTCGTTCTGGCCTCCAGCAGCGATGAAAATGACAAGATTGCGGTTGAGCACACAAGGGTTGAATCTTTCGATGGGCAGATTGGATATGTGAACAGGTCGTACGATATCGTCGATTCGATCAATGCTGGCTGTAGAAATCGAATTCCCACCGGTCTTTATTATTTTCTTGCTATACCCCCAATAATAATGGACTCCCTTGTGGGGAAAAGAAGGGTACAGTTTGTCAGCGATCTCTCTTCTTGGGTAGCGGAGACTGCCCCGAAGCTGCTCGTGGTGGACAGTTACATACAGACTGAATACAAAGGCCACAAGATAACACTTACGTGTAGAGGGGATACCGCGAAGTTGAATGGAAACGTCTGGCGCATACCTGAAGAACCAGAGAACCAGAAAGCTCTACAAAGCGAAAGACTAGGACGGGCAGTTAGAGATAAGCTTCCTAAACTGATGAAGTACAAGGAGCAGGGTTTCAAAACCGCGCTCCTGCTTGAGGACGTTGCTGGCACTCTGCGAGGCAGTACACTGAGTGGCTATGAAAATAGTTTAGAGGAAGTTGACTANNTGACTATATCGTCGTTTTTGTATCGAACGAAGAACGGATGATTATCGGCAATGTGTGGAAGGAGAGATCAGTTTGGCATTCGTTCCTCCCAGGTAATAGGAGATTCTCGTTCTATGAAGTGCCCCGGTTGCGATAAGGCAGGTGGCCCGCTCATCAGCCCCGAAAGATCACGCTGAGCATTGAGAAGCTGTACCCCGTTTATCGCAGTCTCAATAAGGCCGGGATGAATGGGGCACAGCCTTCTATTCTGGCTAACGATCAGAGGAGGCAGAATCAATGCCTGGGCCACCAGCCAAAGGTGAATATGAAGGAGGCAGGACCAATGAAAAGTTTGACGGTAATGGTGGCGCTGGCCGGACTCTGTTTTCTCGCCCAACCTTGCTATGCACAGGGTAATCCTTTCTGCGAGGGATTCCTTAGAAATGGTGACAAAACAGACTTGGTAGTGTGCATTCAGTACCTCGACAGGGAAGCCGGAGTCGTAGAACAGGCAAGGGGGTACGAATTGGCGGGCATAGCAATGTCCAACGCGGACCTCACTAAATCCGTCAAAGACCTTCATGCCTCCATTCATGACATCGAACAAAGATCAGGGAGAATGAACCCATACGAAGTGTCGGACATCAGACTACAGACGGGTGATTTGCGAGACCGTGTCAAAGATTTGGAAAAACAGGCAGACGCTCAGGGAACGCTTTTGGAAGCACAGAGCCAACAGATCGAAGACTTACGGAAACAGCTCGACGCGATGCGCGCCGAGCTTGTGACGGAGCCGCGCGTCCACTTCCAGACCAAGGCCCAGCACCCGGCAACACCTCCGAAAGCCAACCCACCCACCCATCCATCTCAACCAAACAACAACGTCAAGAAAGCCACGCCGCCGCAATAGCCGGGCACCGGGTGCCCCACCCTCGCCGCGTCTTTGTTTTTGCGGGTAGGGTGGGATACCACGACTCCGCGTAGAATGAGAATTACCGGTTCCGCATTCATTACGGCCCCGAGCACGATGATCATTCTCGACCCAGATTTGGACCCCGACCCCGCGCCCAAGGCAACTTCGGCGAAGCGGATTGTTGCGCCCGCCCCCCAGGCAAAACCCCGCGATTTTCGCCTCCCTTCCGCGCGCACACTGGCCCGCTTTTTGGGCCTGGCGCAGAAAGCCGTGCGGCTCAAGGGCGAAGTCAGCGTGCTGCTCACCACCGACGCGGCCATCCGAAAGCTCAATCGCCAGTTTCGAGGCAAGAACAAAGCCACCGACGTGCTCTCGTTTCCCGCCGAAGGCTTGGGAGCCGAGGAAATCGCCGGTGACTTGGCCGTCAGTGTCACCACGGCTTTGGGACAGGCGGCCGAGCAGGGCCATTCGCTCTCCACTGAGATCAAGGTGCTGATTCTACACGGGCTGCTGCACCTGGCCGGTTATGACCACGAGGCCGACAACGGGCAGATGGCGCGCCGCGAGCGCCTGCTGCGCGCTCGGCTCAGGCTCCCGCAGGGCTTGATCGAGCGAGTCTCCGCGCAAGCGAATCCAGCGCCGAAAAGGCCGCCCGCGAAGATCCCAGCCAAAAAGCGAGCCGCCGCCAAGCGCCCGGCCCGAGGCGCACGGCCATGAGCCTCCTGGCCTTCCTCATCCTGATTTTGCTGGGCCTTGTGGAGACGCTCGCCTCCTATACCAGCCGCGTCTATGCCGAGTTCGGCAAGATTCTCACCCGCGAAGAGCAGGACAACCTGGACGCATGGGAAGAGCAGATCGAGCCGCAGATCGGACTCAGCCGGGATCATGCCGCCATGTCGGCTGCCATGTTGCAGCAGCTTGCGTTGTGCGCCATCGCACTGGAGTTCGGCGTGGTGCTGTTTGACCGCGCGCCCCTGCTGGCCCGGCCCACTTACGGCGAAATCGCGCAAGCCATTTTGGGCGTCGTTCTCGTGGTGGTATTTTGCAACCAGGTGATTCCCTGGCTGCTGTTCAACCGCACGCGAGGTGTGTGGGCTGTGCGGCTGATTTGGCCTATCCGGCTGTTGCTCTGGCTCATGACTCCAATCACCGTTCTGGTGCGTTTTTTCTTTTCGGTCGTTGCGCTGGCTGAGGAGCCGGCCAGTGCCGAAGAGGAGTCCGCCGTCGACGTGGAGGCGCTGCTCGAAGCCGGTGAAGAAGAAGGTATCCTGGAGGAGAACGATCGCGACCTGGTTCGCTCCGCGGTGGAGTTTGGCGACAAGCTGGTGCGCGAGGTGATGACGCCGCGGCCGCGCGTCTTTGCGATTCGCGAGTCGACCACGCTGGAGCATTTTCTGGTTCAACTGCGGGAGCGTAACTTCTCGCGTGTCCCGGTCTATTCCGGGTCGCTCGATAACATCACCGGCATTGCGTTCGCGCACGACCTGCTGCAGATTACCGATGAAGAAGCGCATACGCGCACGGTCGCCAGCATTCAGCGGCCCGCCGTCTTTGTACCGGAAACCAAGCGGGGCTACGAGCTTCTGCGTGAGATGCAGCGCGAAAAGCAGCACATGCGGATCGTCATCGACGAGTATGGCGGCGTTTCGGGCCTGGTGACGATAGAGGACCTGCTGGAACAGATCGTGGGCGAGATCCGCGACGAGCACGACGATGAAGCTCCTATTGAAGATCCGCAGCGCGAGCCGGGCGGCGCTTGGCTGCTTTCCGGCAGCTTCCCCGTGGACCAGCTTGGAGACTTGTTCTCAGGGCCGCTGGAACTGGACCACGACTACGAGGCCACGACTGTGGGCGGGCTGGTAAGCGAGATTGAAGGCCGCATTCCGCTGGCGGGCGAGGTGGTGGTACTGGAGCAATCCGGCTTGCGCATGGAAGTCGTGGCATCGACCGACCGGCGCGTGGAGCGAGTGCGCGTGTTTCCTGCTGAACATGAGGCGAATGTAAGCCTACCTCCCGCAGAGGGATGGGGGGGATAGAGCGGGTGCCTCCACCCATGGCTGAATCCCGCTCAACGCGAAATGCCGTAAACTCGCCTCAGGAGCATTCACGCCTTTGAAATCTGGATTTGTTGCCATTCTGGGCCGGCCCAACGCCGGCAAAAGTACGCTACTGAACGCACTCACCGGCGAAAAGGTGGCCATTGTCTCGGCCAAGCCGCAGACCACGCGCAACCGTATTGCCGGCGTGGTGGAGGTACCTGCGCGCAAAGGTCAGCATCCCGCTGCGCAGATCGTGTTTGTGGATACGCCCGGCGTGCATAAGCCCGGCTCCCATCTCGACCGGCGCATGTTGCAGGAAGTGTACGAGGCGCTGGAGACGCGCGACCTGGTGCTGGTGTTGATGGACGCAACACGCCGGGTGCAATTGGAGGCCGCTGCGAACCCGTCGGGAGAGCCGGAGATATCCCAGGTGTCAGAAGCGGGGCCCGGGGCACCCAGTGCCGATGCGAAGACGAAAACGCCGACAACTGCTCCCAAGCACGAACGCACAAACTGGGCCAGCGAAGACGAGTTTCTCTTCGGCTTGATTCGCAAGGTCGATTGCCCGGTCTTCCTGCTCCTTACGAAGATCGATCTCGTCGGCAAGGATCACCTTTTGCCGCTGATCGATACGCTGACCAAGCAATTCAGCTTTGCACAGGTGATCCCGGTAAGCGCGCGGAAACGCGACGGACTGGACATTCTGTTGCGCAAAATCGTTGAAGTGCTGCCCACCGGAGAGCGCTACTACCCCAAGGAGCAGTACACCGACCAGCCGCAGCGATTCATGGTAGCGGAGCTGATTCGCGAGCGCATTC
>PLXP01000233.1 GCA_003151435.1 Acidobacteriaceae bacterium
GATGCCGTTGAGCAAACTCGCCCGGGTCACCTCCGAAACTGGTCTGTAGCCGACAACGGCTACTTTCTCGGCATGCTGGACAGGAAGACCCTTGAGTGCGCCTTTGTGGATGGGAGGAGAGAACAGCCGCTGGCAACTATCGTAGAGAGTCTCCATGTGCCCCACCTGCACGCAGATCACGCCCTCCATCTGGCGCTCGATCGCCTGAGCAAGTACCATCTTGACGTTTTGCCGGTTGTCAACCGAGCCGATATCCACAAGCTTGAAGGCGTTATTACGCTTTCTGCGGTTCTTGATGCGTACGGCATCGACCGCAACGGCTCACCGGAGCACCAATGAGCCATCCTTCAAGCGCGGAGAACATCGGGGGCATCATTGATGAACTGATCGCTCTCTACCTGGCTCAGGCCGCCGACCTTCGTGAGTACGCCCAGGCTGCGGCAGCAGGGGAGGGCACAGTGCATCTCGAACGGACCCTTCGCCATCGGGAAGTGCAGCGGGCCGACCTCTATCGGAGGTTTGAAGAGGCGGCTTTCCCACCATCCTCTTTGCCAGACCTCGCTGACCCAACCTAAGCCCGTCTACCCCGCAATCTATGCCATTTGGCGCGAAAGATCCTTGCTTGAGCCTCCCACGAACGAGAATTCGCTATACGCGCCGATCAGGACGTTTTGCGATGTTCAATTTGAAGCGCTTCGACACTCAGCCTGCGTGTCTGATGCTTATTGCAAGCGCAGATCGGTTAACACGCTCTGCGTTCGCGTTGGGTTCATCGCTGCTCCGAATGCCGGTTCCGGTAAATACAGCGCGCTATACCTTTGCGTCTGGCGAGTCGGCATCTGCTCCTCTAGGCAGATGATCCGGCAAGTCAAGGCGTGCCACACCAATCCGGTTGTCGGCCATCCCATAGTAGACATCGAAACGATCAGGTGTGCCAAGATCGTCGCGCCGGTCAATACCGGTTGGGAATACAACATTGGCGACAACTCCCTGGCGCTCTTCCTGCGATTCCGGCGTCAACACTGGCTCCGTCGAACGGTAGGTAATCTCAAGCGGATGCTCCTTGGAGAAGATCATCACTCCAGCCGAATAGCATAACGAATGACCGTCGGAGTCAGACTTCTCGATTTCGCTGACACCGTGATAGATGATCAGCCATCCGTGCGGGGTCAAAATGGGCGGAGTGCCGCCGCCGATCTTGAGCCGTTCCCACGCAGACACCGGAGATGCCAGCCGATGATGAAAGTTAAACGTCCCGGTACGAAATGGCCTATGGTCAAGGGTCATCTGGCAGTAAGAAATCCAGATGCTCTCTCTGTCGATATCCACCTCGCGAGTTCGAGGACTACAGGCTGTTTCCTCGGGGCGAGTGCCTGGAAAGAGCGGCCGGTGGAGCAACGCCAACTCCGGTTGTCCGGTGGGATCGGGAATGACGGCTGGGAAGAGGCTCGCATCCTTATCGTCTACGTTGGCAAATTCGATGCCATCGTACGACGCAAATTTGGCGAGCCCAAGGCGCTTCCAGTGGAAGATATCTTCCGACACTGCCAGCGCAATGCGCGGACCATGGGACGACCAAGCCGTGTAAGTCATCAGATATCGCTGAAGCGGCTCTATGAACGTAACGCGTGGATCCTCGCAGCCGCCACTGCCATCGGAACGGCGCTCGTAGTCAGCTTCAGGCTCCAGTGCGATTCCGAGCCGCTCGACGCTTTCCGGATCGCCGGTTTCATTGAACTTCACTCTTGCAATGCCGATGCGCGAAAAATTTCCCGCTGCGACCAGCCGCGGAAATATGTAGAGTTCTCGGTCAGGACCGCGAATGGCAGCAGGGTTCAGGACGCCTTCTACTTCCTGGGGATTGCCGGGTTGCGGCTCCATCAGCACCCCCAAACGGCGCAGCTTGAACTCGCTCATCAATCCACCTCAAAGGATCGCACCTGTTGATCGTCGCCTAAACAAGCGATGATAGCTTCGATCACTCGCTTGGTCTCATTGGGGCCTCGAACAGGGATGGAAATAACACCTGCCTGTTCAGCTGGGTAGTCGTTTCCTCCTACAAACAAGGCATCCCCCACGTAAATCATCTCTTTCAATGAAATGCCGAGAATATCTCGTAGCTTCTTGATCCCGTATGCTTTGTCAATGCCAGGTTTGGTGACGTCAATGGATGTCGCGCCACCTAGCCGGACTGAAAACTCGGGAATGAGAGTGTCGAGGACTGCTTTGATCTTCTTCCGCTTGGCGAAGTCCGAATCCCATTTTATCTTCTCTTCCAACGGTGCTTGCTGGCCTAGTGCTGAATAGGTTATCTGGCTTCCCCGGTCCTCAATAGTCTCTCCCCAGGTTTTTTGGACCGGGAAGCCCGCGGTTCCGACAGCTTTGTTCAGAGAACTGACAATCTTCTCTTTTTCGTCCGCGGTGAAATCTTCCGCATAGAGCCTCTTCCACTGGCCGGCGTATTGGAAGAATTGTGTTCCACACGTGGGGAGAACGGATAGCCTTGCCAGGCGTTCATCCTGCGGAAGATGGGAGAGCACTTGTCTTTCAAACTGGAGCCAGGCGCCGCCGGAGATTACAGCGACCTTGGCGACGTTGAGCAGATCATGCAGGAGTGAGGCCATTTCGGCATCAAGCGACGATTTACTTGGTGCAAGTGTCCCGTCGAGATCAAAGACAATCAGTTTCTTCATGATCCATCCACCTCTGCGTGTTGGGAATTCAATTCAATTCTGCGGACCGATAGTCATGAACTTCTTGGCCGATTTTGTGCTAATCGGGTAGCGCAATCTCCAACACATTCACTTTGCTGTTTGGGTGGAATTCACACGCTCCAGCCACCGCCGGCAAGAGCCACACCTCGCCCTTATCGATGCCATAAGCGGTACCATCGCATTCGAGCCACCCCGAGCCCTCAATGCAAACCAGCACGCGCGGTATTCCCGGGGCGCCGACGGTAAATGGCAATTGTCCACGGAGCCGCCACAGCAAGAAGTCGCGACAATCAACGAGTCTCTCGCGCGCAACAGGAGTAGTGGTCACAAGAAAGGGGGTCACCAAGCCACCGGCGTTCTTTGAAAAATCAACACAGGCAAGCGCCTGATCGATCTGGAGTGGCCGCGGCTGGCCCGTCTTCGCGTCAACATGATCCCAATCGTAAAGACGGAATGTTACGTCGCTGTTCTGCTGAACTTCAAATACAACGACACCGCCTCCAAGGGTATGAACGGTTCCTGCAGGGATGAACACGGCGTCGTCCGGCTTCGGGACGATGCGTACTAGGTGGCCCTTGATTGTTCCGTTGGAAAGTGAATGCCGCAGATCGACGCCAGTTGTACCCGGTTTCAGACCTGCATAGATCTGGCTTCCAAATCCAGCTTCAATCACGACCCAAGCTTCGGTCTTCCCGGTCTCCCCCGGCGGAATCAGGTCTGGGT
>PLXP01000057.1 GCA_003151435.1 Acidobacteriaceae bacterium
CGCTGGCCAGCGTGGAAAGCCCCGACTACAGATTGTCGCGTCA
This sequence comes from Acidobacteriaceae bacterium, assembly GCA_003151435.1. Lineage (GTDB taxonomy): Bacteria > Acidobacteriota > Terriglobia > Terriglobales > Acidobacteriaceae > Telmatobacter. The sequence goes on from PLXP01000057.1 coordinate 44, forward strand.
TCCCATGCGCGCCGCGGCTCTGGTGCAGGACGCGATTGAGTCGCTGGGCGGATTGCTGATGGATTCGGGTGTAGAACTGGAGTCAAGCGGCGCGACGGACGCGGTGGTGATGGCCGACCCGGACGCCCTGAACCAGGTGTTCGGCAACCTGATTGAGAACGCGCTGAAGTATGGCGGGGCGGGCAAACGCGTGCGCGTGGGCGCGAAGCTGCTGGAAAACGAGGTGGAGTTCTGCGTGCAGGACTTTGGCCCCGGCATCGCTTCAGAGCACCTGGAACGCATCTTCGAGCGCTTCTATCGCGTCGACAAGGCGCGATCGCGCGAGTCGGGCGGCACGGGGCTGGGCCTTGCGATCGTGAAGCACATTGTGCATGCGCATGGCGGGCAGGTGCGCGCGGAGAGCGATCTGGGCGCGGGCGCGGCGTTTTACTTTACGCTGCCGCTGGCGCCGGAAACGACGCAACCGGCGGCTTGATTTACACTCCAACAGCCGGGCTGGTGGCCCGCGAATCCGCTCCGGGAGAACCTACCATGGTCTGCAAGCCGCTCGTCGTTGCCACAATCGCCGTTATGCTTTCGTTTGCGGGACTCGCCCACGCACAGGACAGCGGGCCGTACAAGGTGCTCAAGATTCAACTCGTCGGAGGCGATGGCGGGTTCGATTACGTGACTGCGGACCCGGTCGGGCGCAACCTGTATGTAGCGCGGAGCGGCCCGGCGGGGCACATCGGCGTGTATAACCTGGACACGCTGGCCCAGGTGGGAGATATGCAGGGCGTTAGCTCCCATGGCGGCGCCGTGGATTCGGCAACTGGGCACGGGTTCGCAACCTCAAAGCCGGTGACAATGTTCGATGCGAAGACGTTTGCGATTTTGAAGAAGATCGACGTCGAGGGCAATCCGGACGGCTACCTGAACGACCCGTACAATCACCACTTCTACATTCTCAGTCACTCGGCGCCGAACATTACAGTTCTCGACGATAAGGACGGGGCGATTCTGGGCACTATCGACATTGGCGGCGCGCCTGAGCAGGCTGCCGCCGACGGTCACGGCAAGATCTACGTGGACATCGAAGACAAGTCGGCCATTGCGGTGATCGACGCGAACACGATGAAGATGACGGGCAAATACGACGTGTCGAGCAAGGGCGGAGGATGCGCCGGTCTGGCGCTGGACGCGAAGAACAATATCCTCTTTGCCGCGTGCCGCGACAACAAGAACATGATCATTCTGTCGGCGACGGATGGACATATCCTCACCGATCTGCCCATTGGCAACGGGTCGGATGGGGCAACATTCAATCCGGCGACGATGGAAGCATTCAGTTCGCAGGGAGACGGCACGCTGACGGTGGTGAAGGAGAACTCGCCCACGAGTTTCACTGTTGAGCAGACGGTTGCCACGCCGGCGCGGGCGAAGACGCTGACCCTGGATACGAAGACCAACCAGATTCTGACGATAACGGCCGAATTCGGCCCGGTGCCTGCTGTACCGGCCTCGGCCCCGCCTCCGCCTCCCGGCGCACCAGCCTGGGCGCGCGGCCCTCGCGCGCCGATGATCCCAGGCTCTTTCCAGATTCTTGTGATCGGCAAGTAACCGCCGACGGAGATCGATCGCGCGCCTGGAAGGTGAGCCTCGCACCGCCGAGTAGAATGGTTTCTTTACTGGGAGCGAGCCTCGAGTGATATCCAATTCTATGAAGGCGCCCGCTGGTTGCGGCGGGCTGTTGCGTGCGGCGGGTGTTTGCGTGGCTGCGGTGGTTGTGGTGTTGACCGGTTCCGCGGCGCGGGGGCAGCAGCGCCCTCCCGCAGTGCCTCTGGTGGCGCATGACCCATACTTCAGCATCTGGTCGGCGGCGGACAAGCTGACCGACCGCGAAACGACGCACTGGACCGGGGCTCAGCAGCCGATGCACGGGCTGGCGCGGATCGATGGTAAGACTTACCGCTTTATGGGCGGAGAGCCGCGGGATGTGCCGGCGATGGAGCAGGTGNNAAAGATCTCGACGTACTTTCGCGGCCGGTGACGTATGTGAACTTCACGGCCAGCGGGCAGGGCGGGCACGATGTGTCGGTCCTGCTGGACGTGGACCCGGTGATTGCCGTGAACACGGCGGACGAGGCGGTGACGTGGGGGCGTTCACGGGCTGAGGGGCTGACGGTGCTGAACGTGGGTTCTCGCGACCAGCGCGTGCTGAATCGTCCGGGCGACGATCTGCGCATTGACTGGGGCTACTTCCATCTGGCTGTACCGGACGGGAATGGCGCGCAATTTGCTGAGTCCGACGACGCAGTCCGCAGCTTTGCGGCGACAGGTGGGCTGCCGTCGGCCGACGACATGGAGATGCCGCGGATGCCCCGCGATGGAGCGGCACACCTGGCCGTCGTGCTGCCAATGGGCAGAGTCTCGGGCACGCCAACGAGCCGCCATGTGCTGCTTGCCTACACTGAGGACTTTTCGATTGAGTACCTGGGCCGGAAGCTGCGGCCCTATTGGCAGCGCAACGGGGGAACCGTGCAGCAGATGCTGGCGGCCGCGGAGACCGACTATTCGAGCCTGGAGCAGCGCGGCAGGCGATTCGACGAGAAATTGACCGCGGATCTCGAGAAGGCCGGCGGGAAGGCTTATGCGCAACTGGCGATTCTGGCTTACCGGCAGACGCTGGCGGCACATGGGTTGGCGGCGGATTTCGATGGCACTCCGATGCTGTTTCCCAAGGAGAACTTTTCAAACGGGTGCATCTCGACGGTGGATGTGCTGTATCCGTCGGGGCCGTTCTTCCTGTTCTTCAACCCCGTGCTGCTTGAGGCGCAGTTGAAGCCGGTGATGGAGTACGCCGCGCTTCCACGCTGGAAGTGGCCGTTCGCGCCGCACGACCTGGGCACCTATCCGCTGGCCAATGGGCAAGTGTACGGCGGCGGGGAGCGCACCGAGGACGACCAGATGCCGGTGGAAGAGAGCGGCAACATGCTGATTCTTGTGGCGGCGATGGAGCGCGAGCGCGGCAACTGGGATTTTGCGCGGCAGTACTGGCCGCAGTTCTCGAAATGGGCCTTGTATTTGCAGGAGAAGGGCCTCGACCCGCCGAATCAGCTTTCCACGGACGACTTTGCGGGGCACCTGGCACACAATGCCAACCTCTCCATCAAGGCGATTGAAGGTCTGGCGGCGTATGCGGAGATGGCGCGCGGCGTGGGCAAGCCTGACGTGGCCGACCAGTACGCGCGGCTGGCCAGGGACATGGCCGGCAAGTGGCAGCAGATGGCGCTGGACGGCGACCACTACAAACTCGCGTTTGACAAGCCCGGAACGTGGAGCCAGAAGTACAACCTGGTGTGGGACCAGGTTCTCGACCTGAAGCTGTTTCCTGCACGGGTGCGGGAGAGTGAGCTTGCCTTCTATTTGCAGCATCTGAACCGCTATGGGCTGCCGCTGGACAATCGCGCGGACTATACCAAGCTGGACTGGCAGATATGGACGGCAACCTTGGCTTCTGATCCTGCCGCATGGAACAAGCTGATGGAGCCGATTGGGCGCTGGGTGAACGAGGGGCCGAGCCGGGTTCCGCTGACCGACTGGTACGACACGAAGGCCGGCAAGGAGATCGGTTTCCAGGCGCGGTCGGTGGTCGGCGGAGTCTACATCAAGGTGCTCGCGGACAAGGATTTGGCTGCGAAGTGGCGGGATCGGAAGGAACCTTGAGATGCAGTGCAATTAACTCCAGTTAAAAACAGCCCATTCAAACGCCCGTAACATTGCCGGTAGACAATTAACGCAGGTTTCAAACCTGCAAGGGGAGCGACACGTGAAGAAGACGTTGATTGCGGTTGGTTTGTTGGTCTTGGCTCTGGGCACCGCCCAGGCGCAAAAGTTGACTGGGGCAGGCGCGACCTTCCCCTATCCGATCTATTCCAAGTGGTTCAGCGAGTACAGCGCGGCGCATCCGGGCGTCGAGGTGAACTATCAGTCGATTGGCTCAGGCGGGGGCATCACCCAGGTGACCAAGGGGCTCGTCGACTTTGGGGCTTCCGACATGCCGATGACCGACCAGGCATTGTCAGCATCCCCCATCAAGCTTATTCACATACCCACCGTCTTAGGCGCGGACGTGCCGGCCTTTAATGTCTCCGGCATCAGCGACCTAAAATTCAGCGGCGACGTGCTGGCGGACATCTTCCTGGGCAAGATCGTGAACTGGAACGATCCTCGCATCGCCAAGGACAACCCCGGCATTCACCTGCCTGATCTGAAGATTATCGTAGTGCACCGCTCCGACGGCAGCGGAACCACATTCATCTGGGCTGATTACCTGTGTAAGGTCAGCAAGGAATGGGCCGACGGTCCCGGCAAAGGCACATCAGTTAGCTGGCCCGTAGGCGTAGGCGGCAAGGGCAATGAAGGCGTTGCGGGTCTGGTCCGCCAGTTGCCAGGAACTTTGGGGTATGTCGAATTGATCTATGCTCTGCAAAACCACATCAGCTTCGGCTCAGTGAAAAACGCGGCTGGCAACTACATAACGGCATCCATCGACGGCGTCACCGAAGCGGCAGCCAGCGTGAAACAGATGCCGGCCGACTACCGGGTATCTATCACCAACGCGCCCGGCGCCAATGCTTACCCCATCTCCAGCTTCACTTACATGCTCATTCCGGCGAAGTCCGCTGACCCGGCCAAGGGCAAGGTGCTGAAAGACCTGCTGAGCTGGATCGTGAAATCGGGCGAAGGCGAAGTATCATCGCTCTCGTATGCGCCGCTGCCTCCGAGCGTGGCGGAGAAGGTGCTGAAGACGGTCTATTCGCTGCAGTAGTCGAACAATGTGGATGTCGGTGGCGCGGCTTCGGTCGCGCCACTGTTTTTTGGGGGGAACAAGAGGCCCGCTACATTTCCTGGTGCTCCTGAATGAGGCGATCGACCAGCGGGGCGAGCTGTTCGCCGGTCCGGGGCAGTTTGAATGCCTTGTCCTCCGCGTCCCAGTCAAGCTTGAAGCTCGTGGACAGCGCGGATATCCAGATTTGGCGCACGGGCGCGTTGGGCGTAATAACGAACTTGCCCGCGGGGTCATCGAAGACAACGTTGAGAACGCCATTCTGCTCTTCAACCTCGAAGCCCGAGTCCTCTTCTTCTTCGCGCTCAAAGAGATACCGCTTCAGTGAGTCGAGCGCACTCTCTGCAGCGCGGCGAAACTCCAGTTCGTCCATCATGGCCCCAGTGTAACAAGTCGCAGGCGCTTGTCGCGAGCAGCCCGGCGGTTTTGAAGGCGGGATCAACCGGACTGGATCAATCGTGCATCTTACCCTGTCGAGACCCGCCGCACGCGGTAGCGGCAGAGGGGTGCGGCGATGGGAAGCAGAGTCGGTCAGATTTGTCAGTGCAGAGGACCCGTTGCACTCGCTTCCGCTTTCCTCGGATTTTCGTCTCATTGCAGACGTGTGCCGATACCGCTGCGCCGTCATTCTCCCGCTCAGGCTTCTCCCGTTCAGGCGCAATCCTTCTCACCAGGGGTCTCGATAATGCGCGCGGTTTGGAACAATATCTGGATTGGGGCATGGGTGCTGGCTGCGATCTGCGGTGCATTGTGCGCGCAGGCGCAGCAGCAGGAGCCGGCGAGCCAACTGGTGCGCGAGGTGGCCTACAACGAGTTGCACGACCACGCGCAGCACGGATTCTGGCGCTACTGGGTGGAAAAGCGCATGCCGCAGGGCACGCGGCTGGAACAGCAGGTGGAGACCGCGGACGGCACCCTGACGAGGCTGGTGCTGTCGAATGGGCTTCCACTGGATGAGCGGACCGAGCAGGAAGAGCAGGCGCGGCTCAACCGGCTGATGAAATCACCGCAGGAGCAAGCCAGCCAACGCCAGGCGTACGCGGAAGATGAGCGGCGCGTCGCGGCCGTGCTGGCGCTGGTGCCGAATGCCTTCGTCTACGAATATGAGGTCGACGAGAATGGCTGCCATCGGGTGCGTTTTCGGCCGAACCCCGCCTACGCGGGACGATCGATCGATCAGCGCGTGGTTCACGCCATGAGCGGTGAGCTATGGGTGGACGCACGGATGAAGCGCCTGGTGCGGCTCGACGGCCACCTGGAGGAGAACGTGGATTTCGGCTTTGGCATGCTAGGGCGGCTGTACAAGGGCGGGTGGTTCCGGCTGCAACGGACCCGGGTGAGCGCGGCCGAGTGGAAGACCGAGAAGCTTGAAGTCCACTTCAACGGCCGCGCGGTTCTGTTCAAGACGATTGCCCGAGAAACCAGCGAATTGCGGGGCGGTTTCTCGGCTGTGCCCGCGGGCATGAACCTGGCGCAGGGGATGCAAATCTTGCGGCAAACGGAGGCGCGGACCCAGACGCTGGAGAAAGGCCGCGTGGCCCCGGCTGCCTTCATGCACAGGCGATAGCGGATCTTCGTTGCCGCGAGAGAGTTTTGGAGCGACCTCTTCCCTGCCCTGACAGTCCATACAAAAACACCTCGAAGTTACGAACTCTCCATGTTGACGAAGCCGCTGGGATAGCCCTGGCTGATAACGTTATATTCCCGGGAGATCGTCACGATGATTTGCCACCTATCCGCGAGGAAGTGCCGTTGGCAGGGCAACTCCTCTTCGCGGCCCGTATCGCACCTGCTGATGGCCGGCACTCTTGCCGTACTGTTGCTCGTTTCTCATACGCTTATCGCGCAGCAGATCACCTCCGAAAAAAAGACACGGGTCGGGGATGCGCCCGCAAACGCTGTACCGCTTGCAACCGATCTCTCGTCGAAGCTGACAAAAAAAGATGTGGCCCACGCCATGGAGAAGGTTGCTGACTGGCAGCTGGCGAGGGCCCAGGAAGGCTTCGATCAGGATTGGACGTTCGCTGCCTTGTACGCCGGTTTTATGGCGGTTCCTGAAGCCGCGAACGGCAAGAAATATCAGGACGCCATGCTGGCAATGGGCAAGAAGTTTCAGTGGCAGCCTGGTCCGCGCCTTGCCCATGCAGACGACCACGCCGTCGGTCAAACCTATCTCGAACTTTATTCGAGTTATAAAGATCCGGCGATGATCACTCCAACGCGGGATCGCATGGATGCAGCGATGAAGCTCGCCGACGATCCGGAGAGACCATTGTGGTGGTGGTGCGATGCGTTGTTCATGGCCCCGCCGGTGCTGGCCAAACTGTCAAAAGAAACCGGCGACAGGAAGTATCTCGACTTTATGGATCATGAGTGGTGGATAACATCGAAGCTGCTCTACAGCCCGCAGAATCACCTGTACTTCCGTGATAGCTCATATCTCGACAAACACCAGGCGAATGGCGCGAGCATCTATTGGTCACGGGGGAATGGATGGGTGTTCGCCGGTCTTGCGCGCGTGCTCGCGGTGATGCCGGCAGATTATCCTTCCCGTCCAAAGTATGTTGCCCAATTCAAGGAGATGGCGCAGGAGCTGGCGTCAATTCAAGGAAACGACGGACTCTGGCGGCCAGGTCTGCTGGATGCCGGGGCGTATCCTTTGCCCGAGAACTCCGGCTCAGCGTTTTACGCTTACGGATTTGCCTGGGGCATCAATTCCGGCATTCTTGATCGCAAGCAATACTTGCCTGTGGTTCGAAGAGCCTGGAAGGGGCTGCTATCTCACATTTACGAGGATGGACGGCTGGGATGTATCCAGCCCATTGGCGGATCGCCTGATACCTTCACGCCGACTTCGAGTTATGTGTTCGGTACGGGCGCATATCTTCTTGCAGGCTCTGAGATATATCGTCTGGCGCACTAAGTTCCGTCCCAAACCAGATGAGCAATGTATATGGGAGCGATGGTTCGCATGCAGCGAGTACACCCTGTCACCACCCGCTGGACTAAGCAATAGAGGCAGAGGCGCTTGCTTCGATGGAAGCGCAGCTACTCAAGGTTCGAGGGAGTTATGAAAGTGATTTCAGTTCGTAGCAGACTGATGTTAGTTTTTGTTTTGCTGGGTAGCGCGTTGTCGCTCCGTGCGCAATGGGCTCCTCTGATCAACGACTCCAACGCAGCGCAACGCATTGCATGGTGGCGCGAGGCGCGCTTTGGCATGTTTCTGCACTGGGGAGTGTATTCCATTCCCGGCCGCGGTGAGTGGGTGCAGTGGCAAGAGCAGATTCCCGTTGAGGAGTATGCCAAGCTTGCCGACCAGTTCCATCCAGACCACTTTGATGCCGACGCGTGGGCCGGCATCGCCAAGGCCGGCGGGATGAGATACATGGTTCTGACCGCGCGCCACCACGACGGATTCGCTCTCTTCGACGACCCGGGCAGCAACTTCACCGCCATGAAGTCTGCCGCACATCACGACTTTGTGGCCGATTACGTAAAGGCCGTGCGCAAGGCCGGGCTGGGTGTGGGTTTGTATTACTCGCCGCTCGACTGGCGATTCTCCGGCTTCTTTTTTCCCGGCATCTACCAGCAAAGCGCGATTGAACTCCGCGCGCAGTATCAACGGCAGATGGACGAACTTGGCTCGCACTACGGCAAGCTCGACATCTTGTGGTTCGATGGCGGCGGGAATGAGTGGCTAGGCTTCGGCGGAGCCGAGTTCACCGGCAGCGGCTGGCGTGCGCGGCCCAAGGACAAACACTACACGGGTTCTTTTGATTGGCATGACGCGAAGACGGTGGATCATCTGCGCAAGTTACAACCCGAACTTATTCTGAACGACCGTACCAACGCACCCGCTGATTACCGTTCGCGCGAGGGCGACGCAGCGCTGGGAGAATTTGACAACCAGCATCCCTGGGAGCTGTGCACCACCATCACGGAGGGTGCATGGGGCTACCAGCCCAACGCCAAGGTCAAGCCGCTTGCGCAGCTGCTGCAATTACTGGTGGGCGCCGCGGGACGCGACGGCAACATGCTTCTTAATGTGGGCCCACGTCCCGATGGGCAAATTGACCCAGCCCAGGCCGATCGTGTGCGCGAGATCGGGAAGTGGCTCAGCGTGAACGGCGAGAGTATCTATGGCACACGGGGTGGTCCCTGGTTGCCCGGATCGTATGGAGTGTCCACGCATAATGGAAAGGCAGTCTATGTGCACGTGTTGCATCCACCGCAGAACCTTTCACTGGTGCTGCCCGCGCTGCCAATCCGCGTAGTCAAGGCCACTGTGCTTCGCGGCGGCGATTTGACGTTTCAGCAGACCGCGGAAAACCTGACGCTGAATCTACCGCCTGCCTCTGTAGATGCCATCGATACCGTCGTAAAGCTGGAACTGGCTGCACCATGGACAACAAGCGATGTCATTCCTGTTCCAGCCAAGTAGGCGGGATACATGAGCAGGCGTTAACCAGGATCAGATTTGTGCTACTGCACGGTGAGGGTGACCAAGCCCGTAGCCGTGATGGTGTTTTAAGTGCCAGTTACGGTCACGGTGTAGGTGCCCGCGGTAGTGCCGGGATTGCTGTTACCACCACCGCCACCTCCAGAGCCACCTCAGAGCTTCAGATCTATTAGTCGAGCTGGTTATAGCTGATAAGTTGTGCGTCCTTAGCCAATTGTTCTTTCCATTCTCCGCTCAGTAACCTGGTCTCCGCTGCGAACTGATCACTTCCGGGGTGACACATCAGCTCGATTGAGCCCTGCCAACCCACGCCTGCCTGCAAACGTTCGTGAAAAGTTGAAAAAGCGGTAAACCCATCGGTCGTCTGCGCGTGGAGGTAATGCCGCAAAGCGAAGTTCCAGACGAAATTTCTGGCGCGCCGAGGAGTTCTCATCGGATGGGTGATGCCGGAAACATTGCGTCTAAGCCGCACCTTGCGGATTCCAAACTTCTTCTGGACTCTCTTAAGGACATGGAGCAGACTCGGCCTGGTGTGGACGTGATGGTGCGAGTCAAGATGACTAATAGGCACGCCAAATTCCCGCGCGCGCTCGACCTGCGCGCACCACTCCGCATACACCCCTTGCCGCACCGCAGAGTTCAACGGAACTTGCTGGGCACTTCCTGAAAATGTCCCATTCTCATCCAACAATGGCCGGAGGCCCGGGTGCCGGGAAAGCGGCGCAAACTCGCTTACATTTAAATGCACTCCAAAGGAGTTTTCTCGAAGCCCTTCAAGTCTCCTGACAGCATCCTCCACTGCCGGAGCATTCATCATCACCGTGGCGGAAGTGACGCGCCCCTCCTCCATCAGGTCCAGAATGGTGTCATTCACCGTCTCGCTGTAGCCAAGATCGTCGCAATTGATAATGATCTTCATGAGGTCATCCGATTGTTGAAGGTCCATTCATCGAACGCAACAGAGTTGCCACTCGGCTGCTCTCTTGCCGGAATGAATATTGCGCAGGCAAGGCCCGCATCTCAATTAATGCGCCTTCAGCCTTTCCGAAACAGATTTCCATTCTACGCCCGGACCTCAGTTTGCTTCGGTACCCGCAGTGGCGGGCAGCGGAGCGACAGAAGCCATCTCCTTAAGAAGACGAATCACATTCCGGAATGGCCCGAAGCCACGATGCAGCACAACAATCGCTCCGAGATACAAGAATCCAAAAAGCAAGGAGATTACACCAACTCGTAGCGCCGCTCCACTTGCACCGGATGCTTTGGATAATATTTCCCAGCGTGGACAGATGAGGCTGGTCGTCAGTCCCGCAAGTGTCGCTGCCGCGATATATCTCCACACAACGGCAAGCACCGATGTTACTCGAAGGCCAATCGGCTTACCTGCGTACGCCATCGCGGGGATGGTCAGAATCCAGAAAGACAGTCCCCATGCTACTGCAATCCCCTGGGGGCCCCAGTGGATGCAGGCAAGAAACAGCATACTGGTCACGACCCAATGGATAATCCCCCAAAGAAACCAGCGATCCGCTCTGCCGAGTGAGAGGTGAATCCACTCATGGGTTCCGTAGATGAGCATCATTCCGATTCCTGGCGCAAAGAACGTAAATATCTGCCCAGCAGACTCCCAGCCAGGACCGAGCAACAGGCGAATCAGATCCTCGCCGATCAGAGTCAGGTCACCCGCGATGCCCATGCCCAGAAATGCAACGACAGTGATGGCGCCCAGCAGATAGCGATGAAACTGTGCGCGGTCGTCCCTGACACGGCTGAGCGCCGAGACGGCGACCAGCGTGGTTGCGGAAACCAGTTGGCTTGCGGAGAGAGAAAAGAGATCGTAGGCCCTCTTGTAGAAACCGAGCGGCCGAGCGCCAAATCGCAACCCTACAAGGAGATTGTCAGTATTGGACACAAAGTAGTTGACAGTGAATCTGCCGAGACTATGAACGCCGAACAACAAGAGGGTTCGAGTACCGGGCGCACGCCGAGGACGGCCAGGCATCCAAGGGCACTGAGACCATGCGCCAATTGTCTGACTCAGCGGCAGCGCGCACGCGCCCATCACCAATGCCCAGCGCCCCCACCCGGCCAGGGCGAAGAGAATGCAGACCGCTACCGAAACCGCTCGGGCGACGATCTCAATCCTTGACACACTGGAGAACCGCATTGCTCGCAACAGCAGCGCCATATGCACAGTCGAAACGCTTGTCAGGAATATCGTTGCGGAAAGCAAGAGGGCCAGCGATGCAAGCGCCGGCTCGCCGTAGAACTTTGCGATAAGCGATCCTGCACCCGCAAACCCCAATGTAAGGAAAGCGCCTAAAGTCGCGTAGATCCAGAAGATATTACTTGCCACAGCATGATCGATTCGCTCGCACTGCGCTATCGCTTCCTGAATACCACTTGACCCAACACCCACCAGCAGGGCGCTGAATGTGGTGAGCATAGTGACAAGGCCGAAGTCTCGAGGGACAATTAGACGCGCCAATACGACCGTCCCGGCCATTTGAATGACTAATCGAACGCCACTGTAAAAGACTGTCACACCAGCGCCCTTGACTGCCACCCGACGCAGGGCTCTCCCGCCTGCGGGAACGGAGGGCGCAAAGGCGCCACTGACATCAAAGGGTTTCAAGCGAACTCCTGAGCCGGAAACTCAGCCATATCGAGGCTCCGATTGAGCGCCAACATTTCTGAATGCTATCAAGTTGCGATATGTACAAACCAATGCCGGTTCTCCCTTGAACATCTTTTTCGGACTGACGTTGATGGAAAGACGTCAATGAAGGCAGATCCTTATTGAAGAATCCGGATTTGTTTTTGGGGCACGCCCGGCGCCGAAGGGATCTTAAATGGTTGTTGGTACACCTGGGACTGCGAGATGGGAGGAACGTTGATAATCGCCACGAGAAATGCAATCCACATAGGCCCCATCATCGTGAAGCCAGCCTCACTCAAATTGAATATAAGAGCCGCGCCAAAGAATGCCATTTTGAGTCTACCAGTAAGTGGATCGATGCGGAGACTCGTGAGAGAATTGCGGTACCCGCTTACAAACAACACGCCCAGCATGATCAGTCCCAGCCATCCAAGATTGATATAGATCTCAAGGTAACCGTTATGTGCCTCGGCGAAGTTGTTGAAGCCGACGATCCGCCATACTTCTTCTATCCGGTCCCCTAGCCAAAAGCTTTCGTACCCTGCACCCAGCAACGGGTTAGTGTGAATAGACAGCACAGCTTTCCAAACATCCGTACGGCCCGTCAGACTTGAAGTTCTTCCTAAAAGACCAAGGAGCGCTCCCGATGAGTCGATAAACGCTGCAAAGATAGCCACCGCCACGGCGCCCCAAACCACGGTGTTTACATGGCTTGTCTGCCTTCTAACCCACGGTTGCCCCATCAACAGCATCACCCCACCCGCAATCAAGAGGCATGAGAGCGAGGTCATGGAATCGCACTTTTTAAGAAGCCATAGGGCTGTAGCCAGAATCACGCCGTGGGCAATCAGATGGCGCACTCGATGAGGCAAAGTGCGGTCCTCATAAGCCCTGATCAACGACCAAAGCGTGCCCAGACCACAAATCAGGCACGTCAATCCGAGTTCGTTTTTTTGGGTCGTGACTCCAATGTAGAAAGTACGTTTCGACCACGGATCGTACGTGCTTCCAAGTTTTGGGAAGCATTCGATCAAGAGCACAGACACTGGTAACAACAGGAATGCCGACCTCGAGAATAGACGTCTCGTCGCGGCTACCGGATCGGAATCGGTAAGTAAGACAAGCACCATGACCAATGTGCCAGCCCCCTTAATCCACCGCTTGATCCCCACAAACGGATAATCTGACCACATGGTGCTTACAGCGCAGTATAAGAGGAACAATACAAGTGGCGTGTTGAGCCGAAAGAATGAAGCCACTTTGTAAGCTCTGCGATTGAGCGCCAGCAGACCAGCAACAATCAGGATTCCGTAAATTGAAGCTTCGAGTGAGCTCCCCTCTCTGAACCGGTCTGCTACGTCAGCCACCGGGTCCAAATCTGCCCACTCCGACACCGCGCGCGAGCATACGAGAAGCATCCATATCACGGGAATCCAGAGTGCCTTCGCAGTCCTGGCCTCGGGATCCCGGTCAAGGAAGAAGAGACCGACGATGCCTGCTACAACGACGAGAGTGGCAATCAATTGAATCATTTGGCGAAGAGAAACTGTCGGCGAATAAAGCTTAAAATCCCGATCATGGGGATCGCTGCGATGTTGTTCAGGCGCTCCTTGACGCCAAGACAGCAGGCCAGGAGAATCTCTTTTTGTATATTCTGAAGATATCTCTCAGTTGAATGAGCAACTGACTCAATGGACCAGCGGTTGCATCGAACTTGCCCAGATAGAAGACATCATGGCCATGCCTTCCCGCCAGGTCTCTTTTGAATCTATAAGTCCCAGGATTTGTGGCGGGATCGATGCCATTCAAATCGTAGCAATCAGCGCCTTGCTGCTTAAGTCTTTCAACCAGATGCCAGTGCAGCAGATGCGACCCGCCTTTTTGCGTGCCCGCATCGCTGGTCGCGGCAAACAGCTCGATTCCCGTTCGTCCTATTGTGTTCCAGATCAACCCGGAACAAATCTCCTCGCCGGACCTGCACAGCATAATTTGCAATTTGAGGTCATCAGGCAACATTGCCTGGATCTGCATGAATTGACTATAAGCATTAGGCACGGCAAGAGATTTGCGGGTAATCATCTGTTGATATACACCCACAAAATCATCAAACAGTCTCTTATCCGAACCTTCGATAATCTCCAGATGATTCTCTTCATCCTGTTTCAAATTACGCTTCCAGTTCCTGCCCATACCCTGACGCAGAAGATCGAGCGAAGGAGTTAGATCCATCACAATTGTTCTGCCGCGCGTTTGGTGCGGTGTCTTGATGAATCCCTCCTCACCGAGGACCGCACTCAAACCCATGGTGTCTTCCTCATAAACTGCGGGATTGAGCCTGAGAGTCAAGCCGCGTTTGCAGACAAACTCATTGCGCAACGCGCGCACCACTTGCCGGAAGTTCTCCACGTTGGCTTCCGTTCCGGTACGGCGCCAAATTGGTCCCCTATGAACATAGGCGAGCCCAATGCCGAGAACGGGCACTCTCCTGAATCTTGCCAGAGCAATGCCCACGACCTCACCGTTCCGCGTCAACTTCAGAGTGCTTATGTTGCCCCGGCCCTCTTCTTCCGCCGCATAAGCCAATGTCTGATTGATATTGCTGTCCTCGAATCCTCTCAGTAACTGATACCATGCCTGTTCGCTCGTCGTATCGACCTCATAGTCATACCCTTCGGCCAAGGGATTTATCCGTCGTTTCAACATGCTCTAAAAACCTCTGTGGATCGCAACTCAGTGATAATTCAGGTATAGGCTCGACGCGGCGAACCGGAGGCAGCGAACGACTCAGAACCATGGCCACCCCGCAGTCGCCAACTCAGCAACCGCGCCATTGCAGTCAAATACCTCGCCCTCCGCCTCAGCATGGAAAGGCATTCCAAACCACTCCAGCGAACTCGGCTGGATCCAAGGAGGCAATTCAGCGCAAAGTATTTGGCATTCATCATAGGCGGGCCCGCTGGACAAAGGCAATGCCACGAAAGCTCACTTTTGGGCGAACGATGGTAACAACCCGGATTCAACTCTCGTAGCCGATAACGTTGCACAAAAATATTCTGTTATGGTCATCACGTCCAGAAACATACGATTTGGTGCAGAATTGGTGGCATGTATTGAGGCAATCACCACGGGGGACATCATTCCTGATGCTGAGATGGCTTCACACTTGGAGGTCGTGACTTGCAGAGACAGATCGGGAGACTGCGAAGAAGGCTGGAGGGAAGTTTCGTGAGAAAAAGGGCGCCGGTTCTGCTTTCCCTCTTGTTCCTGTCTCTGTCATTCTCCAGCCTTGCTCAGCAATGGGCACCGATGCTCGAATCTTCCCGAGCGATAGACTGGTCGAACTCCGGGGTGGGCGGGATTCCTGAGCGTGCCACCTTCTGCGCCCGCCTTACATCTTCAGCCAGCCTCGCCCAAATCAACGCGGCGCTCCGCGCTTGCCCGGCCGGGCAGGCAGTTTACCTGGGGGCCGGAAAGTATTCAATCCCAGGCACAATCAGCATTCCCGGCAACGTGACGCTGCGAGGCGCCGGGGCGAACCGAACAATCCTGAATGCAACCGGCACGGGCGGAGGATACGTGGTCAGCATGGGTTCGGAATGGGTTCCCTCCGGGCCGGTCAACATCCTCCGCGGAGCAACCGCCGGGTCAACGAGCATTTTGCTCAACAACGCATCCGGCATTCGTCTCGGCAGCTACCTCGTCATCACAGAATCCAACAATCCAAGCTATGTGACCTCTGCCGGCAGTCAAGCGAACTGCAACTGGTGCGACGGTTTGACGAAGACGGGGGAGCTATCTCGCGGGCAGATTGTTCAGATCACCGGCATAAGAGGCGACGCAATCACGATCTCACCGGGACTCTACGGAGCCTACACCAATAGACCGATCGCCGTTCCATTCAGCATGTCCGCAACGTATGCGGGTGTGGAAGACCTCCAGGTGTACGCCAACAACACCGGCTACAACGCAGACTTTGGGATGACAAAGTGCGCCTACTGCTGGGTGAAAGGAGTGGAGTCGAACTATACAGACGGCGATCCTGTCGAGATACTCTGGGGGTTCCGCGACGAAGTTCGAGACAGCTACTTTTCGAATTCATTCGTACACAGTCCCGGCCTTCACGATTCCGGCATTCATGTTGGATTCAAAACCAGCGCCAGCCTGGTTGAGAACAATATCATCGAGCGCACCCGCATTTCCTTCGATATTGGTTGGGGCGCAGCGGGAAACGTGTTTGCCTACAACTACACCATGGGCGAGTTTATCAGTGCGGCGCCAGATGCGGTTGTTGGCGGATTCCGGACTCACGGGGCACACCCGCAGTACAACCTGCTCGAGGGCAATGTTTTGACAACCATCGAAGAGGATCCCATCTGGGGCACCACCAGCCACACCACGGCCTTTCGCAACTGGGTCGTTGGCACGAACCGTGTCTGCGCTCCCCTCAGCGGCCGAGGCACTGTGAGCTGCTCGGGAAAGAATGGTCATTATGGATTTCAGGCAGCACGCGCCATTCAGATCTCCTATCTCGGATCAATGAACAACTTCGTAGGCAATCTTCTGGGCAGCGCGCAGATGCAGTCCCTGTCAGGCCGTAATCGCCCTTTGGCACAAGTAGCTTCTACTGAATACCCTGTCGAACGAAGCTACAATGCGGCGGCTTATGGCTGGTCTTTCGGATATGGTCCCATAGGGGATTCAGGCACGGGAACAGGATGCAACGGAGGAACACCACCCTGCCATCTTGCTGGAACTTCTTCCACCAACTTGTTCCATGCGAATTACAACAATATCGATGGCTCGATTGCGTGGGCAAAGGGCATTTCACATTCCTTGCCCCCGTCGTTTTATCTTTCTCACAGGCCCACCTGGTGGGGGCACATGCCGTTTCCTTCAACTGGGCCAGATATCACCGGAGGAATCGGTCCCCACGGACACAGCTACGGAAACCCAGCCCAGTTTTGCTATCTCAAAATCATGGGTGGATCGGATGGCGGAACAGGTGGGCCGCTGACGTTCAATGCGGACGCTTGCTATGGGATTGGGTCGTCTTCCCACGTTGACTCTGGACCGTAATTACACGAACGGTCCAGATTCAAGTGTGCACCTGTTCCACCGTCTACAAGCGCCGGAGCGTCGCAGTCGTGCGAGCAGGTGGGGTTATATCTCAAATGTTCGCATTGTGCGGGGATAGGTCGCCGCCCTAAACCGACACAGCGAGACTCATCTCTACGCAACATTACGTTTGATCAGGCCGGATCCGCGCTCGCGGGACGTGCGGTGAGGATGCGCTGCTCCATTCGCCCGAGCGCCAGGAGAATTCCGTGCAGCAGGGCATGCGGCCGCGGCGGACACCCTGGAATGAAGACATCCACCGGAATCACCGAGTCGACGCCCCCGACGGTCGCGTAGTTTCGACCGAAGATTCCGCCGCTGATGCCACAGGCCCCTACCGCAACCACGATTTTTGGATCCGGAGTGGCGCGGTATGTCTTCAACAATGCAAGTTCCATATTGCGTGTGACGGGGCCTGTGACGAGCAGCATATCGGCGTGCCGCGGAGAGGCAACAAAGTGAATTCCCAATCGTTCCAGGTCGTAGACTGGGTTATTCAGAGCGCCGATTTCGATCTCACATCCGTTGCACGAACCGGCATCGACTTCGCGGATGGATAGCGATCGGCCCAGAACTTTGTGGATCCTTTGTTGGATCTTACGTTCCAGGGGCTCCAGCGGGTCGCCCCCGGAAGGAGATCCGTTGTGCAGGCCGGCGAGTTCGCCCTGGCTCCCGTCCGTCTCGAGCGGATATTCCGCAGTCACAATCAGATCGCCGCGCTCACGAACCGCCAGTTCAAAGTTCTGCGTGATCTGCACCGCGCCGCTGCCATCGGCCTCTGCGCATTGTCCGCAGTAGATGCAGAGTCCATAGTCGACGGTTACCCAGCGCCGACCTTCCGATTCCCGAATGGCGATTGCGCCGGTCGGACAAGCTTCGACCGCGGGACGCGCATCGCGCCAAGCGGAGAAATCAAAGTACGGCGCGCCGCGGAAGTTTTCCGGGACACGCGCAGGTGTCTGCGGGTACCCGATGGTAACGAGGCGTGTCTGCGCGGCCTTTCTGAACATATTAAGCATCGATTAACGGTCCGTCCCGGAGTAAGAGAGGTTGAAGCTTTTGTTGATTACGGGGAAGTCGGGCACGATGTTGCCTTCGACTGCCTCAACAAGCGCCGGCCAATTGTTGAGTGATGGATCCTTGATCTTGCAGCGTTCGAGGCGTCCTTGCGATCCAGTGCGGATCCAATGCATGATCTCGCCTCGCCAGCCTTCTACCGTGCCTAAGGCAACGCAATTCGGCGGCAAGGGAGGAACGGCGGCGCGGTGGGAGCCCGGAGCAAGGGTAGCCAAGATCTGTTCGATGATGCCGAGCGACTGCCAGACCTCATCGACGCGCACTCGCATCCGTCGCAAGACATCGCCTTCCAAATAGACCGGCACCTGGAAGGAAACCTCGTCATAAGCGGCGTACGGATGATCGCGCCGCAAATCGCGATCCACGCCCGAAGCACGGCCGGCGACGCCGACGATCCCGAGATCGCGAGCTTTATCTGGATGCAGAATCCCGGTTCGCTCGAGGCGGTCGCGAGTTGAATCGGAGGCGTCGATCATCCGCATCAGCTCGGCAAACTCCAGTTCAAAGCGATTCAGTGCCGCGCCGCAATGATCGGTCTGTTGCTGTTCCCAATCATGGCGCAGGCCGCCGGGGCACACGACGCCGCGAAGCAGCCGGCTTCCAGACAGCTCTTCATTCACTGCGAGAATGAACTCGCGGAGCCGTGAAGCGTGATAATTGGCCACTGCAAATCCGACATCGTTCGCGATGGCCCCGATGTCGCCGACGTGGTTGTAGAGTCGTTCGAGTTCAAGCAGGATGGTCCTCATGCGTTTGGCGCGAGCCGGGATTTCAATACCCGACGCTCGTTCGATCGCCTGACAAAAGGCTGTCCCGTGAGAAACACTTGAATCCCCCGAGATGCTTTCGGCGAGATAAACCGCGCGGTTCACGGGCAATTGCTCAAATTGCTTTTCGGTCCCCTTGTGCGTGTAGAACATACGCAACTGGAGATAGAGGATGGGCTCTCCGGCCACCGCAAAGTTGAAATGGCCCGGCTCAATGATTCCGGCATGGACAGGGCCGACGGGAATCTGAAAAACACCCTCGCCAAGTGTGGGCCGGTAGAGGTGCTGCTCCCCTTCAAAGGGCGGCAGCACGGTATCGATCGGGAAATCCTTTCTCAAGGGATGGATCTCCGGCCAGTTATCGTGCAACGCGACGCGACGCGGGTTTGGGTGCCCTTCAGCGACCAGTCCAAACCAGTCATGGATCTCGCGCTCCTGCCAGTTAACGGCGGGAATCTCCGCAGCGACGGATGGAAACGCGGGGGTGTCCACCGGTATCGAAGTGCGAACCAGCAGATAGCGCCGGTCATTGAGAGACTCGAAGACATGGTAGAGCAGGAAGCCGGATCCGGCAGTGGTTCGGTCCTCTGCAAAAACGGACGCAAGACGGCAACCGTTTTCGACCAGACGAGCGACCATTGGACGGAGATCGGAGATGTCGATGCCGGCGTAAATCTCGGCGTCGTTTGCTTCGCTCCAGTCCGTGAAGACAATGCCGCAACTTGCGCGGATTTCGTCGAAGTTTCGAGCAGGGATTGGGCCGGAGGGTTGGGTCATCGCGGCACCGCCAGTATGCGCGCTGCGCCGTCCACCAGTTGATACACCGGAGCCGGCAGCCAGAATGCCATCCCGATGACGAGCAGAGAAAGCCCGATCACCGGGTACGTTTTCCATTTGCAGATCACCTCGCGCGGGACCGCCTGCGGGGGACCCAACACAAGCTGCGCTACATGGTGGAAGAAACCGCAGAAGATGGCCACGAGGCAGGCTACGAGAACGATGGACGCCCGCGTGTAGTGACCCGCGAAGCCCGCCCGAAGAACCATGAACTCGCTTTGGAACATGCTGAAGGGAGGCGTGCCGGTGACCGCGAGCGCGCCAAGCAGAAGGATCGGCGCGGTGATAGGCAGGGCGTGTATCAGCCCTCCGGCGCCCTTCTGCAATGAGTCGCTTTTAGTGTGCTGCTGGGCGTTTCCCACGCAGAAAAAGAGGAGCGGCTTGGCCACGGAGTGGAAGGTCATGTGCAGCAGCATGCCCAATGCGCCGAGTGCTCCACCGAAGCCGAGGCCGAGGACCATGATACCCCCGTGATCGATGCTGGAATAAGCCAACAACCGGCGGGAACTGCGCTGGACCAGAATGAATGGCACGGCAACCCCGACAGAGAGGAGACCAAAAAGAATGAGCAGATTCGACGCGAAGGCGGGTCCAAGGCAGAGGACGGTCAGCACATAGAAACGAGCCAGACCGTAGATTGCGCAATTCAAAACAGCGGCAGCCATAAGCGCGGCAACGGGAATTGGCGCCTCGCTGTAGGCGTCCGGCTTCCATGTATGCATCGGCGCAAGGCCGGCCTTGGTGCCGAAGCCCAGAAGGATGAGAATAAACGCGAGCCGCATCACAGTCTTGTCAAAGTGCGAAGCCTGAAGCACAAGCACGGACCAGTTGAGGGCGCTCACACTGTCTCCGCCCAGCGCCTGATGCGCCGAGTAATACGTTAGAACGGTTCCGAAAAGCGCCATGGAAAGTCCGACGCCGCCGATCATCGCATATTTCCATGCCGCTTCAAGTGAGGTCGGACGACCGTAGAACGTAACCAGGAAAATCGAAGCCAATGTGGTGCCTTCTACTGCGATCCACATCACACCGAGATTGTTGGCGACGACAACCAGGAACATGCAGAAGCCGAAGAGAGGCGTCAGGGTGTAGTACATCCGCAGCTTGCCCAGGCAGGCCGCATCATCAACGGTCGGAGCAAGGATTTTGTCGGCCATGTCGCGCCGGAAGTACCCAACTGCATAAGGAGCACAGACGAGATAAACAAACGAAGTGAGAACAGCGACCAGGGCGCTGAGATGATCGGCGTACAGAAAACCGTTACCCATCGAAACGGAACCTTGCCGCAAGACTTCCCCGGCCAGGAACACAGCCGCGGCGAATGAACCGCAAGCCGACACCAGGTGGATCGTTTCCATCCATTGCCGGGTTCGCACCAGGGCCGTCAGACCACATGCCAGCAGAGGGATCGACAGCAAGATGATGATCGTCATATCGGTTCAGCCTTTCAGGCGGCTCAGGCGGCTGACGTCCATCGAATCGAAAGTCTCTCGAATGCGATAAACGAGAATTGCAAGGACCATCGCGCCGACGAGGACATCGAAGAAGATACCGACTTCAACGATCATTGGCATTCCGTAGGTCAGCGAAATCGCAGCCAGGAATATCCCGTTTTCCAGCGAGAGCAAAGCCAACACTTGGGTTAACGCCTTTCGACGGTTGACCATCATGAAGAAGCCAATCAGGAACAACGCAATTGCAACGGCCAAGGTATTGTGGCCAAGGCTAGCCGGCCCCATGGGTTCATCGGGGCGGTGGAAGGACTCGGCGACGACATACGCGAGGAGTGTCAGAAGGCCGGCAATGATGACTGAGATTGGCGCATTGATCAATGGCTCAATCTCTCGACGGATTTCGATCCTGCGAACTAGGCGTTCGAACACAAACGGCAGCAGGATCACTTTGACCAGCAGCATAAACACCGCAGCAATGTAGATATGTGGAGCAGCGTTGTAATACGCAATGGTGGTGGCAATGCATGCCAGCAGGAACGACTGCAAAGCGAAGGCTCTAATGTTGGTGATCAGCCAGCGTTGCGTCACCATCGTAATCTGCAGCACAAGGACCAACGCCGCCATCAGCGTGATCATCCTGTCCCCGAATTGCGAGTCCTGCCAGAATTGCATCCGATTTTTACCCTTGAAAAAGGAATGTTGACACGAGCGCCAATGCACTCAACACAAAAGCTATCGCCAGCAGTTCCGGAACACGAAACAGCCGCATCTTGGCATTGCTCACTTCCACCGCTGCCACAACAACCGAGAGCAGCAGCAACTTGAAGATGAATAAGACCAGGCTGAGTAAAACAGGACCTGGCGACCAGTCCACGCTTAAGCCGAACGGGAAGAAGACATTGACCAGGATTGTCATCAGCACCAGTTGCTTTATTGCCGCGGCCCACTCGATCAATGCCAGATAAGGTCCGGAATACTCGAGGATCATCGCTTCGTGAATCATCGTGAGTTCGAGGTGAGTGGCCGGGTTGTCCACGGGTATTCGCCCGGTCTCCGCGATCAGAACGATAAACAACGCGGCGAAGGCCAACATCTGCGACGGCGCGAGAAAGCGCCAACTCTGGCCCAACCCCGACTGCGCAACGGTGCTGAGATTGGTAGAACCAGCGCCGATGGCAACGGTGAATACGGCGAGCATAAGCGCAGGCTCGGCAATGGCGGAGATCGTCATCTCGCGACTGCTGCCCAGTCCGCCGAAGGAACCACCGGTATCCAATCCGCCAAGCGCCAGAAAAAAGCGTCCCAGGGCGAGCAGATAGACGACTGCAAGAACGCCGCCGTACAGGCTCAATGGCGCATGCGCTGAGATGGTTGGGATGAGCAAGCTTGCCAGCAGCGTGGTGACGAACAGCACGAAGGGCGTGGCCGTGAAAATCCACGACGCTGTGTCGGGAATGACCATTCCCTTGCGAAAGAGTTTATAGAGGTCACGGTACGGCTGCACCAAACTGGGCCCTTGCCGCGTCTGGACTCGCGCTTTCAATACGCGGTTGAATCCCGTGATGAGCGGAGAGAGCAGCAGCACGAGCGCCAGGTGGAAGAAGACCAAAAGGACCTGTTCGATCATTCCCGCACCCCAAAGATCAGCAGCAGAATCAGCGTCACGAAAATGTAGGCAAGGTATGCGTGGATGCTGCCGGTTTGAATTCTGCGCATCCGCGCGGCGACCGCGAGTATTCGCACCCGAAGGGGATCATAGATGTGCGTCTCGAAAGTAGGCTGTATCTCCGACTCGAAATGAATCGCCTTGGGGTAGTAACGTGAGACATCGAATTCCGCCTGGATCTCGCGTCGCGGCCGAAACAGCGCCGCGAAAATCATGCGCAGCGGCTTGGAGAAAGCGGTCGCCGTGAACTCATTGGAAGCGGTCAGACCCGGCAATCCACAGTCCCACGTGGGACCGATTACTCGCGGAGATTTTCGTCCCCAGACCAGCCACAGCACCAATGGCACTCCGCCGAGGGCTACGAGCGCGATCGCAATCATGAGCGGGGAGACGCTTCCATTCCGAACCGAGCCGGCTGTCAACAGTAGACTGTTCCCGGAAACTAATTGCTGGGTGATTTGAACACCAAGAGCCTGCTGGGTAATGGGAGCAAAAATCGGAACAAACCATGTCGCTCCGAGTCCGAGGAGAACGCATGCGCCAGCCAGAATCGCCATTCCGGTTCTCATCGAATGGGGGGCTTCGGTTGCGCGCTCCGCATTCTCGCTGCGTGGCAGGGCGAGAAATGTGATTCCGAAAGCCTTTACGAAACAAGCCGAGGCTAGCGCGGCGGTGAGGGCGAGCAGCGCACCGGCAATTGGAAATGCCATACGGGTCAGCGTCGGCGTCGCACCGAACCCCGCGAGTAGCCCTTGGTATGTGAACCACTCGCTGACGAATCCATTCAGAGGAGGCAGACCGGATATGGCAATGGAGCCAACGAGAAAGTAGAATGCGGTCGACGGCATACGCCTGATCAAGCCGCCCATCTCCTCCATATTTCGAGTTTTTGCGCCCTGCAATACGCTGCCCGCACCGAGAAACAGGAGGCACTTGAAGATTCCATGATTGAGCGTGTGGAAGAGCCCCGCCACAAGAGCCAGCGCGGCAAGTTGAGGATGTCCGAAGGACCGGAATAGAAGCGCCGATCCGAAACCCATCAGAATAATGCCGATGTTTTCGATACTGTGGTAAGCCAGCAGGCGCTTCAAGTCATGTTCCATTAAGGCGTATAGAACTCCGAGCAACGCGGAGACCACTCCCACTACCAGAACCAGCATGCCGGCCCAAACGGGCAATTCTCCGTAGAAGTCGAAAAACACTCGCATCATTCCGTAGATGCCGGTCTTGATCACGATTCCCGACATGAGCGCGGAGACGTTGCTGGGCGCGACAGGATGCGCGGCGGGCAGCCAGATGTGGAGCGGAATGATGCCGGCCTTCACGCCAAAGCCGAAGAACAGCAACAGGAACGCCGCCACTCCGAGCGTCGGAGAGAGCTTGTTGCCACTGCCGTGCATGGCCTGAAATTCCATGCTTCCCGCGACCGAGGCGAGCAGCAGGAACCCGATGTACAGCAGGCCAGTGCCCCCGCGCGACATCAGCATGTAGAGCATTCCACCGCTTCGAGCCTCCTCTGACTCATGATCTGTAATCACTAGAAAATAGGAGGAAACGACCATCAACTCCCAGGCAACGAGAAAAAACACTACGTTCGATGCCGTGAAAACCAGCGTTAGAGAAAGAAGCATCAGATTGAGGAAGCAGCAAAAAAGACTCGGCCTTCGACTGGCCGCTCCATGCCTCAGGTATCCGACAGAATAGATGGCGACGCATGCGGCCAGCAATGAGAGCGCGAGGTTGAAGAAGGCGGATAGCGGGTCCAATCGGACGCCATAGTGGATGAACGGTATCCCGGACGATAACGACCAGTTGAATTCGCTGCCGGAGAGCAACGCCCCCACCGAGGCGGTGAACTCGAGTGCCGCGGCCGTCACGCTCGCATAACACTGCAGTGGCGCGATCCAAGCCCGGTTTATCTTCCGAAGATGTGCGACCAGCCCTGCGAGCGCCGCAACTGCATAGACGAGCAGGCCAGCCGAATAAAGTTCACGAATCGGCCACATAGGTTTTTGAGGAAAAGCTCGAACTGCCAGGTAATTGTTTCAACAGCACACACGCACCGATGGCGCGGCTGAACACACTGAGCGTGCACTCAGTATACTCGAACGTCTTGGCCGTGCGGTTGTGGGACCACGAAGCTCGGCGGCTCAATGCGGTAACCGTGGCACCCTTGGCGCGCAGTCCTTTGCATTCACCCCCGGAAGGATTGATGCGCTCCTTTAATTGCGATGGAACGTAACCGCTGGGCAGAGCGCGTGGGCTACGACCCTATAAGCCACACCGGAGCCCACGCTCTAGACGGGCTCGTTCGCGGCGCGCGGCAATGCTTCTTAGCCAAGCTCCCGGTTTGGGTTGACATTCTACCCAAGCCGGTGAATACTTGGGTAGAATGGCTACCCGAGAGAACGACGACCGCATTGCCTTGTTGCAGGGCACGCTGGACCTGCTGATTTTGAAGACGCTTGTGCTGGGATCGTGCCATGGGCAGGGCGTAGCGCGATTGATTCAAAGTCAGTCCGAAGACGTTTTTCTCGTCGACCACGGCTCGCTCTATGTAGCGCTGCAGAGGCTGGAAGACAGAAAGTGGATACGCGCGAAGTGGGGTGTGAGCGAGAACAACCGCAAGGCGCGGTTTTATTCGTTGACGCAGCATGGGCGCGAGCAGCTTGTGGAGAAGACGGGCGAGTGGCGGCGGCTGACGCGGGCGATGGGTTTGATTCTTGATTCCGGCAATGGGCCACAACGCGAGGAGGCATAGCTATGTTCCGGCGCAAGCGAACTTCACAGGATTTTGCCGAAGAAATCAAAGCGCATCTTGAGCTCGAAGCCGACGATCTGGAGCGCGAGGGTTTGAGCCAGGACGAGGCGCGGTGGAAGGCGCGGCGTGAGTTCGGCAATGTCCGTGCGGTGCAGGAGCGCTTCTACGCAAGGGGTCGATGGGTGTGGCTGGATAGGCTGTTGCGCGATGTACGATTCGGGTTGCGGTCGCTGCGGCAAAGTCCGGGGTTTTCAGCGACAGCGATTCTGACACTGGCGCTTGGGATTGGCGCGAACACAGCGGTCTTCAGCGTCATGAACGCTGTGCTGCTGCGCTCGCTGCCGGTGAGCGATCCGGATCGACTGGTGTATCTAAGGACTTCGAACCCGCCTCGCGGGACTGGCACGATCGATTCCAATGAAACGTTCTCTTACCCCGTGTACGATGCGCTGCGACGGCAAAGCCGGGGGCTCTCGCCGGTGATGGCGTATGTGCCGCTGTCGAACAGCAAGGTCGCGGTCCGTTATGGCGCGCAACCGGAGGAGGCGGAAGGCGACATGGTGAGCGGCACCTTCTTCTCTGGCCTGGGAGTGAATTTGCCACGCGGGCGCGGGTTCAGCGAAGAGGACGAGACGAATCATGCGCCCATCATCGTGATCAGCTACAACTGGTGGACGCGGCGGTTCGCGAGGGACCCGGATGTATTGGGGAAGACGCTCTACGTGAATGGCGTGGCCATGACGATTGTGGGAGTTGCCGCGGAAAGCTTTGAAGGAGTGGAAGGGAGCGGGTCAACCGATTTCTGGATTCCGTTGCAGAACCGCCGGGAACTAAATGCGTGGGGCAATCCTCCGCAGGATGGCAAACTGTATGTCGCAAATTCCACCTGGTGGTGCATGCGGATGATTGGACGGCTTGCACCCGGCGTGACAAGAGCGCAGGCGGTGGCACAGCTGCAGCCCGTGTTCCAGGCCGCGGCCTATGTCGGCCTGGGCTCGCCGATGGAAGGCGAGAAGCCGCCCGTCCTGAGCCTGGCCGACGCCAAGAGCTTCGCAGGATATGACCAGCAGTATGGCAACCCGCTGCGCATGCTGATGGCCATGGTGGGGCTTGTGCTGCTGATTGCGCTGGCGAATGTGGTGATGCTGCTGTTGGCGCGGAATGCGACGCGGCAGCGGGAGTTCTCAGTGCGGCAAGCGCTGGGCGCCGGTCGCGGCGAGTTGTTGCGGCAGTTGCTGACGGAGAGTTTGATATTGGTATCCGCGGGCGGCGCGCTGGCGTGGGGCTTTGCGGAGATGGCGACGCGGCTGCTGGGGCAATGGGCGGAGATCGAGTCAAGCATTGCGCCGGACAGGACGGTGCTGCTGTTCACGCTGGGGGTGCTGGTGTTTGCAGCTCTACTGTTCAGCCTGGCGCCGTTGCGTGTCGCCCTTGGCGGAGGAGCGACGCTCGCGCTGAAGACTTCGGCGGCGACATCCAACACCGACGCGGGCAAATCGCGCACCGGGAAGATCATCGTTGCTCTGCAGATGGCACTTTGCGTGGTGCTGCTGGTGGGCGGAGGGCTGCTGACTCGCACACTGCGTAATTTGGAAAACACCCCTCTTGGAATGCGGATCGAGGGGCTGGCTGTGTTCGGAGTGAAGCCGAACATTCCGTCTATTCCGCAGGGCGTGGCCTTTTACGTGAGTCTGATGAACAAACTGCGCGTGCTTCCTGGTGTGGAGTCGGTGACCATCATGGAGGAGCGCCTTGGATCGTGGTGGTCAGACAACGGCGACATGAGGGTAGACGGCAGGTTGCCGGAGGTGGCAAGCGGCGCATCGAGGACGGTGCGCAGCAACGTGGTGGGGCCTGACTTCTTTCGCACGCTTGGCATACCGGTGCTGGCGGGCCGCGATTTTGCCGATTCAGATACTGCGAGCTCGCCCCATGTGGGCATCATCAACGAGCAGTTTGCGAAGCGGTTTCTGCCAAATGAGAACCCGCTGGGGCACACGATTGGAACCGACGATGGACGATATACGATGACCATCGTCGGCGTCGTGAAGGACCACAAATATCGAAGTATCGACGAAGAGCCCATTCCCATGGCGTGGTATATGTATGCGCAGATTCCGATGGTTGGGCCAATGCATGTGGAGATGCGGGTGCACGGCGAACCGCTCGCGATTTTGCCGTCGGCGCGCAAAGCGGTGCAGCAGTTGGATCCGAACCTGCCGCTGATACGGCCAATGACACAACGCGAGCAATTTGATACGACCATCTCCCAGCACGTGCTGTTTGCGCGGCTCGCCGGGTTCTTCGGGTTTTTGGCAGTGGTTCTGGTGGCGACGGGTCTGTATGGATCGCTGGCGTATCGCGTGAACATGCGGACGGTAGAGATTGGTGTGCGCATGGCTGTGGGCGCGCGGCGCGGGCAGGTGGTTTGGATGATCTTGAAGGACAGCCTGCTGCTCACGGCGTCGGGAGTGGCGATTGGTATTCCGCTGGCAATGCTGGTGGGACACGCGTTGACGTCGTCCTTGTATGGCGTGAAGCCGCTCGATGCTGTGAGCTATCTGCTGGCAGTATTGGGAGTGACAGTGGTTGCGCTGGCGGCGAGTGCGGCGCCTGCCGGGCGCGCGGCCAGTGTGGACCCTATGACAGCGCTACGCTCGGAATAGTGGCCCTGTGATTGTGTGCTGAAGGCCGCTCCAAGTGCGAAGCGGCCTGTGTGAACTGACGATCGATTCCGGCAACCCCTAAAACAGAAGCTTTGCTCCAAACTGAATTTGCCGCGACGTGGTGGATGTCGCAGTTACTAAACCGGCCGTGGGCGAAATTCCCGCTGTGGCCGAAGAGTAGATCACTTCATTGGGCGTGAGGAAGTTCGTGTGGTTGAGAATGTTGAAGAATTCAGCTCGGAATTGCAGACCCAGCCGCTCAGTCAGGTGAGAGCTCTTTGCCGCCGAGAGATCGAGTTCCGACAGGCCTGGCCCAGTTAGAGCATCGCGCGATACGTTGCCGAAAGTTCCGGCCGCCGGCGGAAGAAACGCCTCCGGATTGAAATACCGGCTCGCGGTGCGTGGATACAGGTTCCCGTGGAAGTCCGGATTCCAATTCGGTCGCACGGGATTACGTGTATCGCCATTCCCGGTGGGGTTATAGCCGAGCTGCGGAGAAAAAGGAAAGCCGGATTGCACGTTGACGATGGCGCTCGCCGTCCAACCCGCGATTGCGAAATTCACAGGCGCAGAAGCGCTCTTGAGAAAGCGTCGACGCGGACCAAACGGCAATTCATAACTTGCGTTGATCGAGGCCGCATGGCGCACGTCTGTCGCTGCCGGCCCCCAATCCAACTTGGGACGCAACGGAAACTCGACAAAGGCCGGCGTGTTGCCGCTGACGCTCGTATTCCACGCAGAGCCATCGTCGAGATTCTTGGCAAAGGTGTAGTTGCCGCGGAACTGAAACCCGCTGCCGAAGGAGCGCCGCAGATCGACGATCAACGAATTGTAGAGTCCCACGCCTTGCGAAACCCATGAGGTGGAATTGGCGAGATTCGGATTCGCGTTTTGTGCGCCGGTGGGATAGTAAGCCGTACCATCCGCCAGGAATGTGGGCAAAGGCTCGTTCATATCTTCAGAGAGAATCTGGTGGTAACTGTGCGAACCGACGTAGCCGACGGTGAGCGAAGTGCGCGGTGCAACCTGCTGTTCAATGCGCAGGCTCCACGTGAGAACGGCTGGCGTGGCAATGTCCGGCTGCACGTTGCTGGGCGAAACCTTGGTACCCGCGGGTGGTGGAGACCCCGGCGTAATGTTGAGATTCGAGACCGAGATATTTTTGATCGACTCGGACGTATTGAAGGGCGCCGTCTGGTCCAGCCGGTAATCGAGTGTATCGAGAAGTCCGTGGTAAAGGCCGAAGCCGCCGCGGACAGCGGTCTTTCCATTTCCCCAGACATCCCAGGCAAAACCCACGCGCGGCGCCGGCAGGAATTTGGCGCGGTTGCTGGTCAACGCGGAACTGCCGACAACCGGCTGCGTCTGCAATACGCCGTCGACGAGGACGTAGTTCGATGCCCTGCCCTGTGCTTCATTCCAGCCATTGGTCGACTCTGACCGGAAGCCCACCCGCAATTCAAGGCGCGGCGCCACCTTCAAGGTGTCCTCGACAAATCCCGCGCCTTCCAATGATCGCCAGCCCAATTCGGTTGGGGATGGCACGACGGTGAAGGTTGCCACGGTGCCTTGGAGAAATGACTTCAGCGTACTGAAGGAAGCCTGCCCGTACTGGTTCTGCGCCAGCAGATCGTTGGACTGGATACGCTGCAACCAGACACCCGCTTCCACCTGATTCCGGCCATGCGACCAGTAGACATGATCGTCTACGGTGATGAGGTTGCGTGCCGCTTTGTTGTTGCTGCCCACGTTGCTGCCTGCCTGCGTGATTTGCGACGCACCGTTTGAGGCGGTGCTGCCGCTGATGACAATGGCGCCGATCGGTTTGCCGGCGACCCAACCCGATAGGTTGACGGGCGTGTATCCAGTGAAGAAATAGCTGGCACGCGAAAAGCCCACGCGCGCAGTGTTGAGCAGCGAAGGCGAAAACACATGCTGTTCCTGGAGGCTAACCACCTGCTCGCGCAAACTCTCGTCAACGCGGCTCAAAGGGTTCTGCGAGGGCGTGTTGGCACTACTATCGTCGACGGTGTATACGGCGAAGAGGAGGTCTTTCTCTCCGAGATTGTCGTCGAAACGTGCGGTGCCAAAGTCCTCTTGAATAAGCTGTTTCGGATGGCTGAAAGCCTCGGCAATTCCGCTGCCAAGTTCCGGTCCGTTCGCAACCGGCCACAGTGCGAGCAGCGGCTGCACGGCGGAATTCACCCCGACGTACTGCTCCACGCCGGATGCGTTGGGCAAGTAACCCTGGCGAGCCTGATTATCCGGCACCAAAGTCACGGAGCTCAACCCCCAGTTCTGCCGGAAACCCTCGTAGTTGCCAAAGAGGAAGAGCTTATCGTGTCGGATTGGTCCGCCGAGTGAGCCGCCAAACTGGTCGCGCTGAAACTCGGGAATCGATCCAGAATCGAAGTAGTTCCTGGCATCCAGAGCGCTGTTGCGAATGAACTCAAACGCAGTGCCGTGAAGCTGATTTGTCCCGGACGTCGTGACAATACTCACCTGCGCACCGTCGCGCTTGCCGTAGCTTGCGCCGTAGGTGTCGCTGGCCACGTTGAATTCCCGCACGGCATCTACGCCCAATAACTGGCCGCTGGTTCCTCCGGGCGTAACGTTGATCAGCGAAGCTCCGGTGTATTCGATGCCATTCAGCAGGAAGAGATTGTCCTGCGGGCGGCGTCCGCTGACGGCGAACATATTTCCCACGGATGAGTTCGAGGTTCCGATGCTGCCAGATCGCTGATTGGAATAATTGACCGTGGCCGGATTCAGCGTCAGCAGTTCGTCGTAGCTGCGGCCGTTGAGGGGCAGTTCTTTTACCTCCCGCTCATCGATCAGACCCGATGTCTGCTGCGTGGTCGTGTTTACGCTCGCCGATGTGGCGTCAACTTCCACGTTCTGTTGCACTGCCTCAACGCCAAGCACGAATTCCAATTGCAGGCTCTGACCCACTGTGAGGGAAATGCCACTGCGCCGTTGCTGCGCAAAACCCTCATGAGTCACGGAAACCGAATACTCGCCGACCGGCACGGAAGGCGCATAGAATCGCCCATCGGCGCCCGTGATGAGTTTGCGCGTTGCCCCGGTCTCGAGTTGGCGCACGGTCACCGTTGCGTCTGTCAACAATGCTCCAGTGGATTCGTGGACGGTGCCGCTGATGGTGCCGCCCACAATCTGGGCGCGCGCGATGGCTACGCCTCCGATGAGCAGTGCGAGAAGAAGGTAATGCAGCTTTGTTGCGAGTTTCACAAGGGCCTCCTGGAATTCGGTGAATGGATTGCCTGAAACGCCATGCCGGGGAAGGCGAGCACAAGGCGGAAGAACGAAGAGCGCGCTTCCGGTGTGCTTTAGGATTCAGGATGGGGAGTTGGTCAGCGACAACAACAATGGCAGGTCCGCCGGGAGGCGGAAACGGGGAGCCGCGAATGGGAAGAGAGGAAACTCATACAAATTCAGGTTCGTACTTTGAAGTTGACACGTGCATTTGTACTGGAAACAGAAAGGCCGCGTCAGCAAATGGCTGAAACGCGGCCTAATGGGTAACTGTTGAGTCTAAATTAGCTCACCCACAAGACCGGCGCGGCGCGCAACAGCACGCACAACATGGAGCCGGAGTGTGGCAAAGACCCATGTGGTCACTATAACCGGACTCAGAATCGCAGTCAATCCTAAATCCTCCGGGATACCCTGCAGGCCGTCATTTCCAGTCCGAAACGGCGTTCCGATCAACCGGACCCAAAACTCCGCTGGGATGTTGTGTTCCAGGGAACCTCTGCACAAGAGGTGCAAGCTTTGGAACGCTACCGTTTAACCGCTGCTTCACGAGCCATCTCCATCCCAATCGGCATGGCTGCGTTGGCTCTTACACTGGCACTGCTCGTCCTTTGGCAGATGAATCGCAGCCCACGAACGGACGACGCGCGTGGGCTTCTCCACGCTCGGCTACCGAACGAAACCGCGTTCACGCTGCCTGGTTTGAAACTGCAGCGTCGCGTCTTTCAACCCTGTAGCCGCCGCGCGCAACGTCACCTGTCCTGCAGTTCCAGTGGTCCGCACCAATGCGGTGGCGATTCCCGCCTCGGCGCGCACCGGATTAGCGAAGAGCTTTTCATCGCCGATCAGCGATCCCTCGCCACTTACCGCAAACGTCACCACATCGTCGCCATAAGGATAGGTCATGCCCCGTGCGTCGCAGATGTGGGCGTAAACGCGCACCCAATCCGCGGCATCGGCTACCGGATCGAGTCCGCATGTGTCCAGCCGCAGTTCAATGCTCTTGGGCTGTCCGGGGGAATGGACCAGATGGGTTGCGGCGACCTTGCCATCGATCAGCCCCTCGGCGAGCAGCTCCCCGATGGGCGTGGAAAGCGCTCCGGGCGAAACAGCGTTGGCGAACAACATGCTGCGCGTGGCGCTGAATTCGCCCACTTTGAACGTGAACGGAGGATGCGGAAGCCGGTACCCAGCGTCCGGCTCCTGAGTGGCTACCACCTTGCCGTTTTGGGTCAGCCGCACCTGTTCGCAGTTGCTGAACACGGTGACGGTCTGGGGTGAATGAAAGGTGGCATAGTTGGCAATAAAGATCATGGGACCGCTGCCGGCGCGTCCCGGCCGAACCTGCGGCGGCCGCTGGCTCTGGAACATGTAGTAATCGAACTTGGGAAGACGAAAAACGTCGAGCGGCGCGCCCAGAAACGGCTGGTGATGGTAACCGCGAGCCGCATCGATGCCCGCCCAAAGGTTCGCACCCGCAGGCTTTGTCTCCGGCTGATAGATCCTGTCCAGGCTGTGCATGTGCGAGGACGCCTGAACGAGCATCGGCGCTTCGCCCCATGACCGTGCCACCCGCACCTGTCCTTGCTGATCGCTCCAGTTGTCGACCTGGTCGCCCCACTCACGAATCCACGACGGCCTGTCTGGATCCTTGTGCTGATACCCAACGTAGCCGATGTCCCAGCCATCGAATCCCGGCACCTTCTTGTGAATGGGATCTCCGGCGGTGTAGCAGCCGGGGCCTGGAAACTCCTCATGCACGACCCGGTAGAACTCGGCAGCCAGGGAGCTGTTATCCGATTCGTTCAGGGCCGCCTCCCAAATGGCAACCGAAGGGCGATTGCGATCGCGCCGGATCATCTCTCTCGCGTCCTGATAGGCGCGCTTTTTAAAGATCTCATCGCCGACAAACTGCCAGCCGGGGTTAGAGACGATTGCCAGGATACCCAATTCGTCGCACGCATCCATGAAGCTGGGATCCTGCGGGTAGTGGCTCCGGTAGGAAGTAAAACCGGCCTCGCGCAGTTTGAAGGCGTCGCGATAATGTGCGGAGGGCGGCAGGGCGTTGCCGACATATGGATGGTCCTGATGCCGGTTGGCTCCGATGGAAAGGAACGGCTGGCCGTTGATGAGCAGGCCGCGATCTATTTCGAATCGAATGGAACGTATCCCGATCCGCGTGAATTGATCGTCGGTGACGCGGCCACTTTCAGTCACGGTTGTATGCAGCCAGTAAAGTTGAGGGTCTTCGGGGTGCCAGAGCCTGGCATTGCGCACCTGCATTGTCTGCATTGCGGCGTGACGCGCATGGGGCGCCAATGAAACGCTCTGCGCGTTCTCACTCTCGATTTTGCCGTCGGGACTCATCAACTGCTGCGTCACCGTGCAGGTTCGCTGCTCATCCGATTCGTTTGCCACCTCGGTCTGCACCTGAACGGTGGATTCGCCCGCAGACACGGCTGGAAAGGTCACGAAGACTCCGCCGCCGGCCACGGTATCCGCAAGGATCGGGTCGGTGATGTGCAAGGAAGGAAGCACTTCGATCTCGACGCTTCGATAAAGACCGCCGAAATAACAGAAGTCCAGCTCTCGTTGCGGCTTTCCTGGAGGAACCTCGGGATTGTCGGAGTTATCGAGCCGCACCACCAGCNNAGACGATGCGATTCTTCCAATCCGGCTCTGCGGAGAATGACCTTTGATACCAGCAGACACCCTGATAATTCCGGCCGCCGCTTATGTCTCTTGGCTCCAGCCGGACCGTATGCGGCAGGGTCGCCGGTTCCCAGTCGGCATTGGATGGCGGAACATCGCTGTTGCCCGCCGCTGCGGGCGATGCCGCGCTTACAAGTGGCCTGAAAAACTTCCAGTCGCGATCCATGCCGAGGACAACGCGGGCCTCAGGCCTCCCAACTGAGCGAGGCAATGGGCTGTCGGCGCGCGCGGCGCCAGTCATTGCACTGGCAGAGGGTACAAGGTTCGATAACACAAGACCTGAAGCAGACAGGGCGCTCACTTCAAGAAAATCCCTGCGCGATAATGACATTCCGTTCCCTTTCGATGGTTCGATTCGAGCTTGGTTGTTGGGATGGCAGCGGGAGTTCCGAGTCGGCGGAAGAGCCGTCGCAAAGCCTGGTCGCGCTGTTCATTGCCGCAATTGCTTCTGCGGCGTCCCGTCCGCGGCGGCGTGTGAGGTGTCGATTCGCTGTTCGCGGTAGGGCTTGTTCGCCGTGTACAGCAGAAGGCGGCTTCGCATCGCGGTCGCCATTTTGGTGTTGCCTCTCGCGACGGCAGCGTTAAGAGCGCGCTTTTCCGATGCGACCGCGCGCGCGAACTGTCCGTTCTCCGCGCAGGCCGCTGCCAGCGAGTCCAGCACGTCCGGATCGTCCGTCGATACAAGATGACTGGCGTTTTCTGCGAGCGACAATGCCTCCGCCCCGTTTCGCAGCGAAGCATCCGGAGATGTTGCCAGAAGCCAGGCAACACCCAGGGTTGCGCTCACGCGGGTTGGATCGATGGCATGCGCCTTGCGCCAATGCGCAAGGGCCTCAGCGTTGTTGCCCATGGCCTGATATGCGCTGGCCAACCCTTCCTCGCCCGAAACAAAATGCTGCCGGATGGAGATGGTCGTCTGGAACTCCGGCAATGCCTGGTCCGCATGCCCCTGGTCCAGCAGGAACTTGCCCAGCACATAGTGGCTCTCAACCGATAACGGGTTAATGCGCGTGGCCTGGCGAAGATGCTCGAAGCCGTCCTGCGTCTGACCGTGTACGTAGAGCGAAATTCCCAGGCCGTTCTGTGCCTTTGCATTTTCGGGTTCGATGGCCACTGCTTTCTTCCATAGAACCAGGGCCTGATCGTTTTCTCCCTTTTCTTCCAACTGCATCGCCTGGTCCATCAGCTTGTAAAGCTCCACCGCCGGCACCTGAATGTCCTCGATCCCATCTCCTGCAATGTTCACGAACTCAGGCAGGTTGACAGCGCGGTTGGAAGCAGTGGCGTTGTCGATCAGGATGGCGGGGCTGGAGTTGCCGTCTTCATCGAGGTGCGTCAGAACCATCTGCGTATAGGGGGAACGGGCCTTGGACGAAAACACCAGCCAGCGCCCGTTCGGTGAAAAGCTGTGCCACGAATTCATCAGCGAAGTGTTCGCGCGCAGGCGCCGCGCAACCCCACCCTCAAATGGGACGATGTAGAGCTGGCTGTCGGGACGCATGAGTTGGCCATTGCGGCACTGCACAAACACGATCCAGCGGCCATCGGGCGATACCTTTGGAAAATTGTTGCTCATTCCGTTCTGCGAAGCGCCGAGGATGAGTTCGGGCGTGCCGCCCTTTCCGTCGTTGAACGGTATGCGATAGAGATCGTACTGGATTCGAGTTTCGTTGGGATCGTTGGCCCGCAGCGCTTTTCTCTGTCCTTCAGGGTAGGGATCCTTTGCTTCCGCGCGCGCAAACACAATGGTCTTCCCGTCGGGGCTCCACACGCCATCGGTCTGCACATAGCGCGGGTCGTCGGCCCCCGGCAGAGGCTGGCGTTTGCCCGTAGCGCGGCTGTACCACTCCAGAATGCCGCGGGTGGGATAAAAGACCTGAAGGAAGCGGTAGTCCTTGAAGTTGGTGACGTAGTAGGTATTGCTCACATCCTGGCTCAATGAGCCGGCAAACGTGCCGATCACATAGCGTCCGTCGGGAGAGACCTGGGACATGAAGCCAACGCGGACTTTTCCGGCCTCCCCATCGGTGTTCCACTGCACCACATCCTTGTTCCGGATGGAGATGTGGCGCTCGACGGGGACCACTGCATATAGCCCCTTGTCATTGGCCGGCCCGTCGACGTCGATGCCCATGGTCTTGCCATCGCCTGAAAAGGAGTGGCAGTTGGCGCAGGTGGGCATGTTGGTGAGAACCGTGCGGCTCTCGGGGTTGCGTATGTCCCTGAGGCGCCAGCGGATCAGGTGGATGGCTGCTGGAGAGAGCGGTTGCACCGTGCCATTCGCGCCGGCACTCGGCATCAACGGAACATCGCGGTAGAAGATGGGCGCCCCGACGGGATCGACGGAGGTGGAGAACGCGATATGCGCTTGCGAGGCCGACCTATTTGCGCTGTTATATCCGGTAATGGTCAGCGTGGCGGGCGCGGCCGTCGAATGGGATTGAATGGCCTTCCATGTGGCGGCGTCGGGAGTCCATGCCCACGATGCCGCCTGCTGCGGAGTCAATTTGGGCGGTTCATTGGTGGCGGACACGCACTCCGGGTCGATGGCGCCGATGTGCATCTTCTCGCCTTTCGACTCAACGCGAAAGACGGGGGTATTGTCGGCGAAGTGGACTTCGATCGTCCAGGTGGCCGCGAGGCCATCGCGCCAGAGGAAAGTGGGAGGAGTTATACCGGGCGGGAAGATGGACCTATCCTCGGGGTAGTCGATCGAGACAGGCCACAAGGCCGATTTGGGACTCTCTTTCGAAACGGCTGCAGACTGAGTCTGCGTTTGTCCCTGGACTTTGCTTCTCAGCGGCGAGAGCAGCATGGAAGCCATGAGCGCCGCCAAAATGAAGAGAACGCTCGGGAAGGCTCGTCCGAATCGTCTCGGAGTTAGGAAGCCACGATCCAGCATTCATTCCCCCAAAGAGCCACGCTCGATCTGTGACTAATCTCCACTGTAGTTCGTTGCGAATGGCGTGAAGGCGCGGCGAAGCAGATTTGCCGCGGGTTGCCGAAAAGCCAGATGTGAACGTGTCGGAAAAGAGGTAGGCCTGGGCGGCAATCATCGCCGCCCAGGTGTGGGTCAGGTTGACTAGAAGTTGAATTTAAGAGCAGCCTGACCGACTCTCGGTGCATTTGCGGTTCCGGTGATCTTGCCGAAGTTACTGCCGTCGCTTACTCCGGTGTCGGGTGTACCCATCACCGGGTGATTGAAGGCGTTGAAGAGCTCAAAGCGGAACTGAAGCGAATAATGCTCGAATGCCGTCCAGTTCTTCATTACGGCCGAGTCCACATTGAACGACGGTGGAGCGTACATGATGTTTTTACCGCTGTTACCGAACGTTCCGTCTGCGTTAGGCTGGAACGCTGCGGTGTTGAAGTAGGCTCCGGGGTGACCGACCAACCAGGACGATCTTCCGGTCTTGCGGACATTGAGAGACTGCCCGCTGACCCGGTCGGCACGGTCGCCGCCCTCGAATGAACCGGAACCAACGCCTTGGTTGTCCCCTGCCAGGCTGCGGTTGTTGCCGCCACCGATGCCGAATGGGCCGCCCGATTGTATGGCGATGATGCTGCTCAATTCCCAGCCGCCTAGAACTTCGCGCATCAACAGGCTCTTTCCCCGCAGATTGGGCGTCTGGTAGATGAAGTTGGAAATCGAGGTAAATGGAATGCACATGGACGAAACACCCCGGTTCCAGCGCAGTTGGCCTGGCAGCGGGTCCCCGATGGCGCTGTTGAACGAAATGTTGCTGTTGCTGACAAGATCAATTGTCTTCTGCCAGGTAAATGCCGATTGGGCTTGGAAGCCGTGCGCCATGTGCCGGTCGAAGTTGATCTGCAGTGAATGGTAGCTCGCGGTGCCGTCGCTGTTTTCCTGCAGGATTTGTTGGAAGCTCGTGAGCGCACGCGCGGAACCGTGCACGTTGGCGCCTCCCTGGTTGGCGCTGTAGATTCCAGGATTCATGTCGTCGATGTAGCTCTGGTGAAATGACTCGCTACCGACATAGGCAAGACGAAATGCCATGCTTGGGCTAACCTGCTGCTCGACCGAGAAGTTCCAGCTTTGGGTGATTCCAGCCTTGAAGTCGCGGGCGAAAGAAGCGCCCAGGTTAATCTGCGACGGGAATGCCGTGGACGACGGCGGCTTGTAGGAGGTGGAGGCAAACGGTACCTGTGTTGGGAACGGGCTTACGCCGCCGGTTCCGAAACCGGAAGTTTGCCAGGGGTTGTGGAAGTTCATGTAGCCCGCGATGTTTTGCCCTGAATTGGGAGCGCATTTCGCCAAGGTGGAACCGGCATAGCACTGAGCGTTACTGGAAGGAGCGCTGGGGTTAAATGTCGCACTGAAGGGAGCCACATCGGCTACGTGGTTGTAGGAGGAGTAGGCAACCGGACCAGTGAACAGCCCGAATCCGGCGTGGAACGATGTGCGTGGAAGGTTTTTCGGCTGGTATGCCACGCCAATGCGAGGTTCCCAATAGCCGTAAGAAGTGGGCCTCAATTGTGCGTTCATCCCGGTATCGCCGGGGAAGATCAGCCCCTTAGGTGCATTCGGGAACATGGTGCTTTGCTGTCCACTCACAAATGCGGCGCCGCGTCCGCCCACTGAGGTGGGCGCAAGATCGGGATCCCAACGAACTCCGGCGGTCAGGGTCATTCCCGGAAACACGCGATACTCGTCATTCAGATACGGATCGACCTGCCATCCCTTGATGTCCGCGATCTCTCCAGCTCCCTGCTCAAACGACGACATGTAGCCCAGCAGCCAATCCGCGAGGCCCTGTCCGGTGTAACCTCCACCGAAGCTGATGATGGCGTTGGTGGGGTACTGGGTATTCTCTTCCGCCCACTGATGCATTAGGTCCATTCCGGCGGAAATGGTGTGACGGTTGACTGTCTTGATGAACGTATCGGAGAGTCCATACGTTCTGCGCACTTCTTGTGAAGGTTCGGTCCAGCCGCCGTTAGCGCCGCCGAAGTAGGCGCCTTCCATATAGCAAGAGCCGGGCATTTCGGTGACGTTGATGTAGCGGGACCAGCACATCGCCTTGTTCTGGTGATCCACGACAGCAGCTGAATTGTGCGCGCTTTGTTCGTTCCACAGAATTGAGGCTGTGTTGACGGTATTGGAGTTGACCGTCCAGGTGTGCTGCAGCACCTCGTTGTAGTAGTACATTTGCTCACCGAACCCCTGATTCCAGTTGCTCAGGTTCAGGACGGAGAGGACGTTGCCCGGGACGTCGCCCGAAGGCTGAATGAACTTGTCGATGAACGACCGCAGTGTCAGCCTTTGAGACTTTGATAGATCGTAGTCGAGTTTGCCCGTGTATTCGTCGTAGTTGTCCTTGAGCGCAGCGGCGTTGTAATACATTCCGCCGATCTGATCCTGAGAGGTGAGACTGGCCGTCGAAGTCGTGGTGGCCTGCATCTGGCCAGGCAGGCCGTCCTTCGTCATTTGCACGGCCACGGGATCGAGCGCCGCGGTGCCGCCAATCAATTGGTTGGGAACTCCGTTGACGACCTGGAACGGCCCGTTGAGCCATCCGCAACCCGTGTTGTGGTAGTTGGAATTGGTGGGGTCCTGGCACTGCGGAAGCGAAGCATTTTCATACGCAAAACCGCTGAAGTCGCCATTCATCATCTGTGCGGTTGGGGTGTGGGTCTGTGCCGAAGCGCCCTGTCCGACCTGGCGGGTTCCCTGGTAGCTGCCGAAGAAGAAGAGCTTGTCCTTGAAAATCGGCCCGCCGACTGCGCCGCCGAAGACGTTCTTCTTCAAGGGATCGAGTTGATGCTGGAACCAGCTCTTGGCATTCAAGTCCTGGTTGCGCAGAAACTCAAACACGCCGCCATGGAACTGATTGGTTCCGGACTTGGTGGCGATACTGACCACGCCACCGGAAGAGAAGCCGTATTGTGCGCCATAGTTGTTGGAGATGAGGCGGAATTCCTGGGTTGCGTCCGGATTCGGCATCGGCGATGTTGCGGCCGTGTAGTTATCCATGTTCGACACGCCGTCGAGCATGTAATATGTGCTGCCCTGGCGGCCGCCGTTGGCGGATGCCGCAGTCTCCGTGGGGAATGAGAATCCCCCCTGAATGCCTTCGCCGCCGTGTCCGATAGCGCTAATCATGCCCGGAGCCAGAAGGACCAGGTTCGAGGGATCGCGCCCGTTGAGCGGAAGCTGTGTGACCGAATATTCGTTGACCGTGGTGCCGAGTTCGGCCGAGGTCGTGTTAATCATTTCGGCGTCGGCAGTAACGTTCACCGTCTCGCCTTTTGCAGTGGCAATCGAGAGATGAACGTTCTGGGTCGCATTCATATTGGCATTGATCACAATGCCTTTCTGGTTGTAGCCGGCGAATCCGCTGCTCTCAATCGTGAGCGTGTAATTGCCGGGCGGCACAAGCTTGAACAGGTAGGCGCCGACGCTGTCGCTAGTCGCTTTCTGTGGATAATTGGTGTCGACGTTCGTCAGTGTAACGGTGGCGCCGGGAATGGCCGCTCCAGACGGATCAGATACTTGCCCCGTCAAGCTTCCGTTTGTCCCCTGTCCGAAGACCAGTACCCCGGCACTCGCGACTCCGAAGAGGACAAGGAACAGCAATCCTCTAAGGTGCTTCGCTTTTAGCAGCTGCATGACTTCCTCCTAAACCGGATAAGTGGAGCTTTCAAGACCGCGCGGCGTTTGAATTGAAAGCGTTTTCAGGATCAGGTAAAAGCCTCTCGACATCAGAAAGCCTTCTCCTCCGCGCTTTGACTTGCAGTGGTCAGTTGGTTGTTTTCTGAGCCGATGCGGATGTTACACCTCGCGCGATAAAACCTTCAATCCCCCAAAAGTCGGAGTGCCGATGATTTTTCAACAGGAAGGCGGCAGATGGACGGCTGGGCATCGGGGGAATATGTGCAGCGCTGGATGGCCCCAACTGACAGTTTCTCTGCGGCTCAGATCACACCTGGACTTCAGTCGTTCCTACTTCAGTAGAATTGTGGCGGGTTTCACATGGAGAGTAGAATGAAACCCGCGTCAGCCCATGTTTTGCAAGACTATGCCGCTGGCTCATCCTGGAATGTGCAGCCCGCAGAGAATTTACTTCAAATGAACAGTCAATCAATCACCTTTCGGGCAGGGCCTCGCTTGTTTTCGGGAGGCATATTATGGCTGCTGGCATCGTCCCTCGCTTCAGGCGCATGCACGGCTCCGGCTTCGATTAGCGCACGCCTTCAGTCCCATCCAACCGCCGAAGCCTACGCCGATCTGGGGAAATGGTTTGGGGAGAAAAGGCAATTCCATTGCGCGGTCAATGCTTTTGCTTCGGCCGCCAGGCTCGATCCGCAATCTGCCTCTCTCGCCTATCTCTGGGGGCTTAGTCTCTACTCCGCAGGCGATGACTCCGCCGCGTTGCGTCCACTTCGTCACGCAGCAGAGCTTGACTCCAGCGACATCCGGCCACATCTCGCTCTCGCAGCAGCCCTCGATCGGTTGAAGAAGACCGCGGACGCGGAAGCGGAGTGGCGGAGAGCACTCGCCGTTGACGCCGACTCCACCACTGCCCTTGATGGTCTCTCCCAGGACCTCGTGAATCAAAAAGACCACTCGTCAGTGATCGCCTTGCTCGACAAGCCGGCCAGCAGCAGGGAGCGGTCGCCTCTGCAGAGTCTCAATCTGGGCATTGCGTTTGCCGGAGTTGCAAAGCTCGACGATGCTGCCCGCGTGCTTCGCGAGGGCCTCAACACCGCCCCCGACTCACTTCCGATCGCCGATGAACTTGCCGTTGTGCTCATGCTTCTCAGCAGGGACGAGGAGGCCTATGGCGTGTTCGATATGGCCCTCCAGAGACATCCGGACGATCAGCCCACGCAACTGCTTTATTTGCGGGTCCTGGTCTCGAGCCACTCCGAGAAGGCGCCGCAATATGCGCACAAGCTGCTCGCGTCTTATCCCAACCAGTGGGAGGTGCACTACCTCAATGGTCAGCTTGCATCGCGTGAAGGTGCCTTTCAGCAGGCGCGCGTCCACTTCGAACGGGCCGTTTTGCTGAATCCCGGATATGCGCAGGCACACACCGAGCTCGGCAACACCCTCACCAAACTCGGCGATCTGCGCGGCGCCAGGGTGCAGTTGGAAAAGGGAATCGCCCTGGGAGACAATACGCCCGAATCCCAGTACTCACTGGCGCAGGTTCTTCGTAGTCTGGGCGAAACCGAGAGTGCTGCCCAACGATTGGAGGTTTACCGGCAATTGAAAGCGGCACAATCCGGCAAATCGCAGGCAGCCGGAAAGGCCGAATCCGGTGACCAGGCGATTGCGGCGGGCAATGCCGAACAAGCCGCCGCGCTGTATCGCGATGCGCTTGTCTCCGATCAAGACGAGCCACTTCTTCATTACAAGCTGGCCAAGGCGCTGGAAAAGATGAATGATGTTGCCGGCGAAACCGCGGAACTGGATCGCGCGATTCAGTTGAACCCCAAGCTGGCTGAAGCCCAGAACCAGAGAGGGTATCTAGCCGCCCGCAATGGCGACGCGC
Source organism: Acidobacteriaceae bacterium (assembly GCA_003151435.1). Lineage (GTDB taxonomy): Bacteria > Acidobacteriota > Terriglobia > Terriglobales > Acidobacteriaceae > Telmatobacter. The sequence continues at coordinate 42,837 of PLXP01000057.1, forward strand.
CTCTCGCCGAAGCATTCTTTCAGGCCGCCTGTCAGGCCTCACCCTCGTATGTGGTTGCATGGGTCAATCTCGCGGCAACCCTGGCCAGCGAGGCCAAGTGGCAGGAAGCAAAGAAGGCGCTGGACCGCGCTCTGGAGATCGATCCGGATAACGTCGAGGCTCGCCGCCTTGGAGAAGCGCTCGCCGCCGCGCATGAGAGTCCGTGACGCTCCGGTATCCCGATAGTTCTGAAATACCCTCGCACCAATCGTCTCTGGTATCGCCATTCAAACAAGCCGCCAACCTAAAGGGGCAGTGGGAGAAATGTTGAAGCCCGTGACCCAATCGGTCAAATCAAGACGCGGGTGGTCGCGCCGTCGTGTCTTGCAGTGCGCGCCCGGAGTTCTGGCCTCCGCTGCATTTCCAGTGGGTGCGTTGGCTTCCGTTGCTGCGCCTGCGGGGGCAAAGCCCTTTTCGCATTTTGTGGATGTGGCCGAAGCCGCGGGGCTGACCAAGGAGATGTTTTACGGCGAAGGAACCACGGCCACCTACATCACTGAGATCATGGGCGGCGGCTGCGCGTTCTTTGACTATGACAACGATGGTTGGCTCGACATCTTCATCCTCGGCGGCAGAAGACTGGAAGCGGTACCGGTGGGGGCCAGCAATCGCCTCTACCGCAACAATCGCGACGGCACCTTTACCGATGTCACCGCCGAAGCGGGCCTGCTTGACGCGGGCTGGGCAGTCGGCGTTTGCGTGGGCGACTATAACAACGACGGGTTCGAGGATCTTTATGTCACCTACTTCGGTCAGAATCGTCTCTATCGCAATAACGGCAACGGGACCTTCACCGATGTGACAGCGCAGGCCGGCCTGGGCAGCAAAGCCACGCGCTTTGGATCCGGCTGCACGTTCGTGGACTACAACCGCGACGGCTGGCTCGATCTTTTCGTCTCCAACTACGCGGATGTCGATCTGGCCACTCTACCCAAGCCGTCGCTTCAACGGCCCAATTGCAACTTCGAGGGAGTGCCGGTCAATTGTGGACCCAGCGGCCTTCCGCTCCCGACCCACTTGTTGTATCGCAACAACGGCGACGGTACGTTCACCGATGTCTCAAAGGAGTCTGGCGTGGCGTCGCTGCGCGGCTCCTATGGCCTCACCGCCGCCGCTTTCGACGCGGACGAGGATGGCTGGCCCGATATCTTTGTGGCCTGCGACTCCACACCCAGCCTGCTGCTGATGAACAACCACAACGGCACCTTCCGCGAAGAGGCGCTGTTGCGCGGCGTGGCGCTGAGTGACAACGGCAAGGAGATGGCGGGAATGGGCGTCGGTATTGGCGACTACGACTGCGATGGCCGCCTCGACATCGTCCGGACGCACTATATGAATCAGCCGACCGGCCTTTATCACAACCAGGGCAAGGGCGAGTTCGAAGACGTCACGGCACAGGCTGGGCTCATCCACGAACGCCGCTTCGTCAGTTGGGGCACGGGCCTTGTCGATCTCGACAATGACGGAAACTGCGATATCTTTCTCGTCACTGGCCAGGTCTATCCCGAGCTCGAGGCGGTGTTGCCCAAATATCCCCGACGCGGCCCGCGCATCGTTTTTCGTAACCAGGGAAACGGAACTTTTCACGAGCTTGACGACGCAGCAGAGCCGGCGCTGGCTTCACGTCACGTCAGCCGCGGCTGCGCGTTCGGCGACTTCGACAACGACGGCGACCTCGACATTGTCATCATGAATCAGAATGAGCCGCCGTCCCTGTTGCGCAACGATGCACCGCCGGAGAACCGTTGGATCAAGGTGCGGCTGCACGGCACCAGGAGCAATCGGAGCGCGATCGGAGCCCGGGTTGTGGTCCGCGGCGGGGCCAAGGTGCAGGTCCAGGAGGTCATGAGTCAGTCCAGCTATGTCTCTTCCAACGATCCGCGCCTCCACTTCGGGCTGGGCCCCATCGAGTCTGTCGACATCGAAGTGCGGTGGCCTCTCGGAGCTGTGGAAACGCACAAGAACGTCTCTGTGAACCAACTTGTCACATTGCGCGAAGGCTCTTCGGAGGTCAAGGCGGAGAAGCTCCTTCCAGCACCTAAAACCGGCGGCAGCATGCGGAAATGAACGCCGAACCTGCATCGGCTGCGGTCTCCACAGAGCTGAAGCGGCGAACCCTTTGGGCCATGTCGAACCGGACTGAACACTCGTCGTGTATCAGAAGCCTAACAGCCGAGCAGATGGAGAACAGTCGTCCGCGTGCCGAGTTGGCGCGTGTAACGATGGAGCGCGACATCTTGGGAAAAGCCACGGCGTATTGTGTGCTACGAATGTGACCGCTGTGATTTAGGCGGAAGCAATGCTTCATTGAAGATGAGGGCAGGCCCCTCGGAATCGGCTTGCAGGAGCTGGTCTCAAACCGCCTCAAGCTGCATTGGTCAAGAGCCATTGTGGTGAGCGTTGAGGGAAAAGGCAAGGCAATGACTTTGTCAGGTATGGATCAAGAAGACGAACGCGAGTGAACCGCTGACGACATATCGAAAGTTGGAGACGATGTCAAAACCGGAGTCTGGTACGTGCTCCCGGATAAGGTTGGAGGACACCTGTTTACTGTCCAACCGGCATCCGGCATTAAGGCGGCGTGATCTTGATCTGGGCTTCAGTGAGGAACGTAGGAACCTGTCGTCCTGATGCGAAGGGAGAAGCTCAAGCAAACAGCTTTTGCGAGAGCTAGAGTACCGATGCGGGGCACAGGGGCGGAGGCGCCCGCAGTAGAGATGAAGGTTCTGTAATGGAACTGGATCGAAGGGGCGTCGTCGTCCGGCAATGTTATAGGAGCAACCTGAATAGGGGAGGACTTCTGTGGACAAAGCGAAACCGTTTTGTATTGCGAAGCGCGATGTATGGGAAGCATACAAGCGGGTGAAGGCAAACCAAGGGGCGGCGGGCGTTGATGGCGTTTCCATTGCAGATTTCGAGCAAGATTTAGGTAAGAATCTTTATCGGATCTGGAACCGGATGTCGTCAGGCAGTTATTTCCCGCCGGCAGTTCGCCGGGTTGAAATACGGAAGGGGGAGGGGCGGACGAGGGCGCTCGGAATTCCGACTATCTCGGATCGCATCGCTCAGACGGTAGTACAGCGATATCTGG